>CAIOZS010000147.1 GCA_903862845.1 uncultured Thermoleophilia bacterium
CGCGAGGATGCGTGCCTCAGGCAGGATCTCCTCGCCCTTGAGCCCCTCCGGGTAGCCCGAGCCGTCCAGGCGCTCGTGGTGCTGGCCGACGATCTCGGCGACCGGCTGGCGAAAGCGGATGGCGCGAAGCAGCTCGCGGCCCGCCTGCGGGTGTTGCTTGATGAGGCTGAACTCCAGATCAGAGAGGGCCGCCGGCTTGCTGAGGATCTCGGCGGGCACGCCGACCTTACCGATGTCGTGCACCTCGCCGGCGAAGGCGAGCCCCTCACGCGCCTCCTCGCCGAGCCCCAGCTCGAGGGCGATGGCCGTGGCCAGTTCGGTGACGCGCCGCTCGTGGGCGGCCGTGTAGGGGTCGCGCAGGCTGATGATCGCGCCCATCGCCTTCACCGTGTCGAGAAGCTGCTCGCGGAGCTGGGCGGAGCTGCGCGCGAGCGCCTCCTCCGCCTGCCTGCGCTCCTTCAGCTCTGCCTGTGCCTGAGCATAGAGCAGCGCCTCCTGCTCCCTGGTGATGTCCTTGGAGACGCCGAAGATGCACTCGGCGCCGTCCCAGCGGCCGAACCAGATGCGGGTCTCGGCCGGGAATTGCGCCCCCGACTTGCTCTGCAGCTCCAGGGAACAGCTGTCGCGCTCGCCCTTGAACATGGCGGCGAGGATCGCTTCGGCCTCGGCGCGCCTGTCGCCGGGGTTGAGGTCGAGCACGTGCAGCGCTTTGACCTCGGTGGCCGTGTAGCCAAGCTTGGCCGAGAGGGCGGGATTGGCGTACACGATGCGGCCGTCGGGAGTGGCAACCACGATGATGTCGTCGACAGTCTCGAAGAGCGTGCGGAAGTTCGCTTCGCTGGACCTGAGCTCCTCTGCGAGTCGCTTCGCCTCGGTGATGTCCCAGTTGGTGCCGATCAGGTGCGTGGCCCGCCCGGAGGCGTCGCGCTGCACGAGGGCGAGGGCGTGGATGTCACGCACGGTGCCGTCCGGCCGGAGCACGCGGAACTCGGTGTCGAACTCCTTCTCACCGCGCAGCGCCGCCTGGATCTCCGCGTCGCCGCGCTCCCGGTCTTCCGGGTGAAGCCCCGCCTGCCAGGCCTCGTAGGCGCCGCTGAACTGTTCCTGCGTGATCCCGTAGAGGCGGAACATCTGCTCGTCCCAGGTGAGCGTGTCGTTGACGGGGTCGTAGTCCCAGACGCCCACGCCGCCGGCGCGCGTGGCCAGGGAGAGGCGGTCGGTGGCCTGCCGCAGCGCCTCCTCCGCCTGCCTGCTCTCGGTGATGCGTCCCAGGCGCTCGGCGAGCGCATCGATGAGCTGCCTCTCTTCTTTCAGGAACGGCCCCTCGTCCTCTGCGGGCATCTCCTCGCGGTACCCCACCTCAAGCCTCCCCACCACTGATCCCTTGACCGTGATCGGGGCGGACTGCATCCAGGCGGACTCCGTGAAGTTCTTCGTGCGCAGCTCGCGCTCACCGATCACCGTGCGGGCGCAGGCGACCTGCGGGTATTGCCAGCTCGCCGGGAGGATGTCCGTGAGCTCCTGATAGAGCTCATCGAGGGTGAGGCCTTGCCGCTCGACGATCTCGGCCAGACCGTAGAGCGCTTGCAGCTCCTTCGCCCGTCCATAGAGCTGGTGCTCAGCCTGCTTGCGCGCGGTGACGTCGAGCGCCGTGCCGATCATCCTGCGCGGGCGCCCGTCCCTGTCCCACTCCGATACCTTGCCGCGGTCCAGCACCCAGACCCAGCGGCCGTCCTTGTGGCGCATGCGCGTCTCACACTCGTAGAGCGGCGAGTGCCCGGAGAAGTGCTCTTCGAGAAGCTCGTCAGCGCGCCGCAGGTCGTCGGGTTGGCAGAGACCCCTCCAGGTCTCGATGGAGGTGGGGGCGAGCTCGGCCAGCGTGTAGCCGACGATCTCGGCCCAGCGCTCGTTGAAGGTCTCCTCCCCGGTCTGGGGATACCAATCCCAGAGCCCCACGCCGGAGCCTTCGACGGCACGCGCAAGCTGTTCCTCGCGCTGACGCAACGCTTCCTCAGCCACAACTCTCTCGTGGACATCGGTGAAGGTCAGGTTGTAGCGCCGCGGCTCTCCGCTGCCGCCGCCGGCGCGCTGTAGTTGCCCGTCGAGATGCGCCCAGAAGGGCTCGCCGCCGACGGGCTGCAGGCGCAGCTCGCAGGTCTGCGGCTTCTCGGTCTGCTTGAGCACCTCGAGGTGCCGGTAGTACTCCTTGCGGTCGGCGGCGACGACGAAGGCGCTGAACGGCTGCCCGACGAGCTGCCGCCGCTCCACGCCCAGCAGCTGCCCGGCCGTAAGGTTGGCCTCGCCGACGATGCCCTTTTCGCTCAGGGTGAAGTAGCCCACGGGAGCCAGGTGAAAGAGATCGGAGTACGTCGCGCGCAGCGCGTCCAGCTCGAGCTGGACGCGGCGCAGCTCCTCGTTCTGCATCTCCAGCTCGATCTGGTGGACGCGCAGCTCGTGAACCGCGGCGGTGAGCTCCTCGGGCGCAGCGGCGGAGAGCCCGGCGAGGCGCTCCTCGGCCTGGCGGCGCAGCTCCTCGGCCGAGAGCGGCTCGCGCAGCTCGGCGGCGTCCGGCGCGGCCTTCTTCTTGCGCGGCTGCCCGGAGCCGGCCATCAGGCGAAGGGCTCGATACTGATGGCCGTCATCGGCAGGCGCCGCCGCTTCTCGGGCAGCACCTTCTGCGGCGGCTGGGGCAGGTCGTCGTCCGTGCGCTCAACGCTCCGCATGCGTCGTCCCCTCAGGTCGTCCCCTCTCCCTCGCGGGCCGTCGCCCACCGACAGTGCCCTGGCGGTCCCAGCCCGCAGCAGCGGGGGGGGGGGGGGGCGAGTATGCCCCTCACGTAGACTATCCCGCAGGCCCGGATCGTAATCCTCGGCCTGCGGTTTCGTGGACTCGCGCCCGCCGCGGGGCGTATGCTCGGGTGCCGCCGGCCGCGTTGAGCTGCGGACTGCCGCCGTCAACCGTCAACCGTCAATCGCCGCGGCGTCGCCACCGACGCGCTTGGCGGCGTAGAGCGCCTCGTCGGCGCGGCGCAGGAGGTCGTCGGGGAGCTCGTCGGACGACCACTGTACGACCCCGGCGCTGACCGTGACGCCGCGCTGCGCGAGCACCTCGGAGGAGCGCACTGCCGCAAGCACCCGCTCGGCGAGGCCGCGCGCACCGCTCAGGTCGACGCCCGGCAGCAGCACGCTGAACTCGTCGCCGCCGAGCCGGCCGGGCACGTCCTCGGCGCGGCACAAGGCGCCGAGGAGCTCGGCGAAGCTCGCGAGCACCTCATCGCCGGCCTTGTGCCCGGCTGAGTCGTTCACCTGTTTGAGGCCGTCGAGGTCGAGGCTCACGAGCGCCAGGGGGCTGCCGTGACGCCGCGCCAGCGAGACGGCCTTCTCCAGGGACTCATAGAAAGAGCGTCGGTTGGCGAGGCTGGTGAGATCGTCGGTGGCGGCGATGCGCATGATCGTGGCGTTGGCGGCTTCGAGTGCCGCAGCCTCGGCCACCAGCTCGGCGTTCAGGTGGGCCAGCTCTTGGTTCCGCTGCTGGATCTCCTTCCCCGCGCGTCTCTGGGCGGTGACATCGCGAGCCGCCGCGAAGACGCCGAGAACGTCGCCTTGCTCATTGCGGTAGACGGAAGCGTTGTAGAGCACCTCGGTGATCGCGCCGGAGCTGTGGCGGATGGCCAGCGGGTAGTCGATTATCTGCCCTGCCGAAAACGCCTTCAGGTACCCGGCACGCGCCATCTCCGGCTCCGCGAAGTAGTCCGCGAAATCACTGCCGATGAGCTCTTCCCGACTTCTGCCGGTGATCTTCTCGGTGGCTGCGTTGACGTCGGTGACGCGTCCTTCTGCGCTGATCGTGACCAAGGGATCAAGGCTGGTCTCGATGAGATTGCGTGCATAGAGCGACGCTTCGTGCAGGGCGTCCCCGGCCTGTTTGCGCGCCGTGACGTCGAGATGCGTGCCGATCATCCTCAGCGGGCGCCCGTCGCTGTCCCACTCCGCGACCTTGCCGCGGTCCAGCACCCAGACCCAGTGTCCGTCCTTGTGGCGCATGCGCGCCTCACACGCGTAGATGTCCGAGTGCCCCGCGAAGTGCTCTTCGAGGAGCTCGTCCGAGAGCTGCAGGTCATCGGGGTCACAGAGACCTCTCCAGGTCTCGATGGAGGTCGGGGCGAGCTCGGCGAGTGTGTAGCCGACGATCTCGGCCCAGCGCTCGCTGAAGGTCTCCTCCCCGGTCTGGGGGCGCCAGTCCCAGAGCCCCACGCCGGAGCCCTCGACGGCACGCTCAAGCTGTTCCTCGCGCTGGCGGAGCGCCTCCGCGGCGAGGACTCTCTCGTCGACATCGGTGAACGTAAGGTTGTAGCCCGACGGCTCTCCGCTGCCGCCGCCGGCGCGCTGTGGTTGCCCGTCGAGATGCGCCCAGAAGGGCTCGCCGCCGACGGGCTGCAGGCGCAGCTCGCAGGTCTGCGGCGCCTCGGTCTGCTTGAGCACCTCGAGGTGCCGGTAGTACTCCTTGCGGTCGGCGGCGA
Source organism: uncultured Thermoleophilia bacterium (assembly GCA_903862845.1). Classification (GTDB taxonomy): domain Bacteria; phylum Actinomycetota; class Thermoleophilia; order UBA2241; family UBA2241; genus CAIXSE01. The sequence continues at coordinate 4,520 of CAIOZS010000147.1, forward strand.
CGACGAAGGCGCTGAACGGCTGCCCGACGAGCTGCCGCCGCTCCACGCCCAGCAGATGCGCGGCCGTGAGGTTGGCATCGCCGACGATGCCCCACTCGTTGAGCGTGAGGTAGCCCACCGGCGCCAAGTGGAAGAGCTCCACGTGCTTCGCGCGCGAGATCTCCAGCTCGAGCTGGGCGCGGCGCAGCTCCTCGTTCTGCATCTCGAGCTCGATCTGGTGGACGCGCAGCTCGTGGACGGCAGCGGCGAGCTCCTCGGGCGCGGGCGCAGCGGCGGAGAGCCCGGCGAGGCGCTCCTCGGCCTGGCGGCGCAGCTCCTCGGCCGAGAGCGGCTCGCGCAGCTCGGCGGCGTCCGGCGCGGCCTTCTTCTTGCGCGGAGGTGGGGCGGCGGCCATCAGGCGAGGGGCTCGATGCTGATGGCCGTCATCTGCCGCTCGCCGCGGCGTTGCCGCCGCCGCGCTTGGCGGCGTAGAGCGCCTGGTCGGCGCGGCGCAGCAGGTCGTCGGGGAGTCCGCCCGGCGCCCACTGCGCGACCCCGGCGCTGACCGTGACGCCGCGCTGCGCGAGCGCCTCGCGGGAGCTCACCGCCGCCAGCAGCCGCTCGGCGAGCCCGAGGGCGCCACCGAGCTCCATGCCCGGAAGCAGCACGCTGAACTCGTCGCCGCCGAGGCGGCCCGGCAGGTCCTCGGCGCGGCACAGTGCGGCGAGCAGTGCGGCGAAGCTCGTGAGCACCTCGTCGCCGGCTTCGTGGCCGGCGGAGTCGTTGACCCGTTTGAGGCCGTCGAGGTCGAGGCTCAGGACGGCCAGCGGGCTGCCGTGACGGCGCGCCAGCGAGACGGCCTTCTCCAGAGACTCGTAGAAGTGGCGGCGGTTGGCGAGGCCGGTGAGATCGTCGGTGGCGGCGACGCGCGTGATGGTGGCGTTGGCCTCGGCGAGGGCTGCGGTCTCGTCCACCAGATCGGCGTTCAGGCGGGCCAGCTCCTGGTTGCGCTGCCGGACCTCCTCCTCCGCCTGCTTGCGCGCGGTGATGTCGCGCGTGATGCCCTCAACGGCCACCAGACGACCGTCAGCGTCGCACACCGCCAGCAGCCGGCTTTCCATCCAGCGGATCACGTCGCCCTTGCAGGTCCAGCGCATGAGAATGGGTTCGTCTGGGAGGGGGGGAGACTTGATCGCTCGCCTGATCTGCTCGATGTCCTGAGGGTCCACGATGTCGAGCATGACCTGCGGGTCGGTGTACAGCTCCTCCGGCGTGTGGCCCGTGATCGCCTCGACGGCGGGGCTCATGTAGGCCAGATGCGCCGTCGGGGAGAGATCGTAGCGGAAGATGATGTCGGGGGCATTGTCGGCCAGCCGCCGGTAGCGCTCCTCGTTTTCGCGCAGCTCTTCCTCCGCCCGCTTGTGTTCAGTGATGTCCGTGAAGACGCTGACCACGCCCTCGAGCTCGCCGGCCGCATCGAGGAGCGGCGCGGCACTGGCGTTGATCCAGCAGACCGCACCCTCCGGCTGCACGACGCCCATCACGACGTCTTTCACCGCGCGCTTCTCCTTCATGGCGCGGGGGCCCGGCATCTCCGTCGCCGGCAGCGGCGTGCCGTCGGGGCGCAGCAGCTTCCGCTGCGGGGCATCGTGGACACGACCTTCGATCATCGCGCTCGCCAGCCCCAGGATGCTCTCTGCCGCGGGGTTGGCGCTGACGATGCGGCCATCCGCGGCGATCAGGACGACGCCCTCGGTCATCGTCTCGAACAGGCGGCGCAGGCGCTCCTCGCTCTCTGCCAGCTCCGCGGTGCGCGCCAGCACCCGCTCTTCGAGGACCTCGTTGAGGCGGCCGCTCGCCTCCTGCGCCACGACCCGTTCGTGGACATCGGTGATGGTCAGGTGGTAGCGCAGCGGTTCGCCGTCGGCGGCGCGCTGCGGCTGCCATTCGAGGTGCCCCCAGAAGGGCTCGGCGCCGACGGGCTGCAGGCGCAGCTCGCAGGTCTGCGCCCACCCGATCTCGCGCAGTGATCTCATGTGCCGGTGGTAAACGTCCCGGTCCGCCGCGAAGACGAAGATGCTGAACGGTCGTCCGACGAGCGGTTGCTGCCCCACGTCCAGCAGGAGGGCGGCGGCGCGGTTGGCGTCGCGGACCATGCCCGTGTCGTCCAGGGCAAGGTAGCCCACCGGCGCCAGGTCGAAAAGCTCGAAGTACTTCGCGCGCTGCTCCTCCAGCTCGAGCCGGGCACAGCGCAGCTCCTTGTTTTGTGCGCGGATGCGAAGAAACGCCTCGATCCGCGCGAGCAGCTCGGGCTTGCGGAGCGGCCGCACCATGTAGCCGTCCGCGAGGCCCTCCGCGAGGCCCTTGGCCTGGTCGTCGGAGGATATCTTCACGCCCGAAAGGAGGATCACGAAGACGTCGGCGAGCGCGGGATCGCTCTTGAGCTGCCGCGCCACGTCGACGCCGTCGCCGTCCGGCAGCATCACGTCGAGCAGGACGAGGGCGGGGAGGTGGCGGCGGGTGAGCTCGAGGGCTTCGGCGGCGGTGGTCCCGGTGAGGACCCTGAAACCTGCTTCAAGAAGGATCCGCTCCGTGGCGCGCAGCACGTCGGCGTCGTCGTCCACGGCCAGAACGGTGAGTGCCGCATGGGCCGCGCCGGCGCCGCCCGGTCTTGCGAGGGCTTCAGCCATGCCTTAGAGCGGGCGCGTGAGGCTCGGCCCGGCCGCTGCTCGAGACCTCATCCGTGCGGCCCCCGCCGGCGGCGAGACAAGGCTCACAGTCGAACTCGGTCACGGCGTGCTCCGTGGCCCGCATGCCTCTCCCCTCAGGTCGTCCCTTTGCCCCGAGGCATTGTCACCGGCCGCGGGCGTCCACCCTGTTGGCGCCCCCCGTGGGGGGCTGAAGGGTGAGTATAGCTTCTGCTTGGGGTGGCCCGCGCAGGCCCGCCGTGGTCGCCGTCAGCGGGCCCCCGCCACGGCATCGCCGCCGCCGCGCTTGGCCGCGTAGAGGGCCTCGTCGGCGCGGCGCAGCAGCTCGTCGAGGAGCTCATCAGGGGTCCACTGCGCGACCCCGGCGCTGACCGTGACGCCGCGCTGCTCAAGCGCCGCGCAGGCGCGCACCGCCGCCAGCAGCCGTTCGGCGAGCCCGAGCGCCCCGGCGAGCTCCATGCTCGGCAGCAGCACGCTGAACTCGTCGCCGCCGAGCCTTGCCGGCAGGTCTTCGGCACGGCACAGCGCGGCGAGCAGTGCGGCGAAGCTCGCGAGCACCTCGTCGCCGGCCTCGTGACCGGCGGAGTCGTTGACCCGCTTGAGGCCGTCGAGGTCGAGGCTCACCAGAGACAAGGGGGCGCCGTGACGGCGCGCCAGCGAGATGGCCTTCTGGAGGGCCTCGTAGAAGTGGCGCCGGTTGGCGAGCCCCGTGAGGACGTCGGTGGCGGCGATCTTCGTGATGGCGGCGTTGGCGGCTTCGAGGATGGCGCTCTCGCCGACGAGCTCATCGTTATGGCGTAGTTGCTCGACGTTGATATCGCTCAGCGCCTGGTTGCGTTGCTGGATCTGCGCCTGGGCGCGCCTCTGGGCGGTGATGTCCCAATTGGTGCCGATCATGTGCGTGGCCCGCCCGGAGGCGTCGCGCTGCACGAGGGCGAGGGCGCGGACGTAGTGGATGGTCCCGTCCGGCCAGAGCGCGCGGAACTCGGTGTCGAACTCCTTCTCGCCGCGCAGCGCCATCTGGATCTCGGCGTCGCCGCGCTGCCGGTCGTCCGGGTGCAGCCCTGCCTGCCAGGCCTCGTAGGCGCCGCCGAACTGCTCGCGCGTGACCCCGTAGAGCTGGAACATCTGCTCGTCCCAGATCAACACGTCGTCGGTGACGAAGTAGTCCCAGAGGCCGACGCCGCCGGCGCGCGTGGCCAGCGCCAGGCGGGCGGTGGCATCTCGCAGCGCCTCTTCGGCCTGCTTGCGCGCGGTGATGTCCTCGTGGGCGACCACAACGCGATGCGGTCCTTCGCCCGGGAACACCGTGACGCGCCCCGTGAACCAGCGTTTCTCGTCGGGCGCATCGCACGGATAGTCCAGGGTGGAGGAGTCCTTCTCTCCGGAGACGACCGTGCGGATGCCTGCGGCAAACGCGGCCGCCTCCTCGGAGTGCTCGCCGGTGGCTGCATCGCAGACCTGGAGGTAGTTCGCACCCTCGCAGACTGAGGCGGCCGCGAGGCCGTTCTGCTCGGCGAATTCGCGCCACCGCTTGTTGACGAGCAGGATCGTGCCCCGCTCGTCCAGCACGGCGATGCTTGACGCGAGCCCATCGAGGGCCGACTGAAGAGCATGCTCCGAGCGCCGCAGGGCGTCCTCTGCCCGTTTGCGCTCCGTCTGGTCGATCATCACGGTGAGGAAGTGCTGCTGCCCCTGATTCTCGATGATCTCCCCGGAGAAGAGGCCGTTGAGGATGGTGCCGTCCTTGCGCCTGACCTTGAGCTCGCAATCGCTGACGCGGCCCTTCGCCTGAAGCTGCTCGGCCACGGCGCGCTGCTGCTGTGGGTCGACGAAGAGGTCCAGCTCATCGCTGGTGTGGCCGAGGATCTCCTCGCGGGAGTAGCCGAGCGCGTTCAGGAAGGCCTCGTTGACCTCGGTGAAGCGGTTCTCCGGCAGGCCGTTCACCGCCGTCAGGACGGGATTGCCATGGAACAGCCGCTCGAACCTCTGCAGCGCTTGCTGCTCTTTGGTGAGGTCCTTGGAGACGCCGAAGACGCACTCTTCTCCGTCCCACTCCCCGAACCAGACGCGGGTCTCAACGGGGATGAGCGCCCCCGCCTTGGTCTGCAGCGGCAGGGGGCAGCTCTCGCGCTCGCCGCGGAGCATGGCGGCGAAGATCGCCTCGGCCTCCGCGCGCCGGTCTCCGGGGTTGAGGTCGAGCACGTGCAGGTCGCCGACCTCCTCGGCAGTGTAGCCGAGCTTGGCCGCCACGGCCGGATTGGCGTAGACGATCCGTCCGTCGGGAGTGCCCACCACGATCATGTCGTCGACGGTGTCGAAGAACGTGCGGAAGTTCTGCTCGCTGGACGTGAGCTCTGCTTCAAGCCGCTTGCGCGCGGTGATGTCTTTGTCCACGCCGCGGTAGCCTTTGAGATCCCCCCCTTCGTCCAGCATCGGCACGCCGTTGGTGAGGAGGCAGAGTCGTTCGCCGTTCTTCGCGATGTTCCAGTTCTCCAGATCCTCTATGGGCGCCTTGCGTGCCACGATCCCAGAGAAGATCGCCGCAATTCTCTGCGCTTCATCCGGCGGCATGAAATCGAACGGTGTCTTCCCGATCACGTCTCCACGGGACCGACCAAGAAGGTCAAGACCCTGCTGCGAGCTGTACGTGTAGACGCCGTTCTCGTCCGTCTCCCAGACCCAATCGGCCATGCTGAATGTGATATCTCTCAGCCGCTCTTCGCTCTCCCGCAGCGCCTCCTCCGCGCGCTTGCGGGCGGAGATGTCGCGACTCACCCCGAGCAGCCCGATGACCTGCCCGTCACCATCCTTGAGTGGAGCCTTGAGGGTGTCGACGAGGACCCGGGTGCCGTCCGGGTACTGGATCCACTCCTCGTTGTGGCGCGGCCCGCCGCGAGCCATCATGATGCGGTCCCGCTCGCGGAAAGAGTCGGCGATCTCCTTGCCAAACAGCTCGTTGTCGGTGGCGCCGACGATGTCGGCGGCGTCGCGGCCGACGAATCGGGCAAACTCGGGATTGCAGCCGAGGTAGACGCCCTGCTCGTCCTTGTAGAAGACGATGTCGGGGATGGACGTGAGCAGACCGGAGAGCAGTGCCGTCGTCGCGCGCAGGGCCTCCTCGGCCTGTTTGCGCTCGCCGATGTCGAGCGCCGTGCCGGTCATTCTGAGTGGGCGTCCGTCACTGTCCCACTCCGATACCTTGCCGCGGTCCAGCACCCAGACCCAGCGTCCGTCCTTGTGGCGCATGCGTGTCTCGCACGCGTAGATGTCCGAGTGCCCCGCGAAGTGCTCTTCGAGAAGCTCGTCGGCGCGCCGCAGGTCGTCGGGGTGCGTGAGGCTTCTCCAGGTCTCGATTGAGGTGGGGGCGAGCTCGGCGAGCGTGTAGCCGAGGATCTCGGCCCAGCGCTCGTTGAACGTCTCCTCGCCGGTCTGGGGGTGCCAGTCCCAGAGCCCCACGCCGGAGCCTTCGACGGCACACGCGAGCTGGTCCTCGCTCTGGCGCAGCGTCACCTCCGTCAGGACCCTCTCGTGGACATCGGTGAAGGTCAGATGGAAGTGCAGCGGCGCGCCATCGGCGACGCCCTGCCGCCGGCTCTCGAGCCGTGCCCAGAAGGGGTCGCCGCCGACGGGCTGCAGGCGCAGCTCGCAGGTCTGCGGCTCGCCGGCCTTCTCGAGCAGCCGGTGGTGCCGGTAGAACACGTCCTGATCCGCCGCGAGCACGAAAGCGCTGAACGGCTGCCCGACGAGCCGCCGCCGCTCGATGCCCAGCAAGTGCGCTGCCGTGAAGTTCGCTTCGCCGACGATGCGCTCGGCGTTCACGGTGAGGTAGCCCACGGGCGCCAGGTCGAAGAGCTCGAAGTACTTCGCGCGTTGCTCCTCGAGCTCGAGCTGCGCGCGGCGCAGCTCCTCGTTCTGCATCTCGAGCTCGATCTGATGCACGCGCAGCTCGTGCACCGCGGCGGTGAGCTCCTCTGGCGCGGGCGCGGCGGCGGAGAGCTCGTCGAGACGCTCTTCGGCCTGGCGGCGCAGCTCCTCGGCCGAGAGCGGCTCGCGCAGCTCGGCGGCGTCCGGCGCGGCCTGCTTCTTGCGCGGAGGTGGGGCGGCGGCCATCAGGCGGAGGGTTCGATGCGTCTGGCCGCGAGCAGCAGGAGGGGCCGGCACTTGGGAGCCTGGACGAGCGCGAGGACGCCAATCTTCTTCTTGGGCAGCCGATGGAGCAGATCGGACGGAGTGCGCTCCGTGGTCCGCATGCACGCCTCCGCTCCCGAGCGAGAAACGCGGACGGCCATCTGCGCGGCGGGGGCGCGGCTCACGGCTCGCTGAAGGTGAACCCCTGCGCGAACACGCGCTCGCAGGTGGCCACCACGTCCGCGTCGTAGCGCACGCCGGAGCCGGAACGAACCTCGGCGAGGGCCGCCTCGAGGCCCAGCCCCGCCCGGTAAGGCCGGTGCGAGGCCATCGCCTCGACGACGTCGGCGACCGCGAGGATGCGCGCCTCACGCATGATCTCGTCGCCCTTGAGCCCGTCCGGGTAGCCCGTGCCGTCCAGGCGCTCGTGGTGCTGGCCGACGATCTCGGCGACCGGCTGGCGAAAGCGGATGGCGCCGAGCAGCTCGCGGCCCGCCTGCGCGTGCCGCTTGATGAGGGAGAACTCCTCCTCGTTGAGGGCTGCCGGCTTGCTGAGGATCTCGGCGGGCACGCCGACCTTGCCGATGTCGTGCACCTCACCGGCGAAGGCGAGCCCTTCGAGTGCCTCCTCGCCGAGCCCCAGCTCGAGGGCGATGGCCGTGGCCAGTTCGGTGACGCGCCGCTCGTGGGCGGCCGTGTAGGGGTCGCGCAGGCCGACAATCGCGCCCATCGTCTTCACCGTGTCGAGAAGCTGCTCGTGCAGCTCACGGGCGCTCCGCAAGAGCGCCTTCTCCGCCTGCCTACGCTCGTTCAGCTCCAGTTGCAGCCGCGCATAGCGCAGCGCCTCCTGCTCCATGGTGAGATCCTTGGAGACGCCGAAGACGCACTCGGCGTCGTCCCACCGGCCGGACCACACGCGGGTCTCCACCGGAAGCAGCGCCCCCGACTTTGTCTGCAGCGGCAGGGGGCAAGTCTCCCCCTCGCCGCGGAGCAGAGCGGCGAAGATGGCGTCCGCCTCGCCGCGCTTCTCGGCCGGGTACAGGTCGAGCCTCTGCATCACCGCGAGCTCGGTGGCGTTGTAGCCGAGCTTGGCCGACGCGGCGGGATTCGCGTAGACCAGCCGGCCGTCGAGAGCGGCCACCGCAATGATGTCGTCGACGGTCTCGAAGAACGCGCGGAAGTTCTGTTCGCTCTCTTGAAGCGCCTCCCCCGCGCGCTTGCGCTCTGTGATGTCCATGGCGACCCCCGCATAGCTGGAAACCGCCCCCTTTTCATCGCGGACGGGGAATCCGCGGTCCCAAATGTGCCGGGTGGTTCCGTCAGGCTGGATGATGCGGTACTCATGGTTGAACGGCTGTCCGGTCTTCTCGATCTCGAGCTCGGCCAGCACGCGCTCTCGATCCTCCACGTGAACGGCCTCGAGAAAAGACCGCGGATCTTCGTACAGGCTCTCCCGAGAGAGTCCCCAGATGCGCTCGAAGCTCGGGCTGACGTAGAAGATCTTGCCGATCTCCACATCAGCCATCCAGAAGGCCTCATCGATTGCCTCCGTGATCAATCGGAATCTCTGCTCGCTCTCGCGGAGGGCCTTCTCGGCCTGCTGGCGCGCAATGATGGCTCCCAGCCGCTCGGCGAGCGCATCCAGGAGCCGCCTCTCCTCCTTCAGGAACGGCCCCTCGTCCTCTTGCGGCATCTCCTCACGGTAACCTACATCGATCCTCCCCACCGCTGACCCGCTCACCTTGACCGGGGCGGATTGTATCCATGCCGACTCCGTGAAGTCGTGCGTGCGGAACTCGCGCTCACCGATCACCGTCCGGGCGCATGCGATCTCCGGGTATTGCCAGCTTTTCGGCAGGATGTCCGTAAGCTCCTGATACAATTCATCCAGGGTGAGGCCTTCCCGCTCGGCTATCTCGGCCAGCCCGTAGAGTCCTTGCAACTCTTTCACTCGCTCCTTGAGCTGGCGCTCCGCCTGCTTGCGGGCGGTGATGTCTTCGTGGGCAACGACCACGCGCTGTGGCCCTTCGCTGGGGAACACCGTGACGCGTCCGGCGAACCAGCGCTTCTTGTCGGGCGCATGGCACGGATACTCCACCACGTATGAGTCCGTCTCCGCGGAGAGCACCGCGCGGATGCCCGCGGCAAACGCGGCCGCCTCCGCGGAGTGCTCACCCGTGGCCGCGTCGCAGACCTGCAGGTAGTTCGCGCCCGCGGAGACCGAGCCGGCCGCGAGGCCGTTCTGCTCGGCGAATTCCTGCCAGGTCCTGTTCACGAGGAGGATCGTGCCCCGCTCGTCCAGCACGACGATGCTGGCCGCCAGCCCGTCGAGGGCCGACTGAAGAGCATGCTCCGAGCGCCGCAGGGCGTCCTCTGCCCGTTTGCGCTCCGTCTGGTCGATCATGACGGTGAGGAAGTACTGCCGCCCCTGGCTCTCGATGATCTCTCCGGAGTAGAGGCCGTCGAGGATGGTGCCGTCCTTGCATCTGACCTTGAGCTCGTAATCGCTGACGCGGCCCTGCGCTTGCAACTGGCCCGCCACGGCGCGCCGCTGGTCCGGCTCGACAAAGAGGCCCAGCTCCTCACTGGTGTGACCGAGCATCTCCTCGCGGGAGTAGCCGAGCGCGTTCAGGAACGCCTCGTTGACCTCGGTGAAGCGGCGGTCCGGCAGGCTGCTCACCGCAGTCAGGGCCGGGTTGCTCCTGAACAGCCAGTCGAACTTCTGCAGCGCCTCCTGCTCTTTGATGAGGTCCTTGGAGACGGCGAAGATACACTCGGCGCCGTCCCAGCGGCCGAGCCAGACGCGAGTCTCGACGGGGACCAGCGCCCTCGACTTGCTCTGCAGCGGCAGAGGGCAGATCTCCCGGTCGCCCCAAGACACGCCGGCGAACATCGCCGCGGCCTCGCCGCGGTTCTCGGCCGGGTACAGGTCGAGCATCCGCATCCCCGCGATCTCGGCGGTGCTGTAGCCCAGCCTCGCCGAGGCGGCGGGATTAGCGTAGACGAGGCGCCCGTCGGGAGTGCCCACCACGATGACGTCGTCGACGGTGTCGAAGACGGCGCGGAAGTTCAGCTCGCTCTCCTTGAGCTCCTCCTCCACGCGCTTGCGCTCGGTGATGTCGAGGATCACCCCGATGAGTCCGGCGACCTGCCCGTCGGAACCCTTGAAGGTCGCCTTGTTGAAGACCACCTCGCGCAGGGAGCCGTCGGCCGTCTCGAGCGGCCGCTCGTAGGTCTGCGTCCCGGCCTGCTCGAGCAGGCGCAAGTCCATCGCGTCGTACCTCTCCGCGATCTCCGGCGGGCCCAGGTCGGCGGCAGTCTTGCCGACGATCTCGTCGCGCTCCCGGCCCAGGAGCCGCTCGAACGCCTGGTTGCAGCCGAGGTACACGCCGTCGGCGTCCTTGTAGAACACCGGGCTGGGGATGGTATCGAGCAGCGTGGCGAGGAGCTCCTGCTGGTTCGCGACCTCCTCACTCCTCCGTCGCAGCGCCTCCTCCGCTCGCTTGCTCTCGGTGACGTCCGCGAATGTCGTCCGGAAGAACAGCGTCTCGCCGCCCGCGGCGCGCTGCGGGCGGCTCTCGAGACGCGCCCAGAAGTGGCTGGGTGCCGCTGCGGCGCCGTCGCTGGCGCCCACTCTATCGCCGGCGCGCCGCAGCCGCAGCTCGCAGGTCTGCGGCGCACCGGTCTGCCTGAGCGACTCGAGGTGCCGGTAGAACATGTCCCGATCCGGGGTGAAGATGAAGACGATGAACGGCTTCCCGATGAGCTGCCGCCGTTCCACGTCCAGGAGGGACGCGGCCGTGAAGTTCGCCTCGCCGACGATGCCCTCGTCGCTCATGGAGAGGTAGCCCACCGGCGCCAGATCGAAGAGCTCGAAGTACTTGGCGCGCTGCGCGTCCAGCTCGAGCTGGACGCGGCGCAGCTCCTCGTTCTGCATTTCGAGCTCGATCTGATGGACGCGCAGCTCGTGGACGGCCGCGGGCGCGGCGACGGACAGCCCGTCGAGGTGCTCCTCGGCCTGGCGGCGCAGCTCCTCGGCCGAGGGCGGCTGACGCAGCGCATCGGCCGCATCCGGCGCGGCGTTCTTCTTCTGCGGTCGTCGGTCGTCGGCCATCAGGCGGAGGGTGCGATGCCGATGACCGTGTGCGGCCGGGGGCGTCGCTGCTTGGATGGCAACTCCGGCGGCGGTCCGAGCGGGCCGGACAAGGCGTGGGTAGGGGTCAGCACTCGGCGTCCATTCATATCGTTCCCCACTCGCTCGACGCTGTCGCCGACCGAGGGCGTCCATCCGGGCAACGCTCGCCGCGGGGGGAGGGGGTTCGGAAAGTTTACCACGTCGATCTTCCTTCCGGGGTGCGCAGCGTGGCGCCCCGCGGAGGATTCCACCATACTGGGTCGCAGCGGATGCCGGGGACGGTCGGTGTGGCCGTCGAGCGACGTCGAAGGGCGACCATGGGCTACTTTCACCACGACCGCAACCTCGAGCAGGTGCCGGCGCCGGTCACGCTCATCAGAGGCAGCGGCAGCGGGGCTTCCGCTGCCCGGCGGCAAGCGCGCTCTCGCGTGCCGAGCATGTCCTGCGGCGAGCCGAGAGGGAGGAAGGCGGGATGATCGCCAGTGCAGCGTTCTGGTCGAACTGGGGCTGGGCGGCCGCCACGGCCGTCTTGGGCATCGTCTTCTTTGCGCTCGTGTTGCGGCAGTACGTGGCCCGCCGCCGCATGCACCAGCTCGCCTGGGCGATCGGCCTGCTTTTCTATGCGGTCGCCGCTGCCATGGAGGCATGGTCCGAGTCCAGCGGCGTCTGGAATCCCACGGTGTACCGGATCTACATCGTACTGGCCGCGTCGCTGGTCGGCTTTCTCGGGCTCGGGACGCTGTATCTGGTGGCGCGCAAGCGTCGCTGGGGCGACTACTACTTCGTCTTTCTCATCGCCTGCGTGATCGTCTTCTTCGTGGGCACCTTCACGGTGCAGCTCGACATGGCCAAGCTGGTGCCCGGCATCACCGTGGGCGGGCAGGCGCTGGGGCCCAGCCTGAGCTTTCCGCGGGTGATGTCGCTGCCCATCAACATCACCGGCACCATCCTGCTCTTCGGCGGCGCCGCGTGGTCGGTGTGGCGCTTCGCGCGGCGCCGCGAGCTCGGCTACCGCGCGTGGGCCAACGTGCTCATCGCCGCCGGCGCCGCGCTGCTTGCCTTTCTCGGCTCGCGGGCGCGTCTCGGCAACACCGCCGGGCTGTACCCGGCGGAGATGGTCGCGGCGGCCCTCATGCTCGCCGGGTTTCTGCTCGCCGGCACCCTGGACAAGGGTGCGCGCAAGGCGCGCGCCCAGCGCCGGGCCGCCGGCGAGCAGGCCGCCGCCGAGTAGGCCGATGGCCTCGCCGGGGCCTACAGCGAGGAGAGCTCGGCCACTTTGCGCAGCATGGCCGGGCGCAGGTCCCACAGCCAGGACAGCTCGATCACGTCCGGGTTGTTGCACTTCGTGCAGGTGGCGGAGCGCTCGAGCATCCGCCGATAGCCGGGCAGCCGCAACACGCGCGAGAGCGGCTCGCCGGCGGCGCGCAGCTCGCGCACGTCGGCCAGGGGCCGGGCTCCTCTGATGCAGTCCCGGACCCTCCCGTCGCCGCCGACCGTGAGGCGCGCCCGGGGTGCACGGCAGGCGAAGTCGTGCAGCTCAGGGTCGCGGGCCAGGAGCTCGAGATACGGGCGCGAGGCGAGGACCGGGAAGCCGGCGCTCTTGAGCGCGGAGGCGGTGCCGGCGGCCGCGCGAAGCTCCTCAGCCGGCAGGCAGAGGTCGGCGAGCTGGGCGCCGCCGCTGTGGGCGAGCGCGCTATCGCCGCCCTCCGGCGTCGCCAGCCCGGTCTCCATGGGGCAGAAGTACAGACCGGCGCGCCAGCGCGCGGCGACGGGGGCGACCCGCGTCAGAGCCCCCCGGTTGAGACGCGACAGGACGGTGTTGACGAGGAGCGTGGGCCGCAGCGGATCCGTGCTCACGGCCGCGACGAAGGCCTCCAGCCGTTCGTAGAGGCCGGGGAGGCCGCGGAGGGCGTCGTGTGCGGCTCCGACGTCGTCGAGGCTGAGGATCAACGCGTCGACGCGGCCGCGCAGCTCGCGCCAGCGCTCGCCCAGGAGCCAGCCGTTGGTGATGAGCGTGATGAGCAGCCCGGCGCGGCGGGCGGCGAGCAGGAGCTCCGGCAGGTCCTGCCGGAGCAGGGGCTCGCCGCCCCACACGACGAGCTGTGCCAGCCCCGCGCGACCCGCCTCGTCGTACAGCCACTTCACCGTCTCGGTGTCGAGCTCCGTGAGCTCGGGGTCGCGCCACAGGCAGGTCAGGCAGCGGCCGTTGCAGCGCGCGGTCACGAGGTGGCTCAGCGTGTGGGGACGACCGCGCACGCGCGCACGCACGAGGCGGCTCACGAGGCGTGCGCGCGTTGCGGCGCGCTCCCGGCAGGCGGCGGACAGATTCATGCAAGAGGAGTCTTCCCTGCCAGACGATCCGCTCACGCTTCGCCGGCCCGGGCGTCGCGCACGCTGTGCTGGCGGCTACGTATCTACCGACGAAGCACGGAAGGACGCGCTGGCAACTGCCGACATCGCCATTTGCCTCCGTCCGGCAGCGCGTTCAGCCTCAGAATCGACCAGCGGCGAGAAGGCGGACATGGCGCGCCGCACGCGCCGCAGCCGCGGGAGCCGCCGCGGCGGGGTAGTGCTGCGAGGGAAGATAAGAAATGTCGGCGGATACTTGTCTTCCCCCTCAACGAGCGAGCCTGCGGACGGCCGCGGACGACGCGACAGTCAAGGAATCCTTGTCTTCCCCTTTCGCACGTACCCCGCGCCGGGCTCAACGAGGGGCGCGTGACGGAGCGCGGCATCCGTCTTCCAGCAGGGCGAACGCCTCGCGCACGAGCGCTACGAAGCGCTCAGCGGGCAGGGCCTCGACGCCGCCGAGCTCGTGGAACCGGATGAGCGCCGAGCGAAATGCTGCGAACCCGGCGCGCGCGGCGATCAGGACGCGGAAGCGCCGATCCTGCTCAGGCTCCGCCGGAGCGCCCGGTCGCGTGAGCAGCGCCGCGGCCACGGCCGCCTCGAGCGCGGTCAGCATGCGTGCCCCGGACTGCGTCGGCGGCGTCGGCCAGGACATCGGCGGCCCGCTGTAGAGAAGCGCGAGCTGCGGTGCTTCGGCGCTCTCCGCGACGGCCAGAAACGCGTTGAGCAAGGCGCGCAGGGGCGCCTCATCCGGCGGGCGCCCCTGGATGGCCTCTTCGAGCTGAGGCAGGAGTCGGCCGACGTCCTGCAGCGCCACGTCCTCCTTTGATCTGAAGTACCGGAAGAAGGTGCGCTCCGAGACGTCGGCGGCGGCGGCGATATCGGCGACGGTCGTGGTGCGGTAGCCGCGCGCGGCGAAAAGGCGCAGGGCAGCTTCGTGGAGCGCCTCCCTCGTCGCCAGCTTCTTGCGCTCGCGCAGACCCGTCTGCGGTTGGTCACCCATGAGCCCAGTTTATCATGGCAGCCCTGCCAAATGGCAGAATTGACACGTTTCTCGAAGGGGTCTACCGTAGACTCTCCGCCCCCAGAGAGGTGTCTTTCACGATGTCCCGCTTCCTGTATCGCCTCGGTGCCCTGTGCGCCAGACGCAAGTACCTCGTCCTGCTGATCTGGGCGCTTGCCGTCGGCGCCGTTGTGGCGGGCGTCCTCGGTTTCGGGATGCGCACGAACAACGACATCCGGCTGCCCGGCACGGACGCCCAGCGCGCCTCGGACCTTCTTGGGCGGGAGTTCCCGCCGCAGCAGAACGGCCTGAGCCCGATCGTCTTCCACGCCTCTCGCGGCACGCTCACGGACGCCGCCAACAAGCAGGCCGTCAAGGCGGCGCTCAAGGACATCGCCGGCGTGGCCCACGTCTCCAGCGTCATCAGCCCCTTCTCGCGCGGCGCCGAGATGCTCATGAGCGCGGACGCCAAGACGGCCGTCGCCCAGGTGCTCCTCGATGTGAACGGCGGCCAGGTCACGCGCGCGCTCGCCGCCGAGGTGATGGCCGGCGCCGACCCCGCGCGCAGGGCGGGCCTTCAGGTGGAGGCCGGCGGCGTCCTCGGCGTCAGGCTGTCGGAGACCAAGTCCAGACGCAGCGAGGCGATCGGCATCGTCGCGGCGATCATCATCCTGGCGTTCACCTTCGGGGCTCTGGCCGCGGCCGGCATGCCCGTCGTGACGGCCCTGGTCGGCCTGGTCACCGGGCTCGGCCTTGTCGGCCTGCTCGGTCACGTGGTCGCCATCCCGGAGGTCGCTCCCACGCTGGCGACGATGATCGGGCTCGGCGTCGGCATCGACTACGCGCTGTTCATCGTCTTCCGCTATCGCGACGAGCTCCACGCCGGCGCCGGGGTCGCAGAAGCGATCGCTCGCACCATGGCCACGTCGGGCAGCGCGGTGGTGTTCGCCGGCGGTACCGTGATCATCGCGCTGCTGGCGCTGCTGGTGGCGCGCGTCCCGATGCTGGGCGCCATGGGCTACGCGGCTTCCATCACCGTGCTCGTCGCCGTCCTCACGGCCGTCACGCTGCTGCCGGCGATCCTCGCGCTGCTCGGGCGGCGCATCGACGCCCTGAGGCTGCCCGGACGCCGGCGGGCACAGAAGGCGGCGGCCGGCGAGAACGTCTGGGCGCGCTGGGCCGGCTTCGTCACGCGGCACCCGTGGCCGGCCCTCATCGCCGCCGTTCTCGTGCTCGTGCCGCTGATCGCGCCGACGCTGAGCCTGACGCTCGGGCAGGAGGACCTGGGCGCGGCGTCCACCTCGACGACCCAGCGGCGCGCCTTCGACCTTATCTCGGCAGGCCTCGGCCCCGGCGCCAACGGCCGCCTTTTCGTGGCCGCCGAGCTCTCGCCGGTCGCCGCTCCGAGCGCCGCCTACACGCGCAAGCGCAGCGAGGCGGAGCGGCTGAAGCGTCACCTCGAGGCCGGCAAGCGGAGCCTCCAGAAGAAGGCGGCGGCGCTGAAGAAGCGCAGCGCCGCCCTCGCAGCCGAAAAGGCCGGCCTGCAGGCGCAGGCGGCCGCCCTGCAGGTCCGTAAGAGCGCGCTGCAGGCACAGGCTGCAGCCCTTCAGCAGCAGCAGTCGCTGCTCCTCGCGGGCAAGGCCCATCTGCTGGCCGAGAAGGCGCGCTTTACGGCCGAATCGCAGGCGCTGGCGGCGAAGGGTCAGGCGCTCGCCGCGCAGGTCGCCAAGGTGCAGCAGGAGATTGCCGCTTCGCAAGACCCGGTCGAGATCGCGCGGCTGCGCGCCGAGCTGCTCGCTCTGGCGGGGCAGGCGCAGGCCTTGCAGAGCCAGAAGCTCGCCCTGCAGAAGGCGGCTGCGCCGCTGGCCCAGCAGGCGAAGCGCCTCGAGGCGCAGGGCCGCGGCCTCATGGCGCAGGCGAATGCGCTCAGCGCGCAAGGCGCGGCCCTCCAGGCCCAGGGCGACCGGCTGGCGGCCCAGGGCGCTCACTTGAAGAAGCAGGCCCGCGCCCTCAAACGCCAGGCGGGGCGCCTCAAGAAGCAGAAGCGCCGGCTCGAGAAGGACGCGAAGAGGGCGCTCGCTCTCAAGGCCGAGCTCACGAAGCTGCTCACGAAGGCCGCCGGACAGCCGCGCGCCACCGACCCCCGCATCGTGCGGCTCCAGGACGCGGTCGCGCGGACCACCGGCGTCGCGTCCGTGGCGCCGCCGCGGGTGAACAAAACGGGCAGCGCGGTCGTGCTCTCGATCGCGGCCACGACGCGCCCGGCCGATCCCGTGACCGCCGACCTCGTGAAGCGTTTGCGGGGCAGCGTCATCCCTCAGGCCACGAAAGGCGAGGGGGTGACGGCCTATGTGGGCGGCGTCACGGCAGCCTATGACGACCTCGCGGCGCTCATCGCCGCGCGCCTGCCCCTGGTCATCGGCACGGTGCTCGCGCTGAGCTTCCTCCTTCTGCTGGTCGCATTTCGCTCGGTGCTCGTGCCGCTCAAAGCGATCCTCTGCAACCTGCTCGCCGTCGGCGCCTCCTTCGGCGTGCTCACCGCCGTCTTTCAGTGGGGCTGGGGGCTGAGCCTCGTGGGGCTCTCGAATCCCTACGGGACCGTGCCGATCGCGAGCTACGTGCCACTGCTCATGTTCGCCGTGCTCTTCGGGATGTCCACAGACTACGAGGTCTTTCTCATCAGCCAGATCTTCCAGGCCCATGCCGCCGGTGAGGGGTCTCACGACGCCGTGCGGACCGGCGTCGGCACGAGCGCCCGGGTCATCACCGCCGCCGCCTTGATCATGATCACGGTCTTCGCCAGCTTCATCCTGAACGGCGACCCCATCATCAAGGAGTTCGGCGTCGGCCTCTCGATCGCGATCCTCCTGGATGCGACGATCGTCCGCATGGTGATCGTCCCGGCCACGATGGTGCTCCTCGGCGAGTGGAACTGGTACTTGCCGAGGTGGCTCCAGTGGCTGCCGCGGGCCGATCTGCCCGAGGAGCGGGGAGGGTCAGGCGCCGGGGACGAAGAAGCGGGGCCGGCGCCCGCCGCGCCCGCCGCGGATCCCGCGGCGTCCTAGTCGGCGCCCCCTCCGCCTCCGCCTCCGCCGCCTCCGCCCCCGCCTCCGCTGGAGAAGCCGCTGCCGCTCGAGGAGCTCCCGCCGCTCCCGCTGCCCGAAGAGGGGGGAGAGGCGGCCACGACGGCGGCGCTCAGGCCGCCGGTGAACGAGGACACGGCGCCGGAGAAGCCGCCGAAGGCGGCCGCCTGCGCCGGCGCCGCGAACGAGAACGTGTCCTGGAAGGCGGCGTCCTCCAGCATCTGCGGCACGCGCACCTGCATCTGCCGCACCACGTCGTCGGCGATGCCGAAGACGACCGCCATCACCAGGTACTGCTCCCAGAGCACGACCGCCTCCGGCGGCTTCTCGTCGAGGCGGCCGAAGTCGCGCAGGTAGCGGTAGAGGGCGCGGTAGCGCGCGTAGAGCTCCGCTGCCTCGCGCGAGCGCCGCCGCATCACCGGTGACAGCAGCGTCAGCACGATGCACACGGCTTCCGGCGCCAGCATCCACCACTGCCCGGTCCACAGGAGCACGACCCAGATGACAACGGCGGCGAGGCCCGTGGCCAAGCCGGCGCGCCACGCGGCGCGGCCGCCGCCCTTCTCGACGAAGCCCAGCGTCTGGGCGCGTGCCTCCACCCCTCCGCGCCAGCGGAAGATCCCGGCGGCGAATCGCGCGGGGTGCTTCTTGGCCCACGTCCGCATCTCCGTCATGGTGAGCGAGTCGCCGCTCGCGACCTTGTCGAAGAGGAACTGCACGAGCGGCAGCGTCAGGTCGTCGACGTCGGCGAGCTTCTCGCGGCGCAGCACGAGGCGAAAGCCGGGCGCCGCCGAGTCAGAGGGCTTTTCCCCGGCGCCCTTCCCGCTCGCCACGTCCTCGACCGGCTCGATGCGCAGCACGCCCTTCACAGCGAGGTCGAGCAGAGTCGCCGAGAGATCGTCGTTGCGGACCGTGCCCATGCGCCAGAGCGCACCGACCAGCGCCGGCGGCATGCCTTCGGGCACCTCGCGCAGGTAGCGCTGGCGAAAGCGCGGGCGGTGCTCCACGCCGGACCGGAAGAAGAGCACGAGCCACAGCGCCAGCGCCGTGGCGGTCGCGAGCCCGGTGATCGTCCAGGTGATGCGGTCGGTGCGCCGCGCGGCCGCGACCTGCGCCTGGGCTCGCGCCCGCACCTCGTTCGCCCTCTCGGCCAGCAGCTGCTCGGTCGCGATCCGGGTAGTGACGATGTCGATGGGCGTGGCGGTCATCTGCGAAAGCAGCTCCGGCGGGAAGAGCTCGTGCACCTCGATGCTCGTCTGCGCCGGCAGATCGTTCACGGCGAGGGTCACGGAGCCGTCACCCAGCACGTGGAGGACACCATTGAGCGGTCCGTGCCCCCACGCTTTGACGTCGGCCTTCGGGGTCGCTCGCGGCAGCGTGACGACGGCCCGCACACGCCCGATCGGCACATCCCAGCCGCCGCCCACGAGCTGCCACAGCAGCTCACCGGCGTCCTTCCAGCGTTCGGCGGCCCGGGCGGCGCGCCAGCGGTAGGTGAACGTCGCCGAGCGGTCGTTCAGGTCGGCGAACGCCTCGATGCGCACGACGGCGCCCACATACGGAAACGCGCCGCTGGTGACCCGGTAGTACCCGGCCGGCCGGTCCTCGGGAGCGAGCGACGACCACGGCGAGGGCGTGGCATCCTGCTGCGGCGACACCGCCGAGGGGGCACCGGCGGCCGGCGTCCAGCCGGACGGCAGCCGCTGCAGAGGTCCGTCCGGCCCGTCGACCCCCAGGACGACGATCGGGTAGCCCTCCCACGGGACGTCGCGGTAGACGCGCGTGTACCGCCCGTGGAAGGTGTAGCTGAAGCGCTCCGTCGTATCCAGGGCACCATCGGCGCGCACTGCGGCGCGGATGTTCACGGCGTCGATGGAGTAGCTCTTGCGCACCGACGGGACGATCCAGAGGAAGGTCACGGCGAGGCACACGGCGATCGCCGCGAGCACCACGAGCGTCCACATCAGGCACCCGGCGCCGGACCTGCTGCCGCGCACGTCGCCTCCCGACAGTGCAGGGTCGCTCTCGCGACCTTCCAACCGTTCGTCCCCCAACGTTCATGGTACCTCAGCATCCCGGACGAGCCCAAGGGATCGCCGCAGCGGAGCGCCGGCGCCGCGGAGCCCCGTCGCCGGGTCGTGCTCTACCGGCGCATCGCGCCCGATCCGCGGTCGGCGGGGATCCCGGCGGCCGTGGCGGCCGCGCCGACCCCGGCGCGGGGTAATGCGAAAAGGGAAGACAAGGATTCCTTGACTGTCGCGTCGCCCGCGGCCGTCCGCAGGCTCACTTGCCGAGGGGAAGACAAGGATCCGCCGGCTTTCCTTATCTTCCCTCGCAGCACTACCGTGCGCGTCGCTCGCGCGGGCGGCTCCCGCGGCTCCCGCGGGTGCGGCGGCTGCGGCCGCCGCACGCCATATTCGCCGTCTCGGGGCTCGTCGATCCGGAGGCTGAACGCGCAACCGGACGGAAGGGGATGGTCATGCCCGGCGGATCCCGAAAGCGGGGATGGGCCGCGACGACTGTGGTTCAGTCGCCGCGGCCCATGTGGGGCCGGCGGCTCCCGGGCGCAGGAGGTATGACGCCCGGGCAAAATGGGACTCGAGCTCGGTGGGGGCGCACCGTACATCAGTCTCGTCCCGACGGCCGGGGGGGCAGCCGTCTTGCCGTCGTATGGCTTGAGGGCATTGTGCCCCGCGAAGATGAAGGCCGTGTTGCGCGAGCGTTGAGCCATGTTGCCTGGGCAACAAGATGGTGCGGCGCCCTGCCCACTCACGCCCGGCGCTACCTGAGATGCGCCCCCCACGCCGCAGGTGTACTCTGCGCGGATGACTCCGCCCGAATCCCAGCTCCCGAGCGGCGCCGACTGGCGCACGGAGCGGCGCGCGATCCAGCGCCGCCGGCTGCGCAAGCTGCGCTGGTTCGCGCTCTTCGCGTTCGTCGCCTTTTTGATCTTCGTCGCCGCCTCGTTCGGCGCTGCCGCCTACACGGAGCGCAGCAGCTTCTGCGCCACGGCCTGCCACGAGATGGGACCCTACGGCCGCTCGTGGCAGAGGTCCGCCCACAAGGACGTCGCCTGCGTGAAGTGCCATATCAAGCCCGGCGCCCTCGAGCTCGTGGAGGCCAAGGGCTCGGCGCTCCGCGAGGTCTACGTCCACTTCGCCGGCCAGAACAAAGCCCCGATCGCCGTCACCGAGCACATCCCCAGCTCCACCTGTCAGGAGAGCGGCTGCCATCCGCAGGGGACGATCAAGGATCCGGTGTCGTTGCCGTCGGCCTCCGCGGTCGCGTCGCCGAATCCCGCCGCGAGCCCCGCCGGCTCAGCCCCGCCGGTCGCCTTTTCACACGCGCAGCACGACGCGGTGCCGCTGTGCATCGAGTGCCACTCCCAGGTGGTGCACCGCAGCGTCCCTGGCAAGCCGTACCTCGACCCGACCACCATGGCCTACTGCCTGCGCTGCCACGACGGCACGCAGGCGTCGGGGGCCTGCGAGACCTGCCACAAACCGGCGCACGCCCCGCGAGGCGCCTGCCCCGAGTGCCACGGCCTCGGCTCGTGGAGCTCGACGTTCTCGCACCCCGTGCCGCTGGGCGCGCAGCACGAAGCGGTGGTCTGCGAGAAGTGCCACACGAAGGCGACGAACGCGGTGATGGGCTTCCCCGCTGGCTGCGTCGCCTGCCACGCCAAGCCGCACAAAGACGTGACCACGGTGCTGTGCGCCAAATGCCACGTGCCGACTCACTGGAAGCCGTCCACGTTCAAGCACCCGAACACGGGCTGCGCGACGTGCCACGCGCCCCCTCACGCGGACCGCGGGGACTGCTTGCGCTGCCACACCACGTCGTCGTGGGTCAGCCACTTCACGCACCCGATCGCGCTCGGCGGCGTGCACGCGGGCTTCCCCTGCGAGCGCTGCCACACGAACGGTCTCAGCGCCCCGGGGCGCGCCTGCGTGACCTGCCACGGCACGCATCACGGCAGCCTCACCGACTGCGCCGGCTGCCACAGCACGAGTGGCTGGAGCCCGTCGACCTTCAATCATCCCGCGACGGGCATGGACGGCTGGCAGTCGATGGCGTGCACGCAGTGCCACCCGAGCAACGACTTCGGCACGGTCTACTGCACCTGCCACGGCGGCAACGTGCCGAGCGGCGACTGACGGCGGCGGGCGGCGGGCGAGCCTGCCCCGCCGCCCGCCCGGCATTAGCCGATGCTGTCGATCTGGCAGGAACCGCCGGGCCCGGCGAGCACCAGCAGGGCGTCGTCGACCTGGATGCGCACGCCCTCGCCGGGCACCAAGACGTCGTTGCCGCGCAGCAGTGCCACCGGGTGACAGCCCGCAGCGACGCTGAGCTCGGCGAACGATTTGCCCGCCAGGGTGCCGTCGGCGGTCGCCGTGATCGCCGTGAGCGTGACCTCGCCTTCGCGCAGGTCGAGGAGGCGCACGAGGTCGGTGAGCGTCGCCTCTTCTTCGATGAGGCGGGCGACGATCTGCGCGGAGTCGAGCGCCACGTCGACGCCCCAGCTGCGGTTGTAGAGCCAGCGGTTGCGCGGGTTGCGCACTGCCGCGATGACCTTCTTGACCTTGTACTCGTTCTTGGCGAGCAGGCAGCCCACGAGATTATCCTCGTCGTCGCCGGTGGCGGCGACGAACACGTCGGCGCGGTCCACGCCGGCTTCGAGGAGGATCGCCGGCTCGTCGATGTCGCCGCGCAGCACGCGGATGTTGCCGCAGCTCTGGAACTCCTCGGTCACGGACTCGCAACGCTCGAGATTCTGCTCGACGATGGTGACGTCGTGCTTGTCGCCGACGTAGCGAGCGACCCGGCGCCCGAGCGTACCTGCACCTGCGACGATGACCTTCATGTCTTCCACCCCATCATCCTCTGGAACTTCTCGACCGCGGTCTGGTGGACCAGCGCGTAGACCTGGTCGTCCTTCTCGAACTCGGTTCCGGATACGGGCAGCATGCTTCTGCCCATGCGCACGATGAGCCCGACGCGGATCTCTCCGGGGATGCGCAGGTCGTTGACCGGCTTGCCGACTAGATGCTCGGGCACGAACGCGGCGATCATCTCGACCTCACCGTTGCCGTAGCTCTGCTCGCGCTCGATGTTGCCGCTCACCAGGAACTCGATGATGCGGCCGGCGCTCCATGCCGTGGGGGCAAACGTCTGGATGCCGTAGCGGCGGTAGATCTCGGCGCGCTGTGGGTCGTAGATACGGCTCACGACGTCGGGGACCCGGTACACTTCTTTGGCGATCCGCGCGGCGACGGCGTTGGTGTTGTCGCCGGCGGTGGCCGCCACCAGGGCGTCGGCCTCGGAGATCCCGGCCTGCTCGAGCACGCTCCGTTCGAAGGCGTAGCCGACGATCGTGCGGCCCGAGAACCCGTGCGGCAGAAGGCGGAAGGCGTCGGGGTCCTTGTCGACGACGACGATGTCGTGGCCCTGGCGGGCCAGGCTCGCCGCGGTGTAGGCCCCCACGCGTCCGCAACCGACGATGATCACCTTCATGAGGCTGACTCCCTCCCCGTAGCAGTGGCTGCGGCTGTAGCGACGCGCGCGTCCCTGCGTCGCAGGAACCATTTTCTCGCTTCTTCGGCGAAGAACAAAGTGACTGCCGCGACGACGAGCAAGCCCCAGTCGGCGAGCGTGAGCGGTGCGGTCTTGAAGATGTCCTGCAGGAACGGTACGTAGGAGATCGCGCACATGATGCCAATGCCCACGATCTGGCTGATCACCAGGAACTTGTTGGTGAAGAGCCCGACCTTGAAGAGGGACTCGCGCTCGGTGCGGCAACCGAACCCGTTGGCGACCTGGCCGGCGACGATGGCGGCCTGCGTCATCGTCAGCGCTTCGCAGTAGAAGAGATAGTGCACGTTCGTCGGGTCCATCCAGCTCATGTCCCCCCAGTGCCAGCCGTGGGAGAGGAGCACGTACAGGAAGCCGGCGACGGCGAACACCGACTGGATGGCGCCGATGTAGGCGACGCGCGTCAGAGTGGTGCGGCTCATGAGGCGCTCGCTGCGGGCGCGCGGCGGCTGGTTCATGACGCCCGCCTCCGGCTGCTCCGTGCCCAGCGCAAGCCCGGGCAGCACGTCGGAGCCGAGGTCGATGGCGAGCACCTGTAGCGCGCCCAGCGGCACCATGCCCATGCCGCTGACGGTCGCGAAGACGAACGGGAACAGCTCGGCCATGTTGTGCGAGAAGATATAGGTCACCATCTTCTTGACGTTGGCGTAGACGCCGCGGCCCTGTTCGACTGCTTTGATGATGCTGGCGAAGCTGTCGTCGAGCAGGATCATCGTGGCGGCCTCGCGCGCCACGTCGGTGCCGCTGAGGCCCATGGCGACGCCGATGTCGGCCTTCTTGAGGGCCGGGGCGTCGTTCACGCCGTCGCCGGTGACGGCGACGATCAGGCCCATGTCCTTGAGGGCAGTGACGACCTCCATCTTGTGCTCGGGGGCAACCCTCGCGAAGATGACGTCCTGGTCCTTTCGCAGCTCGGCCTGCAGCGCCTCTTCGTCCATCTCCTCCAGATCAACGCCGGTGATGACGCGCACGTGCTTGTCTCCGCGCACGATGCCGATGCGGCGGGCAATGGCCTCGGCCGTGAGGCCGTAGTCGCCGGTGACCATGATGATGCGGATGCCGGCGCCGAGGGCTTCTTCGACCGCCGCCGTCACTTCGGGGCGCGGCGGGTCGATCATGCCGACCAGGCCGAGGAACGTCAGGTCGGTTTCGACCGTGTCCGGCTTGTAGTCGGTGAGCTCGTTGGGGAGGCTGCGCTCGCAGACCGCGAGCACGCGCAATGCCTGGCGCGACATCTCGTCGTTCTGCGCCGTGATGCGCTCGCGAAGCACGTCGGTCAGGGGCACGATCTCGCCGCCGAGCCGCATGCGCGTGCAGCGCCCGACGGTCTCCGAAGGCGCGCCCTTGACGAAGGCCTGCTGGCCGGTGCCCTCGACGTGGACGACCGACATGCGCTTGCGCACGCTCTCGAACGGCAGCTCGTAGATCTTGGGCCGTTCGATGAGCTCCGCCTGCAGGTCAAAGCCGGCCTTCTGCGCGGCGACCAGCAGGCAGCCCTCCGTGGCGTCGCCGATCACGCGCCAGCCCTTGTCGTCGCTGGGCGCCAGGACCTTGGCGTCGTTGCAGAAGGTCATGGCGCGCAGCAGCGGCTCCAGCCGGCGGCGCGCTTCGTCTTTGGGCAGCGTCGTGTCGCCGACCACGAAGTCACCCTCGGGGGCGTAGCCGGCGCCGGTCACGTCGAGGTCCTCGCCGCCCGCCCAGATCGTCTTGAGCGTCATCTCCGCCTTGGTGAGCGTGCCGGTCTTGTCGGTGGCGATGACGTTCGTCGAGCCCAGCGTCTCGACGCCGGCGAGGCTCTTGATGAGCGCCTTCGCCTTGGCCATGCGCTGCACGCCAACAGACAGGGCGACGGACAACGTCGCCGGCAGGCCCTCGGGCACGAGCGCGACCATGACGCCGAGGGCGAACAGCAGAGCGCCGACCCAGCCAAGCCCCAGGACCTTGCCCATGAAGAAGAGCGCGACGCCGCAGACCATGGCGATGACGGAGACGGTCTGCGCCATGCGGTCGATCTCGCGCATGAGCGGCGACTTCTCCTCGGCGACGCCGGCGGTCAGCGAGTAGATGCGCCCGAACTCGGTCTCCAGACCGGTCGCGAAGACCACGGCCCGCCCGGTCCCCGAGGACACGCTCGTCCCCATGAACACGAGGTTGGGCATGTTGATGGTCGCGAGCTGTTCCTCGACGATTGCGTCGGCGGTCTTGCGCACCGCGTCCGACTCACCGGTGAGCGCGATGTTGTTGGTCGAGACCTCGTACTGGCGGACGATGCGCGCGTCGGCGCTGATGCTGGCGCCCTCCTCCAGGAGGATGACGTCGCCGGGCACGAGGTCGGCCGCCGCGATAATCGCCACGTCGCCGTCACGGATCACCTTGGCGTTGGCCGGCACGAGCTTCTGCAGCGCCTCGGTGGCCTTCTCGGCGCGGTACTCCTGGAAGAAGCCGATGGTCGCGTTGAGGAGCACCACGCCGATGATCGCGATGGTGACGTTGATGTTGTCCTGGCGGCTGTCGCCGGTGGAGAGCATGGCGGCGATGAACACGAGGACCGCCGCCACCTCGAGCATGATCGCGAAGAGGCTGGTGAACTGGTCGAGGAACTTGAAGATGATCGGCCGCCCAACCTTGGTGGGCAGGACGTTCTGGCCATGCTGCTGCAGGCGCGCCGCGGCTTCGGTCGTGCCGAGTCCCTTGGGGGAGGTGCCCAGGGCTTCGTAGACGCGCTCTTCGGGGAGCGCCCAGATGTCGGTCGCAGGTTGAGTCAAGATGGTCTGCCGGATCGGCGGAGTGACGCGTTTGCTGTGGGCAGTGTACTCCCGCCCCGGGCGGAGGGTGCAAGCCGGAGGGAGCGCCGGGAAGCGCCGCCGTCAAGACCCTGTAAAGACGGCGGTTTGCTGCATAAAGAAGTCATAAAGAAGGGCGATCACGGCGCGTGGACGGCAGGGTCGCGACGGCTTGGCGCGCCCGGCGTTGCCCGGGGGTGCGCCGGTGAAGATGGCGGGACGTGCGGACTGCCGGATGGACCTGCGCAGCTCAGCTTCTGCCCTGTGGCAGTGCCGGCGACCCGGGGCCGCGCTGCCACGGTGCCGTCGCGGAGCGGGGAAGCGTCGCGGCCGGCGAGGAGACCGCGCGAGCGGCGCTCGCGCGTCGCGGGTCTTGCCGGGCGCGCAGCAGGTGCCGCTCCAGGATCGTCGCGTACAGGACGTACATAAGGCAGGCGATGCCGGTCAGGAGCGCGGTCACGAACACGCCGTCAATGAGGATCTCCTCGAACATCATCTCGTGCCTCCCGGTCCACTGGCATCGATGCGGATGCATCGCAGGTACAACCGGACGTTACCCGGAGGTGCCTAAAGGGGCCGTGAACACGCACGGCCGCCGCATAAATGTTTCATCAAGGCTGCGGCGGCCGGCCTTCACAGGCTCGCACGATCTGCTTCAGGTCGCGGGCTCCTCCAGGAGCGAAAAGCGGAACCCCACGCCGGGCTCGGTGATGATGTACCGGGGCCCGCCGGGGCGCGGCTCTATCTTCTTGCGCAGGTTGCTGACGTGCACGCGCAGCGTCTGCGCGTCCTCGACCCACTCGGGTCCCCAGACCTGTTCGAGAATCATGCGCTGGGTCACGACGAGGCCGGCGTTCCGCGCGAGGAAGGCGAGAATGTCGAACTCCGTCGGCGTAAGGGCGATCTCTTCGCCGGCCCGCGTGACACGGCGTCGCGCGATGTCGATCTCCAGGTCGCCCGAGGTGACGATGGGTGGTGGCGAGGTCAGGGCCGCCGCCCGGCGCAGGAGCGCGCGGATGCGCGCCAGCAGCTCGCCGGCCGAGAAGGGCTTGGTCAGGTAGTCGTCGGCGCCCTCGTCAAGGGCCTCGATCTTGTCGGCCTCGTTGGCGCGCACCGAGAGGATCAGGATGGGCGCCGTCATCCAGGTGCGCAGCTCGCGGCAGACCTCGATGCCGCTGCGGTCGGGCAGGGCCAGATCCAGGACCACGAGGTCGGGCGGCGCGTCGATCGCTTTGAGGAGGGCCTCCTCGGCGGTCGCCGCCATCTCGAGCTGGTACCCGCGCGTCGAGAGGATCGACTTGAGCGCCCGCCGGATCTGCTCCTCGTCATCGACGACGAGGATGCGCGTCGGCCTCTCCGGCACCGTCATACGAGGTCCTCCTTGTCGCTCGTGTTGTGGCTGCTGTTCGGCAGCGTGATCACGAAACGCGCCCCATGTGGAACCACGTCTTCGAGGCGGATCGTGCCCCCGTGGCTGCGCACGATCTCGCGGGTGATCGCCAGGCCGAGGCCCGTGCCCGATGGCGCGTGTCCGCCGGTGCTCTGCCCGCGATAGAACTTCTCGAACACCGCTTCGTGTTCGTCGGCGGGCACGCCGGGACCTTGGTCCTCGACCCAGAGACGCACGCCCTGGTTCCAGCCGCGGGCGCCGATCGTCACGGCGCTGTCGGCGGCGTACAGCAGCGCATTCTCGAGGAGGTTCTGGATGACGCGCGTGAGCTGCACGAAGTCGACGCTCACGACGGGCGATTCCCCGGGCATGTCCAGGCGCACGCGCTCACGCAGGTGCGCGGGGAGGGTATCGATGCCGGCGGCCACGATGTCGCTCAGCTCGTAGAGCTCGCGCCGCGGCTCCCAGGCGTGCGCCTCGAGGCGAGAAAGATCGAGCAGGGCGCCGATGCTGTTGTTGAGGCGCGCGACGTCGCCGACGATGGCGCGCAGCTCATCCCGCACGCTGCGCTCATCCCAGTCCACGTCGCTCTCCAGCAGGTTGCTCACGGTCGCGGTGAGCGCCGCCAGTGGGGTCTTGAGCTCGTGCGACACGGACGACAGAAGGGTGGACTTGAGCCGGTCGGCCTCGCGCCCGGCGGCGGCCTTCGTGGCGACCGCCTGGAGCTGCTCGCGCTCGAGAAAGGCGCCGACGAGATTACTCAGCGACGTCACGAGGCGCGCGTCGCCGGCGGAATAGGGGCGCCCGTTCGCGCGCGCCTGGACGGCGAGCACGCCGGAGACGCCGGAGGGGCTGCGGACCGGCACGTAGAGGCCGCCGTCGCCGGCCGCGGCGACGGTCGCCGCCGAGGCCTCCGGCGCAGCGCCTCGAGCGCTCGTCGCTCCGCCTTCGCGGACGACACGGCGGGCGCGCTCGGCGACGACGGGGTCGGGACAGACTCCCGCGGGCGCCTGGCAGAACGGCGCCAGGTCGTCGCCGTCGAGCACGAACAACGTCGACGAGTCGGCGCCGAGCACTTCGACGACCTCCCTCAGGCAGCTCTCCGCCATGTGGGCGGTCGAGGTCTGCGACACGACCGCGGCGCTGAGGCGGTTGAGCGCGGCCGTCTCCTGTTCCCGGGCGAGCGCTCGCGCCTCGCGCTCGCGCATGCGTCCGGTCTGGAGTCCAACGAGCAGGCCGATGACGAGAAA
Organism: uncultured Thermoleophilia bacterium; assembly: GCA_903862845.1. Taxonomy (GTDB): domain Bacteria; phylum Actinomycetota; class Thermoleophilia; order UBA2241; family UBA2241; genus CAIXSE01. Next base: position 32,923 of record CAIOZS010000147.1, read on the forward strand.
TGCAACAAGTGCGAGCCAGTCTTGCGAGTCGTGCACGCGCAGCGTGTGGTAGGGCGGCAGAAAGAAGAAGTTCCAGGCGAAGAAGGCGAGCACGGCGGTGAGGAGGCCGGGCCCGGTCCCGGCCACGCTCGCGACGAGAAGGATGATGAGCAGGTAGAGCAGGGCCCACTGGCCCTTCGCGAAGGAATCTCTCCCGAGGAGGAAGACGGCGGTGGAGAGAGCGATCGCCACGAAGGCGACGAGGTAGCCGTGCCGCGACAGAGCGCCGCTGAGACGTGCGGTCATGCCGGCATCCTAACGTGCCCTCCGGCGACCGGGTAGCCGTGCCCTCCGGCTCAGTCCTCGGCGAAGACGAAGCCCCGCGCGAACACCCGCTCGCAGGCGGCCACGGCGGCGGCGTCGAAGCGCACGCCGGCGCCGGAGCGCACCTCCGCGAGCGCCGCCTCGAGGCCGAGGGCCGGCCGATAGGGCCGGTGCGAGGCCATGGCCTCGACGACGTCGGCGACGGCGAGGATGCGGGCCTCCGGCAGGATGTCCTCGCCGGCCAGCCCCCGCGGGTAGCCGGAGCCGTCCTGGCGCTCGTGGTGCTGCCGCGCCATCTCGGCGACCGGCCAGGGGAAGTGGATCGGCGCCAGGATCTCGAAGCCGGCCTGGGCATGTACCTTGATCAGCTCGAACTCCGTGGTCGAAAGGAGTCCCGGCTTGGCGAGGATCTCGGCGGGGATCTTGATCTTGCCGGCGTCATGCAGCATGCCGCCGACGCGCAGGCCTTCGGCGGCCTGCTCGCCGAGGCCCATCTGCAGCGCCATGGCCGCGGCCAGCTCGCCGACGCGGCGCTGGTGACCGGCGGTGTAGGGATCGCGCACCTCGACGGTGCGCGCCAAGGCGGCGATCACCCCCTCGGTGATGCTCTGCTGCAGGGCGAGGCTCTCGAGAAGCGCCCCCTCCGCCCGCTTGCGCTCCGTCTGGTCGATCATGACGGTGAGGAAGGACCGCTGCCCCTGGCTCTCGATGATCTCCCCGGAGAAGAGGCCGTCGAGGATGGCGCCATCTTTGCATCTGACCTTGAGCTCCCAATCGCTAGCGCGGCCCTGAGCCTGCAGTTGCTCCGCCACGGCGCGCAGCCGTTCCGTCTCGACAAAAAGACCCAGGTCCTCGGGGGAGCGGCCGAGGACCTGTTCGCGCGTGTAGCCGAGCGTGCTCAGAAAGGCGTCGTTGACGTCGGTGAAGCGCTGATCCGGCAAGCGCTGATCCGGCAGGTTGCTCAGCGCCGTCGAGACGGGGTTGCTACGGAACAGGCGCTCGAACTTCTGCAGAGCCTCCTCCTCGGTGAGGTCCTTGGAGACGCCAAAGACGCACTCGGCGCCGTCCCAGCGGCCGTACCACACGCGGGTCTCGACCGCGACCAGCGCCCCCGACTTGCTCTGCAGCGGCAAAGGGAAGCTCGCCCGCTCGCCGCGGGATACCGCGGCGAAGATAGCCTCGGCCTCGCCGCGCTTTGCGGCGGGGTAGAGGTCGAGCACCTGCATCCGCGAGAGCTCGGCGGCGCTGTAGCCCAGCCTCGCCGAGGTGGCGGGATTCGCGCAGACGAGACGGCCGTCGGAAGTGGTCACCGTGATAACGTCATCGACGGTCTCGAAGAAGGTGCGGTAGTTCCGCTCGCTCTCGCGGAGCGCCTCCTCCGCAAGGACGTTCTCCTGGACACTGGCGAAGGTCACGTGGTAGCGGATGGGCTCGTCGCCGGCGGCGCCCCGCGGGCGGCTCTCGAAGTGCGCCCAGAAGGGCTCGGGGCCGACGGGCTGCAGGCGCATCTTGCAGCTTTGCGGCGCGCCGGTCTGCTTGAGCAGCTTGTCCTGCCGGTAGAAGACGTCCTGGTCCGCCGCGAAGACGAAAGCAATGAACCGCCGCCCGACAAGGTCCTGCCGCTCCACGCCCAGCAGGTGCGCCGCCGTGAGGTTGGCATCGCCGACGAGGCCCTCGTCGCTCAGGGTAAGGTAGCCCACGGGCGCCAGGTCGAAGAGCGCGAAGTACTTCTCGCGCTGCGCCTCCAGCTCGAGCTGCGCGCGGCGCAGCTCCTCGTTCTGCATCTCGAGCTCGATCTGGTGGACGCGCAGCTCGTGGACGGCGGCGGGGTCCTGGGGCACGGGCAAGGAGTGCGAGGAGGAGGAGGCGGAGGCGGCGGAGGCAAAGAGCCCGTCGAGGTGCTCCTCGGCCTGGCGGCGCAGCTCGTCTGACGAGAGCAGCTGCCGCATCTCGCCGGCCGCGTCCGCTGCGGCCTTCTTCTTGCGCGGACGCCGGGCGCCGGCCATCAGGTGCCGCGGTCGATGTGGGTGACCGTGGGCATCATGACGCGCCACTTCTCGAGCGCGTCGGCCAGCGCCGCGCCCGCAGTCTGCACGCATCCCGCCCTCACGTCTCCCCCTCTCCCCGGTTGCCGTCGCCGGCCCCTGGAGTCCATGCTGTCCATCCCACCCGCGGGGGGGGGGGGGCAAGCATACATCCGGCTTGGGATGCCCCGCACGGCCGCATGACGCTCGTCGGCGCGGCGGTTCGCGGCGTCGAGGGTGGCCAGCGGCGCCTTCCTGCGCAGGGCCAGCTCCAGGTTCGGCTAGTTTGCCGCCTCGAGCCGCGCCAGCGTCTTTCCCAGCGCCTGAATCTGGCGCGCGAACGCGGCCAGGTCGCCGGCGCGCAGCGCTGCCTGGGCGGCCGCGTACTGCGCGTTGGCGCGCGTGATGAGCGCGGCTGCGGCGGCGCTGGTCGCGCCCGAAGACGGGGGCGTCCCGGGCGCGGACGACTGCGTCCCGGGCGGCGGCGCGCCGCCGAAGATCGTGGCGAGCGCCTCGCCCAGCGTCGGCGCCATCACCACGTTCTGCTGCTGCCCCGTCGGCAGATTCGGCGTTGCCGACGGCGAGCGGTAGAAGACGATCACGCGCTGGATCTGCGGCAACGCCGTGGTGGAGGACTGCAGGTATAGAGGCTGGACGTACAGCAGCGAGTTCTGGATCGGCACCGTGAGCAGGTTGCCGAAGATGACGCGCGAGCCTTGCTGGCCCCAGAGCGTGCGCTGCGCCGAGATCACCGGGTCCTGGTTGATGGCCGCCTCCACCTGGGCCGGGCCGTACACATTGAGACTCGACGGGAACTCGAAGCTCACGGCGCGGCCGTAGTTGGGCTGGTCCGATTGCGCGCCCAGCCAGGCGATCATGTTGGCGCGCCCGTTGGGCGTGTAAGGCAAGATGAGCACGAGCTCCTCACGTGTCTGGCCGGGCAACCTCATGATCATGTAGTAGGCGCTCGCCGGCGCGGGCCCCGACATCGAGAGGTTGCCGGGGATCTCCCACTGGTTGCCCTTGTTGTACAGCAGGGCCGTGTCGGTGACGTGATACGTCGCGAACATCTCGGCTTGGGTCCGGAACAAGTCCTCGGGGTAGCGCACGTGCTGGTGCAGCGTCGCCGGCATCTGCGAGGCCGGCAAGAAGACGCCGGGGAAGATCCGCTGGTAGGTGCGGATGAGCGGATCCTGCGGGTCGAACACGTAGAAGCGCAGCGACCCGTTGTAGGCGTCGACGACGACCTTGACCGAGTTGCGGATGTAGTTGATGCCGCTGTTGGGCTCCGCGTAGGGGATGCGGCTGGTGGTGGTGTAGGCGTCGGCGATCCAGTAGAGCCTGCCGCCGGCGACGACCATATAGGGGTTCGCGTCGAACCGAAGGAACGGCGCGGCCGCCGCGAGGCGCGCCTTGATGTTGTTCAGGATGATCACGCGGCTCTGGCTGGTGATGGCCGAGGAAGTGAAGAAGCGGATGTCGCCGAAGCGCACGGCGAAGGCGAGCCGGTTCAGGAAGCGGCTGATCGGGATGCCGCCGCTCCCGGTGTAGGGCGAGTACACGTCGCCGTTCGGCCCCGGATAGTCGAAGGTGGGGTACTTTGTCTTCACCAGGGCGTAGTTGATACCGAGGAGACCGTAGTAGATCCGCGGCTGCGTGATGGCCAGCGTCGGCGCCGACGACACGCTCGGGACGTTCTGCACGAGAAAGTCGGGAGAGCCGCCCGAGGCCACCTGGTTCACCGCCGAGACCGCGACCCCGTACCCGTGCGCGTAGGTGATGTGCTGGTTGACCCAGGTCTGTGCCTGCGACGGCAGACCGGCGACGCGCAGCTCGCGCGGCGCCAGCATGGTCTGGGTGTACACGCCGTTCACCAGGTAGCGGTCGACGCTCACCGTTGAGAACGAGTAATAGGGCCTCAGCTCCTGGAGCTGGCTGTAGCTGCGGAGCAGCACTTGTGGATCCCACAGGCGGATGTTGCGTACCGTCACGCTGTTGGCCTTGAGCGCCGCCGCCGAGAGGTCGCCCTGAAGCGAGTACGGGGTCTTGGAGATCGCCGTGAGGTCGTAGGCCGCGCGGGTGGCGGCGATGTTGAAGGCGATGTACGGCGTCTCCTTGGCGATCTGGTTGGGGTTGACGATGAGGGCCTGCCAGGCGGCGGGCACGATGCCGAGCAGCACGATCACCGCAGCCAGCCAGATGCCGAGCGCCGCCGCCGGCCACCACGGATGCCGGCGGCGCACGGCGTTGTAGACCAGGGCGCCGGCCAGCACGAAGGCGAGCACCATCATCACGCGGATCATCGGCAGGCGCAGGTGCACGTCCGTGTAGCCTGCGCCGAACACCACGCCCGCCTTCGAGTAGAGCAGGTTCCACGCCTCGAAGAGGTAGCCCAGCCCGCCGAGCACGAACAGCGCCGCCGCGAGTGCCGAGATATGGATGGCGGCGCCCTCCTCCACGTGGAAACCCCTGACGCGCGAGACGTGCTCGGCGACGTGCACCACCGCCGGTGCGCCGTTCCACTGCTCCGTCTGGCGGCGCCCGGACGGCTCTCTCATCTCCACCTCGAGGCCGCCGACGGCCAGGTGTGCTGCGATCGAGAGGATCAGGGCCACCACCAGCGAGGCGAACAGGAACCCATACACGTACTCCCAGGCCGGCAGGCGGAAGACGTAAAACGACAGGTCGTGATGGAAGATGGGGTCGCGGAGCCCGAACGGCACGCCGTCCAAGGCCCGTGCGAAGACCATCCACGCCCCGGCCGCCGAGCCTCCGGCGATGAGCGCCCCGGCGAGCGCCACCAGCAGTCCTACGCGCCCGACCCAGCGCACCGCGGATTCGTGCACCATCTCGATGACGTCGATGCCCTCCACCGGACGGTACTTCGGCGCCAGCCGCCGCGCGATCTCGAGATTGCCGTAGACGACGGCGAAGAACGCGGCGGCCAGCGTCGGCCCCGCGACCACGCCTATCGAGAGGCGCTTCCAGAAGATCGTCCGCAGGCCCACCTCTCCGAACCACAGCCAGTCGACGTAGAGCCGCGCGAGGATCACGCCGAGCACGACGAGGATGACGGTGATGAGCGCAGCGACGGCCAGGCGTCGCCGCAGGCGGCCGCCGCGGCGCGCGGGCTCGGCGCCGTCGGTGATGTCCGAGGTCGTGACCACGCTCACGCGCGGACCTCCGCCGGCGACCGGTCAGTCGTTGCCGGCCGCGCCGGCGGGAGCGCGTCGCTCGGCCTGCCCGCGTGTGCCATCGCCCCTTCCTTGTCCGCTGGTACGAAGCTACACCCGGCATGTTCCCCGAGCGGCCTGCATCCAAGACTCGCCGCGCTGCCTACTGCGCCGTCATCGCGCCGTCGGCGACCAGCACGGTACCGGTGACGAACGACGACTCGTCCGAGGCGAGGAAGAGCGCGCAGTGGGCGATCTCCCGCGGCTCGCCGGGGCGGCCGATGGGCTGGAAGGAGTCGATCGTGTCATACACGTGCTGGAGGCCGCCCAGCATTTCGGCGTGGGCGTAGTTGACCGGCGTGTCGACCCAGCCCGGGGCGATGGCATTGCAGCGGATGCCCTTCTTCGCGTAGTCGAGCGCGATCCCCTTGGAGAGCATTACGATCGCGCCTTTGGAGGCGGCGTAGACGGTGAGGAAAGGCTCGGCGACGATGCCGTTCACCGAGGTCGTGTTGATCAGCGAGCCGCCGCCGCCGCGCAGCATGTGCGGGATCGCGTAGCGGCATCCGTACATCGTGCCCTTGACGTTGACGTTGAGCGTGCGGTCGATGACCTCGTCGGGCACCTCGTGGAACACGCCGGGCAGGTTGACCCCGGCATTGTTGAACGCCACGTGCAGCCCGCCCCAGCGCGCGACTGTGCCATCGGTGTACGCGCGCACCTGCTCGGGGTCCGAGATGTCGGCCTGCACCGCGAAGGCGGCGTCGCCGATCTCGAGAGCCGTCTCGGCGTTGGACTCGCCGTTGATGTCGACGCAGGTCACGCGCGCGCCCTCTTCCGCGAAGCGGATGGCGGTGGCCTTGCCGATGCCGGATCCCGCACCCGTGACGATCGTCACCTTGCCGTCCAGGCGTCCGCTCATGGGAGCTCCTCCACTTGTTGTGATTGCCGGCGCGGCCGCGGTGGGCCGCGCCGGCACCAGTGAACCCCACCGCGAGCGCCGGGGCAAGGTCTGGCCGCAACGGTGGTATACAGACGACGTGGACTTCGACGCAGTGATCTTCGATCTCGACGGCACCCTCGTCGACACGCTCGAGGACCTGGCCGACGCCATGAACCGGGTCCTCAGCGGTCAACAGGTGCCCGTTCACAGCCACGCGACGTACAAGCTGCTGATCGGGAAGGGGATCCGCAACCTGGTCGCCCAGGCGCTCCCCGCCGAGAAGCGCAGCGCCGAGACGATCTCCGGATGCTACGAGCGCATGCTCGCCGACTACGGCGAGCACTTCCTGGTCAAGACCCGGCGTTATGACGGCGCCGCCGAGCTGGTGAGCGGTCTGCGCGCCGCCGGCGTCAAGCTGGCCGTGTTCTCCAACAAGTCACACGAGCTGACCCGGCTGATCGTCGAGAGCCTGTTCGGCGCGGGCGACTTCGACGTCGTCATGGGAGCGCAGCCCGGCGTGCCCCTGAAGCCCGATCCCGCGGTGGCTCTGGCCATCAGCGACCGGTTGGGCGTCGCCCCCGGCCGCGTCGTCTTCCTCGGCGATTCGGGCATCGACATGCTCACCGCGAGCGCGGCGGGGATGATCGCCGTGGGCGCCGCGTGGGGCTTCAGGACGAAGGACGAGCTGGTCGAGAACGGCGCGAGCCTGGTGCTCGACCATCCGCTGGAGCTGCTCGAGCTGCGAGGGTGACGCCGGCGCGGCCGCCGGCCTCGGGCGCGCGCCGCTACGCGAGCGCTCCCGTCTCGCGCAGCAGCTCGAGGAACGCCGGCATGAGCGCGTGGTGCGCGGCTACGACCGCAGGACCGCGCCCGTGAACCGCGCGCGGGAAGGCCAGCTCGGCGCCGGCCGCCTGCGCGATGACGCCGCCGGCGGCGTGGTCCCACGGCGAGAGGTCGAGCTCCCAGTACGCATCGACGTGGCCGGCGGCAACATGGCAGAGATCGAGTGCCGCCGCCCCGCCGCGGCGGATGTCGCGGACGCGGCCCAGCACCTGGGCCACGACGGCGCCCTGGCGCTCGCGCTGAGCGGCCTCATACGAGAAGCCGGTGGCCACCAGCGCGGTCGCCAGATCGGGCTGTTCTCGTACGTGAATCGGCCGGTCGTCGCAGACGGCTCCGCACTCGCTGATCGCCGCATACAGGCGTCCCGCGCTCGTGTCGAAGACGACGCCGACCCGCGGCTGCCCGTCGATCTCGACGGCGATGGACACCGCGTAGGCCGGGTAGCCGTAGATGTAGTTGGTGGTCCCGTCGAGCGGGTCGATGATCCATCGGACCCCGCTCGTGCCTTCGCCGGTCGCGCCCTCCTCGCCGAGCACGGCGTCGTCCGGCCGCAGGTCGCGCAGCCGCTCGACGATCAGGCGCTCCGCCTCGCGGTCCACCTGGCTCACGAGATCGGTGGGCGAGGACTTCGTCTCGATGCGCAGGGCGCTCTGCAGCCCCTCGACATGCGCCCGGCCGGCGTCGCGGGCAAGGGCGGTCGCGAGGGTCATGAGCGCGCGTAGGTCAGGCCGCGCCGCAGCCCAGAGATCGACGTGGGCAGGCGGGAGCGGCTCTGCCTGCGGATCGTTGCGGCATTCGGCGGCCATCGATCACCCTCCTCGCGGGGCGTCTGAGAAGACGGATGGAAGACGCTGCTTCGTATGGTAGCGCACCGGCGCCGCGACCTCCGATGTCCGCATAGCGAAGCTCCTCGACGGGCATGGTCATCGTGAGGGTGTCGTTGAAGCGAGAGGAGACAGACCGTGATGGAGGTCGTGATCTGGTCAGACATCGTGTGACCGTGGTGCTATGTCGGCGTGGAGCGCTGGCGAGGAGCACTGAGGGAGCTCGGCGACGAGGCCGCCGAGGTGACCTGGCGGTACGGCGCGTTCGAGCTCGATCCCACCATTCCCGCTGAAGGAGTGGACGCGCGCGCGTACCTCGTGGCGAAGTACGACGCGGCGACCGTGGCGGAGATCTACGTGAGGCTCGCCGCCGTGGCGGCCGCCGAAGGGCTGCCGCTGCGCGATCTGGCCGCCAAGGGCGTGCGGCCGAATACCTTCGCCGCGCATCGGCTGCTGACGGCGGCGCTGGAAGATGGCGTGGCTGTGCAGCAGAGCGTAGCCGACGGCCTGTTCCGCGCCTACTGGGTGGACGGCGCTGATATCGGCGATCACGACGTCCTCGCTGGGATTGCCCGCGCCGCCGGAATGAAGGAGGAGCGCGCGCGGGAGGCCCTGGTCGGCGAAGCGTTCGCGACGGCCGCTCGCGACGAGGAGCGAGCGGCGCTCGAGGCCGGCATCCACGCGGTGCCCACGTTCGTCATCGACGGGCGGTTCGCGCTGAGCGGTGCGCAGCCTCCGGCGGCCCTGGCGCGGGCCGTGCGCAGCGCGCGCGCGAGCGCCGGGGCCTGAGCTCCGAGAGAGCAATGAAGCATCTTCGCCCGCTGCTCGGTGGAGCCACACTCGCCGTCGTGCTGGTCAGTCTGGCGGTAGCTTCTTCCTGCTTCGCGACCGCGACCGCGACCGCGGACGCGGCGTCGGCGGGCGCCGTCGGCTCCGCCGCCGCCGCTCACTCGGCGGCCTCCAACGCCTCGAGGGACTGGTGGTTCAACGCCAGGGGCGCGCACCGGCGGCCGGGCATCCCCGGCGCGGCCGCCCGGCTGCTGCATCGCTACCACGGGATCTGGATCGGCGACCCGCACGAGCGCGTTGTCTACCTGACCTTCGACGAGGGCTGGGAGATGGGCACCACGGCGCGCATCATCGGGATCCTCGAGCGCGCTCACGTGAGGGCCAGTTTCTTCCTGACGGGGCAGTACATCCGTGCCAACCGCGGCCTGACGCGTCGCCTGGCCGCCCATGGCTATCTGCTCTGCAACCACACCTGGTCGCACCCGGACATGGTGACAAAGGCGTGGAGCAGGAGCGCGTTCACGGGCGAGCTCCGCGCCACCGAGCGCGCTTATCATGCCGCCACCGGCGGCAAGCTGGCGCGCTTCTTCCGCCCGCCATTCGGCACGTACAGCGCCCGCAGCCTGCAGCTCGCCGAACAGCTCGGCTACACCACGGTGTTCTGGAGCTTCGCGCACTACGACTACGACGAGGGCGTCCAGCCGCCCGTGAGCGTCACCTTGCGGCGCATCCTCTCGTCGAGCTGCCCCGGGGCGATCTACCTGCTGCACGCCTCCTCGAGCAGCAACGTGAACGCCCTGGCGAACGCCATCCGCGGCCTCAAAGCGCAGGGCTACGGTTTCGCGACACTGGACGAGCTGCGCGCCGGGCTCTGACCGGTGGCGGCAGGACCGCAGTCGCCCGGCTGAGCGCGGGAGCCGGGCGAACGGGAGCACTCCTTTGCGCATGCGATACAATGGCCACAGCCGTCCGGCCAACCGGGAAGCGCCATGGATGCCGACCTGCGATCTGCGTTGCAGCGCCGTGAACGCTACCTCTCCGCCGTGGCGGAGATGGAGCGCCGGCTGCTCGAGTCCGGCCTTGACGACGACCTCTACGATCTCGTGCTGCCCGTTCTGCTGGAGGCGGCCGAGGCCAGTCGGGTGTACGTCTTCGAGAACAGCCTCCACGAGGACGGCGCCCTGTTCTACAGTCAGGTTGCCGAAGTGGTCGCCGAAGGCATCGAGCCGCAGATCGGCAATCCGGATCTGCAGGACATGTTGTACGACCGCTTCGCGCCTCGGTGGCGCGAGGCTCTTGAGCAGGGCATCCCCGTGCGGGGGCCGGTCGCGGACTTCCCGGCGGTGGAGCGCGCCTACCTCGAGCCGCAGGGCATCCTGTCGCTGCTCGCGCTGCCACTCGCGGTGGACCACCGCTTCTTCGGCTTTGTCGGCTTCGACGACTGTTGCGACTCGAGCCCGTGGGGCGAGCCCGAGGTGGAGCTCCTGCAGGCCGCCGCCGCGGCGCTCTCGGCGGCGCTGACCCGGCAGCGGAGCACGCGCGCGCTTCTGGAGAGCGAGGATCGCTATCGCTCCTGGTACCGCATGATCCGCCTCATGTGCGACACGGTCCCCGACCTCATCTGGGCCAAAGACATGGACAGGCGGTTCCTGTTCGCCAACGCGGCCACCTGCGAGAAGCTGCTGCTCGCCCGAGATACCGATGAGCCGGTGGGCGAGACGGACATGGCGTTCGTCGCGCGCGAGCGCGCCACTCACCCGGAGCGACAGGACTGGCACACCTTCGGCGAGCTCTGCCGCGACTCGGACGCCGTGGTCATGGAGTCCGGCCGTGCGGAGCGTTTCGACGAGCTCGGCAACGTCCGCGGAGAGCACCTCTTTCTCGACGTCTTCAAGGCGCCCATGTACGACGACGAAGGGCGCCTGATCGGGACGGTGGGCTGCGGCCGCGACGTGACGGAGGAGCGCCGCGTCGCCGAGCGACTGGCGGAGAACGAGGCGCGCCTGCGGGCCATCCTCGACGC
>CAIOZS010000148.1 GCA_903862845.1 uncultured Thermoleophilia bacterium
ACATCCTCTCCATGCACCAGCGCCAGGGTGACGTCTGCCCGGCGGGTGAGCTTGAACGCCATGGCGACCGAGTCGCGCACGCCGTCGCCGTTCGGTGAACTGATGTGCGGAGTGACGCTGGGGAAACCGAGCGTGCGGTCGACCACCACCGCACGCTGGATCGTGGCGCTGTTGCCCGCCGGGTCACGCGTGGCGATCTCCACAGCGACGCTGCCCTCCGGCGCATCCACAAGCTTGCCGCCCTCGCTGATCCGTCCGTCCCAGACCACGGACTGCGGCGCCGCGGTGATAGGACGCCACGCGGTGAGCCGGCGCAGCACCTTGTCTGCGTCGCCGATCACCGAGACGCGCGCCGTCCCGCTCTCGCCTGGCTGGAAGCTCACGGTGACGCGGTCGGCCTGGCCGTCGCCGTTCGGGCTGAACGGGTTCGGTGTCACGGCGGCGCTCTCGGGGCGCGGCGGCGTAGTGTCGAGGTGCACGTCCGCCGTCGCGGGCCGCGCCTCGCCGCGCGCGTTCTTGGCGCTCGCGATCAGCGTGTACGTGCCGTCGGGCAGGTCGCTGCCGTCCGCCGCTTTGCCATCCCAGGTCGCGGCGGCGCTGGAGCCCTGGCCGCTCATGCGCCGCACCACGTCGCCGTTCGAGCTGTGGATCTCGATGCTCCAGTCGGCGGCCTCCGAGACGGTGAAGGCCACCTCGGCCGTGTCGCGCACGCCGTCGCCGTTGGGGCTGAAGTAGGCGCCGGCAAAATCGAACCCGTAGATCTTTGGCTGGCCCATGGCGGCCACGGCCCTACGGATCGCCGGGAGCTGGGTGTAGAGCCTGTCGCCGGGACAGTCGGTGTAGTTGGCGTCGCGGTGGCCGGCGATCACGGGGAACACCACGTTCTGGCCGGTGGCGTACTTCTGCCCGTACCCGCACACCAGGGTAGCCGTGCCTTCGGGGTCGACGTGATGCACGTCGAGATTCCACGCCAGAAGGCGCTCGAGCGCGTTCACCGCCGCCTCGGGCGGCGCCACCTTGCTGAAGGTCCCGATCACCGAGACGCCGATGCTGCCCGTGTTGAAGCCGAGGGTCTGCGCGCCGATGGCGCCTTTGGTCACCCCACCGTAGCGGCCCTCGTACACGGTGCCGTAGCGATCGATGAGGAAGTTGTAGCCGACATCGCTCCAGTGCAGCGAGCGGGTGTGATAGGCGTACACGGCGCGCACGATGGACGGCGCCTCAGCCTGCGTGTAGTCGTTGCCGCTATCGGTGTGATGGACGAACACCATCTTGACCGGCGCGAACGAAGGCGACCCCGTGCGCAGCGACTCATCGGCGCCCCATTCGGCGCGCGTCACGATGGTGGGCCTCGTGGTCATGGCGCTCACCGGCGCGACCAACTCGAGCCCGGCGACGGCGGCGGCCGTGCGGCGCACCACGCCGAGCAGGGTGGCGCCGCGGTCGGCGTCCTCGGTGCTGTTGATCGCCACGACCTTGACGCCGCGCAGCGCGACCGGCGCGGCCGCGCCGCCTCCGGCTTGCCGCGCCGCGACCTGGACGTAGCGCGCGACGCCCGTCCACAGCGGCTCGGTGAAGGCCTGCGGCGTCGAGCCGTTGCCGTCGGTGGCCACCTCGAGCGAGGCGGAGTACCAGTCGCCCCACGAGCTCCCGTCGAGGCTGGTGCGAAGCTGCACCACCACGTCGCCGGACCTCGCCGGGGGCCGGCAGATGACGCCCACGAGATTGAAGCGCAGGCCCGGATCGATGGTCACCGCATCCACCGCCGCCGGCGCGCCGCCGGCCTTCCCGGTCGCGCCGGGCGTGTCCACCGGCAGCGCGGCAGTCAGAGCGATCGTCTGCAGGCGCACGTCGGGGGTGCGCAGCCACGCCGCCACGGCGTCGCTAGCCCGCGGCGCCAGCCAGACGGCGGCCAGCGTCGCGATGAAGGTGACTATGGATATGGTCGCCGCGCGGGCGACCCGCTTGTGGGGATGAGCTCTCGCCATATCGGTTCGGCAGTCTCAGTTTCGACAGGGTAGCACGAAACCCTCAGGCCGCCACCCCGCGGCGGCGTACGCGGGACGGGCGGCGGGGCGCCATCGGCGCCCCGCCGCCCGCTTTCTCGCGGCCGAGTGAGTGATACCTACCCGACCGGCGCCGGCTCGTCGATGCCTTCGTCGATCTTGTCTGCGCTGAGGCAGCTCCAGATCGGGTTGTACAGGCGATTGACCTCGTGAGCGTACAGATCGAGCTCAGCCTGGAGGTGCGTGAGCATGACGTCGCCGCCGGGGTGCGTAGGCTGGGCGCCCGTGGCCGCCATGATCTCGCGCGACTGCTCGGGATTGTCGATCCACATGCACGGCATCAGCAGGTTGTGGTTGAACGGCTGCCGGCTGCGGATCTCCCGGAAGAACGGCGAGTTGAACGCCTCCAGGAGGCTCACATCGCGGACGTTGTCGGTGGCGAAATGCGTGAAGATGCACGGCTCCACCCAGCCGCCGCTGTTGATGTGCATGTAGTGCCTGCCGGCGATGCACCCGTTCACCCACGGAGCGTCGCCCCAGAAGTCGACCGGGAAGATCGACTTGGAAGCACGAATGCGGTGGATGTCGATGCGGAACTGGTTGCGCTCCTCGGGCGTCAGCATCATCGTCGTATCGGGGTCGCGACCGATCGGCATATACAGGAAGTGCCAGCTCAGCATGGCGCCCTTGGCGATCAGCGGATCGATGAACTCGTCGCTGACGATCGCCTGCCAGTTGTTTCTGGCGACCGTGCAGGAGTAGCCGAACAGCACGCCGGCCTCACCGAGATGGTCCATGATCTGCATGACCTGATCGTGCACCCCGGCGCCCCGGCGCTTGTCGGTAAGCTCGGGTGAGCCCTCGAGGCTGAGCATCGGGGCGATGTTGCCGACCTTGGCGAGCTCGTCGATAGTGTCGTGGTCGAGGAGCGTGCCGTTGGTGAAGACCTGAAAGTAGGCGTCCTTGTTGACGCGCGCGAAGTCGAGCAGCTCGTCCCACATGAACGGCTCTCCGCCGAGCAGCGTGAACAGGTAGACCCCCATGTCGTTGCCCTCGTCCACGATCTTCTGCATGAGATTGCGATCGAGGTCCTGGTCGGGCGAGTATTCGGCTGCGTAGCAGCCGTCACACGTGAGGTTGCAGCGCATGGTGGGGCTCATGAGGATCGTCAGCGGCGCGTGCATGCCAGACGTCTCGACCAGCTCGTTGCGCTTTGCCGAACCGCGAAGAAGTGTGTTCACGATAAGACATTCGATGAAACGGTCGCGGCAGCGCGGGCTGAGCTTGGACGTGACGTGCCTTGCGATGTTGAGCGCCGGGTGGTCGTCCTCGATCTTGTCTGCGACGAATCGCACTGAGCCCTTGTACTGATCCGGGGTGATCTTCTCCGCCAGCTGGAACGCCTTGACGATCTTGGTCTTGTCGTCGCTCGCGGCCATCTTGAGCATCTGGTTGATCACCTGCCTCTGCATGGCAGTGTAGAGGCCGTCCGCACGGCTCATCCGCATCCTCCTTCCTTCGTGCGCGACCGTGCCCGGCGGGCGCGCGCTCGCGGCATGGAGAACGTCGTCGAAAGAGCCGACTCCGGGCGGCAAGGCGGAAACGAAGACCGCCTCGAAACGTCGGCTCCCCCCCGACGGTCTCTGGGCAACCATGGTCACATACTATCACCGCGGTCGCCCAAAGAGATGAGGGCCGACGCCTGACGCTGCAAGTACGCCGCCCCAGGCCGGATGAGTGCGTCTCCCTCTCGCGGGGATGCAGCCGGCGCCGCATCCCGCCCCGCGCCGGCCACTGTCGCCACGGCGGCAACACTTCAATGGCCAATTCGTCTAGAAAGCCCTCATGTTTGCAGGGGGGGCTACCGATAGGGACATTGATAAGGGCAAACCTGTCGTGAGGCAGGGACGCAAAGCCAGAGGTCTTGAATGATCAAGATAGCTCGGTTGCCGGATCCGATCTTCGCCCCAGCGAACCTCGCTTTCTGCCTCCTGCCTCAAGCTCGCGTCCCCGCCGTCCGCCCCAGGTGAACCCGGTCAACGTCCGCCGGCCCTGAGCAAGCCGGCAGGCCGAGGGAGTACCGAAGTGGAGGCGAGTGTGATGAAACCAAGACCAAGGATCCTCGTCCTGACCGTCGCGTTGCTCTGCGTTCTGGCCCTGCC
>CAIOZS010000149.1 GCA_903862845.1 uncultured Thermoleophilia bacterium
GCCGTCTTTGCTCTCAGGGTGGCGGTGGTGAGGATGTTGCTGTGCGCGTTCATGACTCTCTCCCTGTTGGGCGATGTGTGAGATGAGCAGCTGCTTCGACCGCTTGGTTGTGCGGAGCGCGGTGGTCCCGCGCCGGGCGGATCACCGCTCCAGCCTCCGGTAGAGATAGCCAACGACTAGTCCAAGAGCGAGGAATCTTGGGACGTTGAGCATGGTGCCGACGATGAAGTAGTGGAATGCTCCGTCAGCGATGCCACTCACCGACATCAGCATGACCAGTGTGGCGATGGAGAGCGCGCCGACGCTCAGAAGAGTGGACTTGAGAATCGGGGTAGTCGTTGGAAGCTTCTTGAAGAACCGAAGCAGCAAGAAGCTTGTCAATCCAGCGATACCTAGACCTCCCAGGAAAGGTCCGACAAAGACTCCGGAAACGTAGTCAATTGACAATGCTTCTCTGAACTCATGAGCCACAGGTAGTCTCGAAAACACGAAGGTAGATGCCATGAATGCCAGGCATCCTGCCATGGTCATCACTGAGAGCTTCTTGAGCTCCACGGCTGCTGACCTCGTCTGGCTTTGGGGATTCGGGATCGCGGTGCTGTTGGGCGTGTTCATGCGTCGCTCCTTGTCTGGATCGGGTCGGTCGGTCTCGTGGCAGTGGAGTCTCGCGGACCAGGCTCGACCTGGTTGATCGAGATAAGGGGAGCGCCCAGGTCGCGCACCTTCTTCAGGAGCCCATGGAGCGCGCACTGGTCAGCTACCGGTCCGCTGAGGAGCGTCGTGCCGTCCTCTGCCAACGTGACGGTCAGGCCTTCAAACCAGGTTGACCACTCGCGACCCAGATGGCCATCGATCCGGATCTCGTAGATCGTCGGTTCTGTGTTCGGCATCGGCCTGTGTCCGTTCTTGTCGGGTGATAACGACGCGTGCCACCAGATTGGTGTAAGGACAGGCTAGGCGCGACGGGGTGCCTTCGGTAGACACTTCGGTGTGGACCGGAGTGTTGTTGTGGGTGTTGTTCTGGGGAGGTGAGGGGGCGCGGGAGGCCGGCGGGGCGCGGGGGCCGGCGGTCTACAGCAGGCCCAGCTCCCGGGCGCGGGCGACTGCCTCGGTGCGCCGCTGCACGCCGAGCTTCTCGAAGATGCGGCGGTTGTGGCCCTTGACGGTATCCAGGGCGAGGAAGAGCCGCGTGCCGATCTCCTGATTCGAAAGGCCTTGGGCGATCAGCCCCAGGACTTCAAGCTCGCGTGGGCTGAGCGGATCGGCCGACGACGAAGGACCGGGAGTGGGGGATGCCGGTCGTTCGCCCTCTGCCTCCCGTCGGAAGGCGTCCAGGAGCCTGCCTGCGTAGTCCGGCCGGATGCCCTGAGCGGCCGCTGCGGACAGGAGGTCCACCATCGGCGCCCCTTCGTCCACGAAGAGACGGATGAAGCCGCCGGGCTCGGCCAGCGCCAGCGCGTCGTCCAACGATCGCCCCGCCCTGCCGTCCTCCCCGAGTGCGCGTTGGGCGACGGCCTGCAGCACCAGCGTCCTCAGCCGCTCGTCCGCCCAGCTCTGGGCCTCCAGGCGCTGGCCCAGGGGTCCCAGCACCGCCAGGGCCGCGCCCGGATCGCCCTGAGCGATGAGCACGCGCGCCTGGCTGAGCGGGAGGTCGTACTGCCCGGCCAGTCGAGCGGCAGCGGCCACCTGGCCTTGCCTGATCAGCGTCAGGACCTGGGCGGCGGCG
The DNA here is from genome assembly GCA_903862845.1 of uncultured Thermoleophilia bacterium. Classification (GTDB taxonomy): domain Bacteria; phylum Actinomycetota; class Thermoleophilia; order UBA2241; family UBA2241; genus CAIXSE01. The sequence continues at coordinate 1,727 of CAIOZS010000149.1, forward strand.
ATCTCCGGCAGCCGCATGACGAAGGCGTTGTCATGCGCGCATCGCTGCGCCTCGGCCAGCATCGTCGCCGCGCTCTCCACAGCGCCCCGCGCCAGTGCCACGCGGGCAAGGAAGACGTCGCCGGCGATGGATCGGTCGATCGCGCGGTCGTAGAGCCGGGCCAGTTGCCGGCTCTGCTGCGCGTGCCGTTCGGCGGCATCCAGGTCGTTCCACTCGTAGGAGATGGAGGCCAGGCTGAGATGCGCTTCCTCGACGTTCGGCAGCGGGTGGTCGCCGGCGAGCTCCAGCACTCGCCGGTAGCTCTCGGCCGCCTGGTGGAGCTGGTTGTCCAGCTCCTGCACCTTGCCCTGAGCCTCGGCCGCCAGCATCCTCGAGAACACGCTCCCCGATCTCTCGGCGAGCTCGACGCATTCCCGGCAGGCGCGAGCGGCGGCGACTCGATCGCCTCCGAAGAGCTGGGCGTACGTCGCCGCCCACGCGGCGGTGAAGCGGAAGGGCAGGTTCTCGGGGCGTAGGTATTCCTGGGCACGACGAGCCTGGGTGGCCATCGTCTCGACGTCGTAGCGGGTGAACGCCAGGGTGGCCCTGGCACAGGCTATCTGCCCGATCAGGTCGCGGAGCTCCTCGTCGAGCTCGACGCCCTGCAGCGCACGCTCGGCCGCCTGCAGCTTCTCCTCGACCCCCGTCGTCTGCGCGGCCATCAACGTCACCGTGGCGGAGCGCACCAGCAGCCGGGGTCGTGTCTCGAGTACCGCTTCTGGGAGGGAGGCCAGCCAGTCCAGGATGGGCATCAACACGCTGCGCAGATGCAGGTCCATGCCCGCGCTGTCGATGAGACGCTCCGCGCGCTCCACGTCGTCGGCTGCCGTCGCGTGCTGGAAGGCCTCGAGGAGCTGGCCCTCGCGTTCGTGCCAATCACTGGCCCGGAGGTGCAGGTCGGCGATCTCCGCCGCCGAGGCACTCTGCCCCAGCCGTCGCTGCAACAAGTCGCCGAAGAGATGGTGGTAGCGGTACCAGCGCCGTTCGTCGTCCAGGGGCATGATGAACAGGTTCGCGCGCTCTATGGCCTGCAGGGTCTCATCGCCCGCGCCGGCTGGGGCGCGCAGGAGCGCGTCGCACAGGGGGCCGCACAGGCGGTCGAGGACCGACGTGCGCAGCAAGAACGTCTGGACCTGGGCGGGCTGTCGCTGCAAGACCTCCTCGAGCAGGTAGTCCAGCACAAAGCGGTGGCTCCCGGTGAAGGAACGGATGAAGCCGGCTGCATCCGGGAGACCCTGCAGGGAGATGGCCGCCATCTGCAGGCCGGCGATCCAGCCTTCGGTGCGGGTCTCCAGCGCCTCGATGTCGTTCGCTGAGAGGTCGAGGCCCGCCGCCCGCTTGAGGAACTCGGTGGCTTCGGCGGGCGTGAACCGCAGATCGGCGGCGCGCAGCTCGGTCAGCTGGCCGCGGGCGCGCAGCCGGGCGAGGGGCAGACGCGGATCCTCGCGGGTGGCGATGACCAGGTGCATCCGCGGCGGCAGGTGCTCGAGCAGGAACGCGAGGGCCTCGTCATCTGGCCTGGAATCGAGCACATGGTAGTCGTCCAGGATGAGCACGAAGTCGTCGGGGACGGTGCCGAGCTCGTTGACGATGGTCGTGAGGACTGACTCGATCGGCGGCGGCTGAGGCGACTGGAGCGCAACCATCACCCCGCTGCCGATCTCCGGCGCGATCGTCCGCAACGCGGCGACGAGGTAGGTCAGGAAGCTCGAGGGATCGTCATCTCTCTGATCGAGCGACAGCCAGGCGACCGGTCGCCCACACCCGGCGGCCCACTCGGCGACCAGTGTGGTCTTGCCGAAGCCGGCGGGTGCAGAGACGACGGTCAGTTGACCGTGCGTGCCCTCGTTCAGCCGCGCCATCAAGCGGACGCGGGCGACAACGCCGGGCCGAGGCGGCGGCACGTACAGCTTCGTGAAGAGAAGTGGCGCAGGTGCTCTACTTGTCACAGCCGCTCCCGGAGCCGCGTCACGGCACACTCGCGAGCAGTCTATCCGTTCTTGCCTTGCCGTTCCCTCCGCGCGCGCTTGCGGCTGTTGTAGGCGGCCAGGCAGCAGCGCTGGCTGCACCACTTCTTGCCGCCGCGCAGCAGCGGCTTTGCGGGGATCGGCTCCCCGCACCACTCGCAGGACTGCGCCCACGCCGGCGGCCGCCCGTGGAGGCGCTGGCCTTCGTCGTCGTAGACCTGCGAGGGGATGCGCCCGGACAGCGCCCAGCTCTTCACCGTCGAGGGGTGAGCGCCGAGCAGCTCGGCGATCTCTTCGAGAGTGAGCAGCCCCTGCCGGCGCAGGCGCGCGCAGCGTCCCCGCCGCGGACGACCGCGGCGCGGTGATCAAGGAGCTCGCGGCGCGCAAGCCGTGGCGTGGCCGCGGCATCGGTCGTGCCCTTCTGGCGACCGCGTTCACGACGCTTCGCCCGACCGCGGTGAGGCGATCGCGCGCCTCTCCGCTGACGCCCGAGCGGTCTCCTTGCGATACGTCGGCGATGCGGCGGTAGCGGGGCGCTGAGCAGCACCTTCCTGCCATCTACAGAAACGGGTGACCTGTGTGCATCGTCAATGGCTTGATGCGGGCGCCTTGCAGCGAGCAACGTTTCCGTGTACCATGGTTTACCGTTTCGGTAATGATTTCTTTGAGGATGCCGGTGGAGATCGTCTTCGCGAGCAAGCGTCTGCAGCGCGAGTGCGCCACGGAGGCGCACCGCAAGCAGAGCTACCCCGACTGCGCATCACAGCTAAACCGACGGATAGGGCAGCTGGTCGCGGCCGACAACTTGGCCGTCATGGCGACGCTGCCAGGTCACTGTCACGAGTTGTCAGGCGACTACGATGGTCAGCTTTCGATCGAAGTGAGCGGCAACTTCCGTCTCATCTTCTGCCCGGACCACGACGAGATCCCCATCAAGCCTGATGGGGGCCTCGATTGGTCGAAGGTCACACGGATCATGATTCTGGAGGTGCGTGACTATCATGGCCACTGACCGCGGATACTCTTACCAGACCGACATCGTCCCTGCCCCAGGGGAGACAATCCGCGAAGTGCTCGCAGAGCGATCCATCTCGCAGAAGGAGCTCGCCTCACTTCTGGACAAGAGCGAGAAGTTCGTAAGTCAGCTCCTTGGCGGCAAGGCGCCTCTCAGGCCGCAGACCGCGGTCGACCTCGAGCGGGTCCTCGGCGTCCCCGCGAGCTTCTGGAGCAACAGTGAAGCGCTGTACCAAGAGTGGCTTGCGCGACGAAACGAGGCAGCGAGGCTCGAGGAGCAGGCCGGCTGGCTGCGAACCTTCCCGCTCAGAGAGATGACTGTCCTAGGCTGGCTCGCCGAACGCAGCACCGTCGTCGATCAAATGCGAGGGCTGCTGTCATTCTTTGGCGTGGCCTCGCCTGAGGGGTGGCAACGCTACTGGGACACTCAGGCAGAGACCGCGTTTCGTCGCAGCACGGTCTTTGAGATGGACCTGGGCTCGCTCTCGGCGTGGCTTCGCCAGGGCGAGCTGCAGGCGGCCAGGATTGACTGCCAGGAGTACTCAGCGAAAGCCTTTCGGGCGTCGCTCGTTTCGGCCCGTGAGCTCACGCGGGAGTCCCCGAGAGTCTTCGTTCCGGAGCTCACGGATCGTTGCGCCCAGGCTGGAGTGGCGGTTGTCTTCGTGCCCGAGTTGCCACGCATCCGCTGCAGCGCAGCAACTCGCTGGCCGAGCCCAGCGAAGGCACTGATCCAGCTGTGTCTTCGCTACAAGACCGATGACCATCTCTGGTTCAGCTTCTTCCACGAGGCGGCGCACGTGCTGTCCCAGAGTAGATCCGCCGTGTTTCTCGAATGCGACGGCGACTCGAATGAGGAGGACGAGGCAAACAGATTCGCTGCGGACGTGCTCATACCGCCGCGGGAATACCGGCGGCTCTTGGCAATGGAGCCCCTCTCTCTGGGCGACATCGAAGTACTCGCTGACGATTTTGGCGTGGCGCCAGGCATCGTCGTCGGCCGTCTGCAGCACGACGGCCGTCTGCCGTGGAGGACGACTCTGAATCGCCTGAAGCGAAGGCTTCGCTGGGCGGCGACGCCTGAGGTCTGATGCACCCGCAAACCCGTGCGTCATCTGCGGCGAGGTCAAAGACCTCACCTTTGAGCAGATCCCCCCACGCAGCGCCTACAACAATCGGACCGTCAAGCAGATCGTCTACATGATCCTTGCCGTCAACGACGCTGGCTTGGGCGCCTGAACCTGTGCTGCCGGAATGCGCTCCTACCTTTCGCCGTGGATGTCGCGCTGCCAGTAGCACTGCTCGAAGGATCCGGGCGCCTCGTAGTGCTCGACGATCTCGCCGCCCTCGTAGCGGTCGAGGACGACCGGCCCCGAGAAGCGGAGGTAGCCCCCCGGATACCTGATGATCTCGGCCACGAGCTTCTGCACTCCCGAGGCAAAGTCGATGAGAGTCTGGCTGACGAGGGTGTGCTCGCGTGAGAAGGCCAGGACGTAGCGCGTGTCCCCGTCGCGATACTCGAAGCTCATCGCGTCCGGAATGTGCTTGCCGGTGTGCTTGTCTGTCTCGCTCCCGCTTCTGGAGAACGTGACCTTGGCGCCGTCGTCGGCGACGACCTTGCCGTCCCGCGCGAGCATGCAGTAGGGGAGCTCTGCGTAGCCGTACTTCTTCGCCGCCGTGATGTAGGCCGTGACGAACGAGTAGGGACCCACCTGCCCGCGCCCCCAGTACCAGTGGTCGATCAGGTGCGCCATCCCCTGGTTCATCCAGTTGTGGTCGTGGTAGCCCATGCCGGTCGTCTCGTGGATCTCGGTGCCGATGCGGTAGGTGGCTGTGACCTTGCCCATGGGCACGAAGGGCGCCCAGGCGAAGATCGTCTCGCCGTCGGCGCCGAAGACGAGGTGCCCCGTCTCGGGGCGCCATGGCTCTGTGATGGACTCGAGCCGGACCTCGGCGGAGAGGTCCTCGGCCTTGCCGGTGATGTGGTACTCGTGCAGGTCGCCGGCGAAACGGTACTCGCCGATGCGCACGTCGCAGCCGTCCTTTGAGGCGGCGAACTCATCGGCCTTGAACCTGCCGTACTTCGACATCCTCCTGCCGTCCGGGAGGTCCAGGTCGATCTCGATGAGAGGCTCGAGGGGCTGGTGAGGCCGGGACGCGTCCTTCGTGCAGTGGATCACCGACAGCTTGGCGCCGTCATCCAGCAGCGAGTCGAAATACCACCACTCGATGTTGGGCGCGCCCGTGTCGAGACGAAGGCCGTCCTCCCACGGTTCGATGTGGTCTTTGGCTAGCCCGAAGCGAGCGTAGTCCTCGGGGTCGGCGGCCAGACGGGCCGGTTCTGTATGGGCGTGAGTGGGGTGCACAGTCCTCCTCCTTCTCAGGAATCGCGGGTTCGTTGGCAGATCACTCGCGCAGCAGCATCGCCACCGCCTCACGCTCCAGGTTGAGGTACGGTTCGCCGCTGACGTTGATCCTCACCTGCTTGATGACGCCTCCCGTGAATCGGTACGGGGATGCGCCTGGGTAGTCGTCGGTGACGGGGGCGCCGCCGTCGCGCCCGACGCAGAGCCCCTCACCGGCGATGGCGAACTCCCCGGGCTGGGTCTTGATCCGTCCCTCGCCCACCTTCTTGTCGCCGTAGAACAGGGACAGGATGCCCGTGGCGACGCCGGGCGGGTCCTCGCCGTCCTTCTCGAAGGAGGCGGCCAGGATCACGTTCTCGCCCGTGGGGACGTCCTCGGTCGCGTCGATCTTCTGTTCGAAGATGCCGACGAAGCTATTGACGTAGTGCAGCCTGTCGTCCTTCACGTAGAGAGCGTGCCCGCCGAAGCGCGCGCCGTGCGCGAACAACACTCCTTCCGCGCCCGGCGCCGGGATGTCGACGAGCGCGCCGATGGAGTAGGAGCGGTTGCGGATGTTGACGCTCTGCTTCTCGGGGACCTCGGCGCAGTCGGGGTAGTAGACGTACTTCTCGCGCGGCGCCGATATCTGCGGCCGCTCCGCCAGGGCGATCTCGAGCAGGACGCGGTCGTCGAGGGGGAAGGCACCGTTGCGGCCCGCCTCGGCGAACCAGAGGTTCACGAGCTCGCGTACCTTTCCGGGCATCTCGGCGGCCAGGTCGTGAAGCTCTGCGCGGTCGACGTCGGTGTGGTAGAGCTCCCACTCGTCGTCGTTGAACTCGCCCCAGCCGCAGAGCGTCGGGTGGGTGGTGACCGCCTTCCATCCCTCGTGCCAGATGCCGCGTGAACCCAGCATGCAGTAGAACTGCGTCGTGCGCGCCCCGTCGGCGGCGTCGTCGTCGAAGCTGTAGCGCATGCTGACGCCGTCGAAGTTGCTCTGCACGTGCCCCTTGATCGTCGCCGGGGTCTCGACGCCGAGGCAGTCGAGAAGCGTCGGCACGATGTCGATCGCGTGGTGGTACTGCTCCCTGATCTCGCCTTTCGCCTTGATGCCGGCCGGCCACGAGATAACGCAGGGGTCGGCGGTGCCGCCGTTGAACTCGTAGCGCTTCCACATCTTGAACGGTGTGTTGAAGGCCATCGCCCAGCCGTTGGGGTAGTGGCCGTAGGTCTTCGTGCCGCCGAGCTCGTCGAGCATTTTCAGGTTGGCCTCGAGGTTGTCGGGGATGCCGTTGAAGAGGAGACACTCGTTCACGGACCCGACGGGACCGCCCTCGCCGCTGGCGCCGTTGTCGGAGACCACGATGACGATGGTGTTCTCGCGCAGTCCGGTGTCCTCGAGGTGGTCGAGGAGCCGGCCGATGTGGTAGTCGGTGTGGGCGAGGAAGCCGGCGTAGACCTCGGCCATGCGCGAGAAGAGCCGCTTCTCGCCGTCGGGCAGAGCGTCCCACGGCAGGGAGTCGTCGAACTGCGGGAAGGGCTGCCCCTTGGGGCCCTTGCGGGTCGCCGTGGTGCCGATCGGGTTCATGGGCGGCAGCTCAGTGTCGGGCGGCACGAGGCCCATCGTCTTCTGGCGGGCCAGGGTCTGCTCGCGCAGTGCCTCGTAGCCCATGTCGAACTGACCCTTGAACTTGTCGATCCACTCCTTGGGGGCGTGATGCGGCGCGTGGCAGGCGCCGGGCGCGTAGTAGAGGAAGAACGGCTTCTCGGGCGCGATCGCCTTGGCGTCCCTGATGAACTCGAGCGCCTTGCCCGTGATGTCGTCGGTGAGGTGGTAGCCCTCCTCCGGCGACTTCGGCTGGTCGACCGGGTGGTTGTCGTAGACGAGCTCGGGATACCACTGGTTGGTCTCGGCGCCCAGGAACCCGTACCAGCGCTCGAAGCCGCGGCCGCTCGGCCAGTTGCGGCGCGGCGCCGCCAGGTTCATCTCATGCGTGGGGCAGAGGTGCCACTTGCCGACCATGTAGGTGTTCCAGCCCAGCTCGCCGAGGATCTCGGAGAGCATGCCGTTCTCAGGCGGGATCGTGCCGCTGCCGTTGGGGAAGCCGATCGCGCCCTCGGTGATGCAGGCCATGCTGTTGCGGCTGTGGTTGCGCCCGGTCAGCAGGCAGGAGCGCGTCGGCGAGCAGAGCGCTGTGGTGTGCCACTGCGCGTAGCGCACGCCCTCGGCGGCGATCTTGTCGATGCTGGGCGTCGGGATCGGGCCCCCGTAGCAGCTCATCGCGCTGAAGCCGACGTCGTCGAGCACGATGTAGACGACGTTGGGGGCGCCGTCGGGCGCCTTCGGCGTTTCGAACGGCGCCCAGTCCGGCACCGAGTCGCGGATGTCGACGTTGATGACTCCCTTGAACGGCTCACTCATGACTCTCCCACTCCTTCCGTGTTCGTGCGTGAGCATCGATTCGAAGCTCGCGTCGCGCGTGCCGGTCAGAACACCGTCCTGAAGCTCCCCCCTTTGGTCTTCTCGTCAGACCACTCTGCAGTGCCGCGAACGCTGAAAGTAAACACCTGCCTACAATGCGATGTCAAGGGGTATGATACGAGCGTTGAGCAAGGTGGAGTCCAGGCCCGAAGGCGCCGGCAGTCGCAATGAGGACGGCCGGCGCATCCCTGTCGAGCCGGAAGTCCGTGCGGTCCCAAATACGATCCGGGAGGACGAAATGGCCGCCGAGGCCGGCAGCCCGAGGCGCCCGAGACGTTCACGCGAGGAAGTATGCCAGGCGCTGGTCGAGGCGGCCGCGGCGCTCCTCGCGGAGCGCGCGTCCGGCCGCGTCACGGTGCGTGCAATCGCCGCCAGAGCCGACGTGAACCCGGCGCTCGTGCACCGCTACTTCGGCACCAAGCAGCGGCTCATGCGGGCCGCGATGGAGAAGTCGCAGCGCACGATCACCACGGAGATCGACGAGATGGCCGACGTGCTAGAGGGCGCCGAGGACGTCTTTCGCACCACGCTGGCAGAAAAGGAGTTCATCGCCTTCCTTGCCCGCTCGTCGCTCGACGGCGTCCTCCCCGATCTCCCCGCCGGCAATCCGGCGATGAGGCGGCTCGTGCAGCGATTCGAGGCCGAGGGCGAGGAACGGGGGACCCGCGGTCGTCACGACCCGCATGTGGTGGTCGCGTGCCTGAGTTGCCTGGCGATGGGCTATGCGCTGTTCGGTCAGTTCATCCGGCGAGGCACGGGCCTGGACGGCGAGCCCGACGAGACCGTCGAGGCCGCGATCGTCGAGATAATGCGTGACATGGCCGGATCGGCGTTCCACGAATGATGAGTGTCCCGGGGAGAGAACGCCCTGTTCGGTCCATTCATCCGGCGCGGCGTGGGTTTGGACGAGAAGTCTGACGCCAGTGTGGAGGCGGCCATGGTAGCGGTGCTACAAGAGGTCGCGAGGCTGGCCTTCAGCGAGTGACGGAGTATCGGGGCAAGCC
>CAIOZS010000150.1 GCA_903862845.1 uncultured Thermoleophilia bacterium
CGGTCAGCTGTGCATCGGGTCGGGGACGAGCCCGACCATCCTCGGCGGCGGCAAGTACGTGACGATCAACGACAGCGGCACCCCCATGCAGGTCCTGGTGTTCCGTACGGCCGACAGTCTCAAGCACGGGCAGGACCGCCTCGTGGGCGCGGTGCCGGTGTTCGCGGACATGTCCGGCCAGGCGTGCGCCCAATCGCTCCTCGGGTATCGCGACTCCATCGTCGTCGAGAACAACTACGGACACACCGACGGCTACGACCAGAACGGCTTCCTCACCTCCACGCCCAATCTGCCGGGGCTCGAACGCATCGACATCAGGCCCGATGGCAAGGGCTTGCGCGTCGTCTGGGTCAACGACGAGGTACGCTCCGTCTCGGGTCCCAAGCTGTCGACGAAGACGGGCCTCATCTACGTCTCGGAGAGACGGGACGACACGAACGGCGTGGACGCGCACTACTGGACCGCCGTGGACTTCCGCACGGGCAAGGTGGTGTGGCGCAAGCTGGCCGGCACGGGCGCCGCGTGGGACAACTACTGGTCGCTGCCGGCCCTCGGCCGGACGGGCACGTTCTACGTCGCTGAGTACGGTGGACTGGCGGCGATCAAGGACGGGGGCTGACGCAGGCCTGACTGCCGCAGGCGCACGGTGAGCCGGATGAGGACGGGCGGGCGGCGGTAGCCGCCCGCCCGTCCTGCGGGTACCGGTCAACGCGCGACGCTCCTGCGACCGCGGACTGTTCGTGCAGAAGCGCGCTCGACCTTGCAGGTTCCAGAGTCGTCCCCTTGGGTCCACCAGCGTCGCCAGAACGACAACGCTTTCCCCTGCAAATAGACATCTTCAGCCTACCCGATCGCCAACCCGTTCGCGGAGCCCGCTTCGTCGATCGGCACCACGGTCTCGAGGACGCCGCGGTAAGTGCCGTCGGCATCACGCAGCGCCGTGTAGATGATGCGCTCCGGGCCGTTCTTGCCGTGCTCGATCGTATCGACCTCGTTCTTCCTGCCTGACTTCAGGTCGGCGAGCAGCGACTTGATTGCGGCGTGAGCGCGCTTGGGGTGACCGCCGAAGAGAGTGCGTCCGATCAGCTTGGGACTGCAGGAGGAGAAGCTGTCTCCTGCCCAGAAGCGCACGACGTCCTCCTCATCGGCGACGCTGAAGCCGATCCCGATGGGCAGATGCGCGAACAGCAGCTCGGTCTGCTCCTGGGTGAGCTGTCCTGCGACGACCATCTCTCGCCTCCCGTGAGGTGTAGTATCCTGTACTTGATAGGGTAGAATAATAGACTGAGTGCCGTCGGAGCACAATCCGACTGTCATGTGAGGCAGAAGCGAAGGCGGAGGCGAGACGTGACGAGTCCTGAAGACACCGCCGCCGCGCTGGCGCGCAACGCGCGGCGCCTGCGCGCCGCGCGCGGGCTGACGCTCGACGAGCTCTCCAGGCGGGCGGGCGTCAGCCGCAGCATGCTCATCCAGATCGAGCAGCAGCGCGTGAATCCCACGCTCGCCACCTTGGTGCGCCTCGCTCAGGCGCTCGACATCGGCCTCGCGGAGCTCGTCGAGCTTGGGGGCCGGCGGCGTGTGCGGGTGATCTCGGGCGACGACGTAGCAGAGCTGTGGGCCTCTCCAGGCGGAGGCAGCGGACGGTTGCTGGTGGGCAGCGACCAGCTCGATCGCATCGAGCTCTGGGACTGGCATCTCGAGCCCGGGGACGTCCACGAGGCCGAAGCGCATGCAGCGGGGACGGCGGAGATCATCCACGTGCTCAACGGCGATCTCATGCTCGAGGTCGACGGGGAGTCTCATGCGGCCGCAGCCGGCGAGAGCGTCATCTTCTCGGCCGACGCCGACCACTCCTACGGCAACAACGGCGCGCGGCCCCTGCGCGTCATCATGATCGTGATCACGCCCCCGGCCACGAAGACATTCAGTCTGGGGGACGACCCCGGGGCTGAGGGTGGACGATGACAGTGGCGACCGCGACCATCCGTCGCGAGGAGCGCGCACCCGTATCACCGAGGCATCGACTCACGCTACTCGCGGTGGCGCGGCTTGCTCTCCTTCAGTGCCGCGGTGTCCCGTCGCTGCCGGGCCAGGAACACCTCCAGGAGTCCGAGGTGCACGACGACCACGGCCGCGGTGATCGCGACCGCGACGAGGTGCTCGTTGTCGAAGCAGGGGGTCTTCGGGTGCAGCGCCAGGTCGACCAGCGCGCCCAAGCTGGCGAAAAGCAGCACGAGCGCGAAGCAGAACGCGAGGCGCAGAGCGACGATGCGGGTGAGCGACGGCACGGTACGTCCATGATGCATGCCGACCCGGCGGCGGTGCAGGCGGTGGGGTAGTATCATTTCTTTGGTATCGTGGAGCCCGAACGACGTCGGCGGCCGGTCGTCCGCGGCGGAGTGGTCGGGATTGCTGAGACCAGGGACGTCCGGCGGGTGCATCTCGGGTCCCCTCGCCGGTTCCGTATCGAGGAGGGAGTCTGCATGAGCGCTGCGGGGTCAAGTCGTACAGGTATCTGGATCGCGGTGGCGATCGTCGTCGCCGCTGTGGTCGTCGCGGGGGCGGTCCTGCTCACGCGAGGCGGCGAGAGCGGAGGTGGCGCGACGCCGACGGCGAGCGCGACGCCGACGGCGAGCGTGACGCCCAGCCCTTCCTCGTCGATCTACGCCGGCATGAGCACCGAGGAGACGATGCAGCTCCAGAAGGGTCTCGCCGCGTACGGCTTCTACACGGGGCCGATCGACGGCGTCTACGGCCCCGAGACCATGGCCGCGGTCAAGGAGGCGCAGACCAAGCTCGGCGTGCCCGCCGACGGCATCTGGGGCCCGGAGACCTCGCAGGCATACCAGAAGTACGTGGAGCAGCAGAGCGGCAAGAAGAAGCCCGACGCCTTCGTGATGGAGATGCAGGCGGACCTCACCGCTCTCGGTTACTACACCGGCACGGTCGACGGGTTCTACGGCCCCGACACGGAGGCGGCCGTCAAGGCCTTCCAGAAGGACAACGGGCTGCCGGTCACCGGGGAGTTCGACGAGGCGACGGTCAACGCCATCAACGCGGCGATGAAGCACCCGCTCGCCAGCCCGACGCCCAGCAAGTCGCCGAGTCCGAAGACGAGCCCGACGGCGAGCTGACCGCACTGCTGGGGGCCGGACGGGGCGCGGGGCGCGGGGCGCGAAGCCCCGTGCCCCGCGCCCAGCATGCCACCGGCTCGGCCGGACGAGCGTCGCCGCACGCCGTTCGCGCTCGTCTGACGTTGTTGCCCCGGGAGCGCCCCGGGTAGGTTGACGGAGCGGTGACCGGCGCCTTCAAAGGGTCCAACGAGAGCTCCCTCGTGTGCACCGACACGTCGATCATCGTGGAGATCAACTACGGCTACCGCGACATGCACGTGGACGCGACGGGCGGGCGCACCACGACGCCCGGGCTGACGTGCATCGACCTCGGCAAGGACGGCACGTGGCACAAGGTCTGGACCAACACGCAGATCAGCATCCCCTCCCTGGTGACCAGGATGTCGCTGCCCAACGGCCTCATCTCCACGTACACGAAGCCGGCCGGCCCGGGGACGACGGACCCCTGGTACTTCGCGGCCGTCGACTACCGGACCGGCCAGGTCGCGTGGAAGCAGCTGGCCGGCACCGGGCTGCTCTACGACCACAACTGCGCCGGGTCCTATGTCGGCGCGAACGGCGCGCTCTCCGTGGGCGTCAACGGCGGGATCGTCGCCATGATGGACGCGTCGTGAGCTGAGGGCGGCGGCCTGCCCGGCCGCGGCTTGGGGAGCTGGCCGACGTGCGCCCTGGCCGGGCTGCGCTCGTCGTCGCCCGCGGCCGTGGCGCGTCGCTCTTCCCAGGCGCCGAGCGCGTCGGCCGCCGAGACCGGGCCGTCTGTATCCTGCTCGAGGCCATCGAGCAGGAGGGCGTGCCCACGCTCGGTCAGGCCGCGGAGGAGCGCTGTGCGCGACTCGATACCGATCGCGTCAAGACGACTGAGCTGCCAGAGGTCCCCCGCGGCGAGTGAGGAGCCGATTGCTCCGAAAGTGCGGTAGGGTGGCTCCAGGATGTGACCGACCAGCCGCCGGACTTCGAGCCACGAGCTCGAGAGTTGTCCAGGTAGGTCCGCCAGTGTCGTCATGGCGACGACGCGTCTTCCTCAGACCCGGGCCGATGCGTGGTCTGTCGTGCCGGCGCGAAAGGATGAGAGGTGCAGGAGACAAGGTCCGTCGAAGTGTGCTTCTCACCAGGGCTGTTCCGGGACGTCCTGACGACGGGCGACTTCGTCGTCGTGCTGGTGGACATCCTGCGCGCCACAACGACCATCTGCACCGCGGTCGGGAATGGAGTGGAGGCGATCATCCCCGTTGCGACTCATGAGGAAGCCCGGCAGCTCAAGGCGAAGGGCTTCTTGGTCGCGTCCGAAAAGGATGGCGTCCAACTCGACTTCGCGGATTTCGGGAACTCGGCCTTCAGCTTCACCAGAGATGCGATCGGCGGGAAGACCCTCGTCTACTGCACGACCAACGGCACTCGCGCGCTCCACATGGCGAAGAGCGCAAGCAGCATCGTGATCGGCGCGTTCGTCAACATCTCGGCAGTGACGGAGTGGCTTGCAGGGCAGCAGAAGAACGTGGTCATCCTGTGCTCGGGCTGGAA
>CAIOZS010000151.1 GCA_903862845.1 uncultured Thermoleophilia bacterium
CCGCCCTGCGTTTGGTCGCAGCCCACGCGGGCAGGCTCAAGGCGTCCCCCGATCAGGAGCGTTCCAGATGAAGTCTTCGCGGAGCAGCAAAGAGATCCACCTCATCGCACGGCCTCACGGCGAGCCGCAAAAGAGTGACTTCGCCCTTGTGGAGACGGCGGTGCCCGATCCCGGCCCCGGCCAGGTCCTCGTCCGCAACCGCTTCCTCTCCGTCGACCCCTACATGCGCGGACGCATGCGCGACGCCAGGTCCTACGTGCCGCCGTTCGCGCTGGGCGCGGTGATGACCGGAATGGCGGTCGGCGAGGTCGTCGCTTCGCAGTCACCCGACCTGGCCGCCGGCGACAGCGTCCTGCACGACCTCGGCTGGCGCGAGTACGCGCTGGGCCCGGCGGCAGCTTTTGGCCGCGTGCCCGCCGGCGACGCCCCTCTTAGCGCCTGGCTGGGCGTCCTCGGCATGGTCGGCATGACCGCGTGGGTAGGCATCCTCGAGATCGCGGCGCTGCAGCCCGGTGACGTCGTCTTCGTCTCGGGCGCGGCCGGCGCGGTCGGCAGTCTCGCCGGCCAGATCGCCAGGTTGCGAGGCGCGGCGCGAGTCGTCGGCAGCGCCGGCTCCGCGGCCAAGGTCCGCTACGTCTGCGACGACCTCGGCTTCGACGCCGCCTTCAACTATCACGAGGGCTCTCCGGCCCAGCTTCTGGCAGAGGCCGCGCCCGACGGCATCGACGTCTACTACGACAACGTCGGCGGTGAGCATCTGGAGGCGGCCATCGGCGCCCTGCGCCCGCGCGGCCGCGCGGCCCTGTGCGGGGCGATCTCGCAGTACAACGCCGAGGAGCCGGCGCCCGGGCCGCGCAACCTGGCTCTGCTGATCGGCAAGCGGCTCACGCTGCGCGGCTTTCTCGTCGGCGACCACGTCGACCGCCGGGCGGCGTTTCTTGCCGAGGTCGGCGGCTGGCTGGCCGAGGGACGCATTCGTCTCTCCGAGACCATCGTCGACGGCGTCGAGAACGCTCCCGCCGCGTTTATCGGTCTCATGCGCGGCGAGAACGTCGGCAAGATGCTGGTGCGCGTCGGCGGCGACTGACCTTCGCAGCGGCGGCGACCGGCGCGGGGTAGTGCGGGGGTGGCAGAGGGCCGCCGCGCCCGGAGCGCCCGCCGGCCGCCGCAGGACATCGCGGCTCTCAGGCGCTCACTTGGGCGGGTGCTCGTTCTTCTGCTCCCGTCGCCACAGCCACACGCCCGACAAAACGCCGACGGCGACGATCGCCACCGCGTAGCCCCAGAAGAACGCAAGGTAGTCGCTGAACGTGCCCATGGGCGGCGTCCCCGGCAGAGCGTTGCGGAAGGCCGTCATCGCGAAGAGCAAAGTGGTGAAGAACGCGACCATCGCGATCTCGGTCTTGCGCCTCCCGAACACGACGGCGATCGTCATGCCCACGACGCTCGCAATGAGGATCCACGTGAGCACGATCGAGAAGTAGACCACGACGGTCGTGATGTGGGACCGGGTCACGACGATGTCGAGTCGCCTCTGGCCACCCCAGTGGGCTTGCCAGTCCAAGGCCGGGCTCGAGGCCGTGGAATCGATGTCCAGCCCCGGCCAGGCCCCGTTTGTCTGGAGCCGGATCGGGATGGGGTCCGGATCGAGTCCCTTCGCCTGCCTGACGGCGCTCAGCCAGAGACTGGTCGTGTGACGGTCCCCCGGGTACTCTTCCACGTTCCCGTCCAGATCGAGGGCCACGTTGAAGATGCCGCCCGTGTCGCCGGACGGGATGGTCACCGTCTGCTGGGTGCCGGCTGCAGACACTCCCAACGTGAGCACCACAGGGAGCTTGAGCCGTCCCTCAGCGCTGGCCAGAGCACCAGGCTTCGGCTTCGGGATGCACTCGATCTGGAGGCCCATGGTCTCCTTGTCGAGGTCCAGCGCAACGATCCTGACGAGGACCTCCATGTAGTAGGGTGCCTTGGGGGTCGGCTCGCTGAACGCGGCGACGTCCGCGGCGACCGTCCGCTGGTGGATGACCCCCATGGTCACGACCAGTCCGATCGCCACCGCGATAGTCACGACGGCGATCGCCACAATCACCCCGAGGCGCTTCAGCCGTGCTCGTCTGATGGGGCTCTTGCCGTCCACGGTCCTTCCCGTCTGTCTCCCCAAGCGGTGCCTAGCATAGCGCGCGCCGGCGAGAGGCGGCACCTGCGTGCGGCCGTGCATCTCGAAGACCGCGTCCCGCGGGGAGTCTCAGCCGCCGCCGCGGCGATCGGCGAGCAGGTAGTGGTGCGTCGGGTCGGGCGCGTAACCTCTGGTACCATGGCGATCTGGGTGGGCAACATGAAGTGAGCCGCCGGCTGGGGTAGGTGACGAGCTCCCAGCCGAGGGCAGTATCCAGTGCGGAGCGTCGCAGAGGGGGTCGGCGGCCGTGATTCGCCCGGTCTCCGGACTCGACCCGACGCCCACGAGGGCGTGCAAAGTGAGGCCTCGATGCGAGATGGATGGCGGTTCAAGGCACGTGGGCCGGCGCTGACCCTCGTGCTGGCGGTGGCGACGGCGATCGTCCTCGGCGGCTGCACCGCGCGCTCCCCTGAGGCCGGCAGCCCATCGCCCGGTTCCAGCGCGGGCGCCGGCGGCGTCAAGGTGAGCAAGATCGCGGTGATCACGCCGGAGAAGGCCAACGACTTCGGCTGGAATCAGCAGGGCGTCGAGGGAGCCGCGGCCGCGGCCGCTTCCGTGGGCGCCGCGTGCATCGTGCAGGACGGCGCAGGCTACGGCGACATCACGCCGATCCTCAACCAGCTCGCCGGCGACAACCCGCAGCTCATGCTTGCGTGGGCGAGCGGCTACAACACGGTGGCCCCGCAGGTGGCGCAGCAGACCGGCATCGCAACGGTGGTCATCGGCGCCGGCAGCGACGCCGCGAACACCCCCGGTCTTGTCAACGATCTCGAGACCGATGCCCAGGGCGGTGCCTACCTCGCCGGCATCCTCGCCGCGCGGACGACCATGACCGGCACCGTTGCCATCGTGGTCTCGGCCGAGGACGAGAACTGGACGAAGATGTCCGGCGGCTTCATCGGGGGCGCGCGCTCCGTGACGCCGGGCATCAGGATCCTCTACGTGCAGATCGGTCAGGCGGGCTACGCTGACGCCGCCGGCGGCAAGCGCGTCACGGCGAGCGCCATAGCCGGGGGTGCGGACGTCATCTTCGGCATGGGCGACGGTTCGTCGTTCGGCATGATGCAGGCGGTCGAGACCGAACCCCCCCCCGCCGGCGCCGACAAGGTGTGGTTCATCGACGTGATCGGCGACAAGAGCTCTCTGGACAAGAAAGGCATCTACCTCTCGTCGGTGGTGTGGGACTTCACCGCGATCGACGAGAAAGCCATCTCCGAGGTCGAGGCCGGGACGTTCGGCAGGGCGACCTACCGGCTGGACCTGGACAACGGCATCAAGCTGCTTCGCAGCCGGTTTATCCCCGCCGAGGTCTGGGATGAGATCGAGACCGCAAGGCAGGGCATCCTGGACGGCAGCATCGAGGTGCCGCTCACGACCACGGGGAAAGAGGTCAAGGCGTACCTCGGCTCCGGGAAGTGACGATGGGGTCCGCCTTCAGCAGCGGTAGCGGGTCACCGGACGCGGTCGTGCTCGAGCTTCGCGGCATCACCAAGGTCTTCCCCGGGGTGCGCGCCAACGACCATGTCGATCTCCTCGTGCGGCGCGGTGAGGTGCACTGTCTGCTCGGCGAGAACGGCGCCGGCAAGTCGACGCTGATGAACGTCCTCGCCGGCATCTACATGCCGGACGAAGGCAGCATCCGTATCGACGGTCGCGAAGTGTCGATCTCCTGTCCGCGCGACGCCATCGACCTGGGCGTGGGCATGGTGCATCAGCACAGCAGCCTGATCCCCGACTTCACCGTGCTCGAGAACCTGATGCTGGGCCGGGGCGAGGGCTGGAGGCTGAGCACCGGGAGGGCTCAGGACGGCCTGAAGCGCCTGACGACCACGCTCGGCGTGGCCGTGGATCCCGGGGCAGAGACCGGGCAGCTCTCGCTGGGCCAGCAGCAGCAGGTGGAGATCATCAAGGCGCTCTGGCAGGGCTCGCGGATCCTTATCCTCGACGAGCCCACGTCGATGCTCACCCCGAAGGGCATCGAAGACCTCGAGCGGGTGCTGCGTCAATTGAAGCAGCAGGGCCTTGCGGTCATCTTCATCACCCACAAGCTGCGCGAGGCTTTCGCGATCGGCGACCGGGTCTCCGTGCTGCGCCAGGGTCGCCTGCAGGGCACCATCGACCGCGAGACGATGAAGGCCGCGTCGGCGACCGAGATGCAGCGCCTGGTGGTCGAGCTGATGTTCCCGGGCGAGGCGGAAACCCTGGCGCACGTCGCCGAGCTGAGCGACCTCTCGGAGCTGGGCGGCGGCGGCCGCGCAGCCACCGCCGGAGAGCCGCTGCTCGAACTGCACGAAGTCGTGGTCGCCGGCCAGCGCGGCGAGATCGGCATCGTGGAAGCGATCTCGCTGACGATCCACGCCGGCGAGGTGCTCGGCGTGGCCGGCGTCGACGGCAACGGGCAGCGCCCGCTGGCGGAGGCCATCGTCGGCCAGCGCCCCCTGGCAGGCGGCGACGTCAGGCTCGCCGGCACGTCGCTGCGCCGGCTCGGCATCGGCGCTCGTCAGCGTCGCGGCCTGCGCTACGTCACCGACGACCGGCTCGGGGAGGGCATCGTCGGGTCCATGAGCGTGGCGCTCAACCTCGTCAGCAAACGCATCGGCACGGCGCCGTTCTGGGTGCACGGCCGCACGCGCCCGGAGGTCATTGCCGCACACGCGGAGGAGCTGGTGCGCGAGTACAGCGTTGCGACGCCGTCCATCCACACGCCCGCCGGATCACTCTCCGGGGGCAACATCCAGAAGGTCATCGTCGCCCGCGAGCTCTCGCTGGACCCCAAGGTCGTGGTCTTCAACAAGCCCACCTACGGGCTGGACGTCAAGACCACCGCGGCGGTGCGCGCCCGCATCCGCGGTCTCGTTGACGGAGGCGCCGCGGGGGCGCTGCTCATCTCGACGGATCTCGAGGAACTGCTGGCTCTCAGCGACCGCGTCGCGGTTCTCTCGCGCGGTCGCCTCATGGGCATCGTGCGGAACGGACCCGGCGCCGAGCAGGAGATCGGCGCCTTGATGATCGGTGGAGAGCATGGTGAATGAGGCCAGCCGCGGGAGCGCGCCCGTCGTCGGCAGCTCTATCCCCTCGGCCGGCAGGCACTGGGGCAGGACCTTCTGGCAGCGCGCGGCGCCCGTCGTTTACGGTCTGATCGCCGGCGGCGTGCTGCTGCTCGTCATGGGCAAGAACCCCATTGCCTTCTACTGGACCACGCTCGAAAGCGGCCTGCTCACCTGGTCGGGCCTCATGCAGACGATCATCCGTCTGGCGCCGCTGCTGCTCATGTCCGCGGGGTTCATCGTCGCCTTTCAGGCCGGTCTGTGGAACATCGGCGGCGACGGCCAGTTTCTGCTCGCCGCCGCCGTCGTGGCCGGCCTGGGTGCTCCGGCGCTGGGCGTCATGCCTTTCTGGCTGGTTCTCCCCCTGCTGTGCGTCGTCGGCTTCCTGGTCGGCGGCGCGTGGACCGTGGTGCCCTCGCTCATGAAGGCCTACTACGGGATGAACGAGATCATCACCACGCTGATGATGGCGTTCATCGGCATCAATCTGGCCAATATCCTCATCAAGGGCCCGTTTCTCAGTCACGTGACGCTGGTGCCGCAGACCGACGTCATCCCGTGGGTGTATCTGCTGCCCTTCATCCCCGGCACGCACATCCACGTGGGCATCGTCATCGCCCTGGTCGCGCTCGTGCTCGTGCACTTCATGCAGACGCGCACGTCCTACGGCCTGCGGCTGCGCATCCTCGGCGCCAGCCCCAGGGCGGCCCTGCACGCCGGCATCAGCGTGAAAAGGGACATCGTGACGGCTTTCGCGCTCAGCGGCGGGCTCATCGGGCTCGCCGCCGCCGTGGAAGTGCTGGGCGTGTGGGGCTACGTGCGCGCCGACTGGAACCCCGCCTTCGGCATGACGCTCTTTGCCATCGTCTTTCTCGCCGGCCTCGACGTGCTGGTCGTCATCCCCTTCGTGTTCTTCTTCGCCGTGATCCAGATCGGCGGGCACGAGGCCGCCCGCCAGGCGGGCCTGCCCAACGATTTCCTGCTGCTGCTCATCGGCCTCATCCTGTTCTTCATGGTCCTTACGGAGTGGGCGCGCACGCGAGGCTGGCTCGCAAGGCTGCGCGGGAGGCACGCCGGGAGCATGGCGGCGGCGGCGGAAGAGGCGGCGGGCGATGGATAGCATCTTCACCGCCGACTTCTTTGCGGCCGTCCTCTCCGGCGCCATTCTCGCCGGCATGCCGCTGCTCCTGGCGGCGCTCGGCGAGACCATCTCGGAGCAGGCCGGCCTGCTCGACATCGGCCTCGAGGGCACGATGCTCCTCGGCGCCTACGCCGGCTTCGTCGTCACCAACTGGACGGGCTCGTACTGGGTCGGCTTCCTGGCAGCCATCGCCGCGGGCATCGCGGTGTCGCTGCTCATGGTCGTCTTCTGCGTGCGCATGGGGCGCGACCAGATCGTCGTCGGCATCGCCATCCTCCTGTCCATGGAAGGCCTCACCAGCCTGCTGCACGCTGCCCAGTTCGGCCAGAGCTACCCGCGTCTGGACGCTGTGCCGGCGGTGCCCATCCCCGGGCTCAGCGAGATCCCGGTGGTCGGACCGAGCCTCTTCACGCAGCCGCTCATCGTGTACATCGGCGTGGCGCTGGTCTTTGTGGTGGCAGGGCTGCTCTCCAGGACCAACCTGGGCCTCGACATCCGGGCGGCCGGACGCACGCCCGTGGCGCTCGACAACGCCGGCGTGGACGTGATGAAGATCCGCACCGTCGCCGCGCTGTGCACCGGCGCCCTGGCCGGGCTCGGCGGCGGGTACCTGGCCATTGTCACGGCGGGGATCTTCGTGCCCTTCATGACCGGCGGCCTGGGGTTCATCGCCATCGTCATCGCCATGCTCGGTCGTGGCCGCCCTGTCTGGGTGCTCATCGGCTCGCTACTGTTCGGTGTCGCGCTGTCCGTCGCCACAGCTCTTCAGCTCGCCGGCATCAACGTCCCCACCGACGTCGTCCAGATGCTGCCTTTTGTCACGGTCATCGTCGCCCTGGCGCTGTTCGCGCGGCAGTCGTATCTGCCGGCGGCGCTTGCCCAGCCGTTTGTGCGCGGCCGGCGCTGACGTCTCGGGACGCCCCCCGGGCCGGCCGACTGGGTGACTCCGGGGCAGCGCCTCCTCGGGGCGGTGAAGGCCCCATCGCGTTGCCTGATCGCGTGCGCCGCTCCGTCAGCGCGACCCCAGGGCGAGGACGGGTCACGTCTTCTCGCGGCGCTCTGGGTCCGGACGAAGCATCCCATCTCGCCGCCTTCCGGGAGTCTCAGACCGACCCGGGCACACTCATGCCGCAGTTGGCGCAGAACCTTGCGTCGGGATCGAGCGCGGAGCCGCACGCGGAGCAGAACGAGCGGCTCGCCGGAGCCGGATTCGCTGCCCTGGACGCGCCGTCCGTCGCGGCGGCTCCGGTCTGCGCGGGACCTGCGCTTCCAGAGCGACGCGCGCGAGCCCTCGCGAAGGCGAACGCCGCAAGGGCGGCCGCCAGCGCCGCGACCACGGCGATGATCGCCACGAGCCAGGCGCCTGAGAGTTCGCCGCCCGCCGCTGCCGCACCCGCGTCTTCGCCGGTGGCTCCCGCGCCCGCGCCTCCGTCCCCACCGCTTGCACCCGTGGGCGAAGCGCTCGGCAAAGCAGACGTCGTGCTCTGGGCCACAACGACTGCGTCGGTGCGCCAGATCTCGACGCCGCGTTTGAGGTCGTTGTCGATCATTAGCAAATGGCCCTGGTAGTCGAGCGGCCCGCCGCCCTCGCCGTACCAGCCGGCCTTGGGCTGCTGGAATATCAGATGCCAGTCCGCGCCGTTGGCCGATCGCCACAACTGGTCGCCGCGACGGTAGTCGAAGGCTGCCAGATAGGCCGTGTCGCCGATGACGTCCAGGGCGCTGACCATGAACGCGCTGTCCGCGCCGAACCCGTCCTCGCCTACCTGAGTCCACTTCAGACCGTCAGAGGACCGATACAACTGAAACCCTTGGGGGGCGCGACGCTCCGTGGGCCTGCCCGGCAGCAGCACGCGCGGGTCGTACGTGCTGGCGCACAGAAAGATGTCACCGTCGAGCTCGCTGAGGAACCCCACGGCATTGCGCTCCGGGCCTACGCCGAAGCCGTCGCTCACGACCTTCTCCCACGTGTCGCCGTCACCCGAACGATAGACGTCGAGGCCACGGATGTCATTGAGCGTGCCGGCGATGATGCGCACGGTGTAGATCTTGTCCTGGAAGACGATCGTGGGGTAGATCACGGACTTCCGTCCTCGCCCGAGGCCCTTGTCGGGCGCCCGCTCCCACTGCAGACCGTCCGCGGTGCGCCAGATCTCCCCTCCCGCCGTGGGATTGGACACGCCCGCATACAGCTCGTCCCGGAATACGGGCCCGGGTGCCTGGGGATCGCCCCACACCTGGATCCCGTTGTTGTCGTGGTCGTCCATGCCTTTGGTGACCACGGCCTTGAAGCTGACTCCGTCGTCTGAGACCCAGATCTGGGCGCCGTCGACGGAGTTCGTCACCCCGAGGATCAGGCGGTCGCGGAACACGAAGGGATTCGCTCCGGAGTCGTGCTTGCCGCTCAGGGTGCCGGGGTCGAGCTGCGTGAACCGCAGGCCGTCGGAGGAGACCCAGATCTCGAGACCGGTCTCCGTGTTGGTCGAGACCGCATACAGCCTGTCCCTGAACGTCACGAGCGCGAAGGACATGTTGTTGCGGTCGCCGAGTCCCGGTCTCCCGATCTGCTCCCACTTGATCCCGTCGGCCGTGCGCCAGATCTCCCCACCGATCTTGTCGCTGCCCGAATACATCGTGCCGGCGGGGTTGGCGATCGTGCTGAGGTAGAGGTGGTCGTTGAAGCGGGCGGAGGAGGGGGTGTAGCTGTTGTTCGGGTCGGTGAGGCCGCGCGAGACGACGCGCGTCCAGCCCTCGGTCTTGCCGGCAGCGGCAGCTCCGGCGGCTGCGGTGGTGGCGAGAAGGATGCATGCGATCGCGACAGCGACGAGCGCGCGTCCCGGGCGGACCAGCGCCTCTCGGCGGACACTGATGGACCCCGACATGCCTGCCCCCCATCGCCGCGCATAGCTGCAATCATCTTAGGCCATCGCACCGCGCTGTGCGAGGGGGCGTGTCCGGCAGGGCCGCATCCTGTGCCGAGGCAGGGCAGTCTCGCCGCGCCTTGTGGGATAAGGTTGGTGATTCAGGGCGCGTATCGCGTGCGAGGCTCTCGGGTCAGAATGGAGAGAAGATGAGTCGCAACAGCTCGAGCAAGCCGCAGCCGGCCAGGCAGGGTCCCAGCCGAACATCACCGCCCACGGCGGGCGCCCGATCGATCCGCACCGTCAGCCTGCTGCTGCTCGTGGGCGTGGTCTTCCTTGTGGCCCTGCTCATGGTCGTCTCGCTCGTCGGGTTCGTGCTCAAGCCCGACCCGGCGGTGAAGGCGGGTCCGATGTACGTGACGCTCGCTCTCACCACAGGCGCCGCGCTGCTCATGCTCTTCGTGGCGCTGAACGCGTCCTACCTGCCGTTCATGTCCCGCCAACGGGCGCGCGACGTGCAGCTCGTCATGTGGGCGATGGGCGTCACCGGTATCGTGATCGGCGTGTTGACGCTGGGAGGGGAGGTCAGCTCGCTCGTGACGCGCCTCGTCCTCGGCAGCGTCGCGTTCATGTTCATCGTGTTGCAGAACGCCCGTCTTGTCCGCGCCCGTGAAGCTGGGCCTGCGCGGCCGGCGGGTCCGCCTGCCGCGCAGCCGCGGCCGCGCCCCCGCAGCCAACAGCGGCGTGGAGGGCGCAAACGCTGACCGGGCCCGTGCCGCTGCCAGGCACGTGAGTAGCGGGAAGATGCCCGGCCGCTTCGCCTCAGGCCAGTCCCATGCGCCGGAGCTGGAGCTCCGTGTAGCCGAAGTAGTGAGCTGTCTCGTGCAACACCGTGACGCGGATGCGCTCCGCCAACGCGGCCCGCGTCGCGCACACGCGCTCCAGGTTGGCGCTGAAGAGGTAGATCGTGTCGGCGTACGGCGCGCCGAAGCTGGTCGAGCGCCTGGTCATCGGCACGCCGTGGTAGATGCCGAGGACGCGAGGGTCGATGCCGCCGGCCACCATCTCCGCCGAGGGCCGGTCGGCGACGAGGATTGGCACGCTGCGCAGCTCGTCGAGCAGCTCCTGCGGGAGCTCGGCCAGAGCGGCTTCCGCCACGGCCTCAAACTCGTCGGCAGGCATGAGCGGCTGCGGCGGCGCGGCGGCGGCGTCCAGGCGCAGCACCAGGCCCCACTCGTCGGTCATGGCGGCGCGCTCGCCGCTGGCGCCGAGGGCGCGAGCCAGCAGGTAGCGCGCGTCCGCCTCGCGGCCGGGCGCAAGGACGCCGCGGGCGACGATGGCGCGCAGTCGCTCGACTGCGGACGGCGCGTCACCCGCAGCAAGCAGCCGCGCGGCTTCGTGCAGCTCGATCTCGAGCTGACGTCGCTCCGCGGCTTCAGCGCTCGCGCTCGACGCCGCGCGCTTCTGGGCTTCTGGGGACATGGCAACATCATAGACGGGATCGCACGCAGCCGTGCGGTGCTGCGCACGCGGGGCCACGAAGGCTGCCGCGCATGGCAGGGCGACGCCCGAGGGTCACGCACATGCCCGTGAACATCGTGGCGGTCGCCCTACGCCTCGTCGAGACCCACGATGCTGCCGATCATGCCGCCGCCCGGTCTGCGCCATTTCAGGAATCGGCCCTGGGGCAGCCGGCGCGCAGTGTATCCTCGCTGAGCAGCCCGTTCGCGAGCAGCAGATCCACCGTCTGCCGCACCTGCCGCGCGCTCCAACCGTGCCAGTGCATCTGAGCGACGAGCCCGTCGAGGTCGTGCCGGCCGGCCGTCATGAGCTCGCCCAGCGTGCGCAGGGACGCATCGCCTTTGACGGTGTGCGTGGCGTGGGCCGCCGTGAGCTCGAGCCGGCCGTCCGCGTAGGCGCAGGCCACGTCCGCGCGGAGGCCGACCGGCGAGCCGGCCGGCCACGTCGCCGGCATGTGCTCGGCGATCAGGCGCCGCAGGCTGCGACCCAGGTCGTCGGCGCTCTCGAAATGCTCGTCCGCGAAGACGATGGACCCGTGCGGCCGGCGCTCGTCTGCGAGGCACGGGCTCAGCAGGGAGACCCGGCGTTCGGTCATGCTGATGAGAAACCCGCTCAGGCACGCGGACGTGCCGGGGCGCGCGGGAGAGACGGCGTTGAGGGCCTCGGCGTGAGGCTCCCGGGCCCGTCCCGACTCGAAACGGCGGGTGCCCCCCTCCACGTGCAGCACGAGATGGACGAGCAGCAGCTCCTGCGGCGTGAACTCGCGGTACAGTCGCCGCAGCATCGGCGTCGAGAGGACGGAGAAGCGGTTGCGGGGAGCGCCCCGGCGCAGCGACAGGTCAAGCAGCGCCCGCGTGCGCGCGGGGTCGGCGAGCGCCATGGCCGTGGTGGTCTGCGGGAGCTCGCCGAGGACGTCGTGGAAGTCGCCGGCGAAGCGCTCGTAGTCGGGGTTGTCGAAGGGCTCGGTGGCCCAGTAGCAGCCACCCTTGGCCGCCGCCGGCCCGACGACGTCGCCGACGGTCGCCAGGACCTCGCGCCAGAGGCGGGCATTCTGCGAAGTGAAGGCGAACACATCGGTCAGCGGCTCTGCCGCCATCGCGCAGAACCAGCAGTGCCGGCTGCATCCGCTGGAGAGCTCGAAGGCGACCGGCATGTGCAGCAGGCCGCGCGCGTTGGCACGCGCGAGCTGGCCGTCGCAGCGTGCGATCTGGCGCCGGCGCCAGGCGCGCAGCGCCGGGTCGGCGATCTGCTCTTCGCGCACGCAGGCGCCGTCCCACACCCGCTGCGCGAGCCGCAGAAAGACGGCGGGCTCGCCGCCGTCGCCGCCGGTACCGTCCGCCGCGCCTGGCGGCGTCCCGGCGGTCGGCTCGTCCTCTACCAGGCCGACCGCCTCGCGCAGCCCCGCCGGGCACTCCAGCCGGCGCTTGAGGGTGGCCGCTTGGGACATCGCGGCCGCCCAGTGCGGCGTGTTCAGCAGCCGGATGGCCTCCTCGTCGCCGGCGAGCTGAGCGGCGAGCAGCGCGCGCAGCTCGCCGAAAGCGCGCGTGGAAGGCTTGGCGAGAGCGGCCCTCGAGCCCACAGGCTCAGCCTCCTACCTCAGAGCGGACCCTTCAAGAAGGCCTGGTCCGGTCCGCCGCCCTGGAAGCCGTAGGACGCGTAGGGGCCGGAGGCCGCGTGGCCCAGGCCCATCATCCCCATCTCGATCATAGCGCCGTCCACGCCCTCCACGGCGTCGTCCGTGAGCTCGACGGCGACCCCCACGTCCGCGCCCTGCGCCGGCAGCACAAGATGCACGGCTTCGGGCGTGTCCTCGACCACCACCACCGAGACGCCCTCGGGCACCTCGATGCCCGCCTCGCCGGCGAGCGTCCCCTTGGGGTCCGCGCGCAAGCGCCCGCGCAGCTCGTCGTCGGTGCGGGCGCGCGCCAGCAGATGGCGCAGAGCCTCTCTCCATGAATCAGCCATCGTCGTGTCCTCTCTCTGTCATTGACGCCTGCAGACCCGCCGCTCGCGCGGCGACGGCCAAACGGTCGCTCGCGACAGGGTCACGGGCCGACGGATCAGGCGCCCGCGAGCGG
>CAIOZS010000152.1 GCA_903862845.1 uncultured Thermoleophilia bacterium
GGAGCAGATCGCCTCCGCGCTGTCCCGTCAGAAGCAGACGCACAAACGTCTCGGGCAGCTCCTCATCGACGACGGCGTCCTCACGGAGCTGGACCTCGCCAAAGCGCTGGCCGCCAAGTTCGGGGTGACCTTCCTCGATCTGAGCGACACCCCGCTCGAGCCGGCCGCCGCGGGGTACATCGACGAAAAGCTGGCGCGGCGCTACGGCGCCGCGCCCATCCGCTTCCTCAACAACAGCACGTTGCTGGTCGCCATGGTCGACCCCCAGAACCTCCTGGCCCTGCAGGACCTGGAGATCATCACGGGGTTCACAATCCAGCCGGCGATCGCCAGCGAAGAAGACATCTACGGCGCGATCGCCAAGATCTATCGCGACCGGCCGGAGGTCGACGAGAGCGCCGCCGAGGACGCGGCCTTCGCCGAGGCCGAGGGCGAGATGGCCGACATCCGCGAGGCCACCGACGAGGCGCCGATCATCAAGCTGGTGAACTCGGTGATCGCGCAGTCGGTCGACGACTCCGCCAGCGACATCCACTTCGAGCCCCAGGCCAAGGAGCTCGTGATCCGCTTTCGCGTCGACGGCGTGCTGCACGAGGTCATGTCGATCCCCCGGCGGATGCAGGCGGGCGTGACCAGCCGCCTGAAGATCATGGCCGAGCTCGACATCGCCGAGCGCCGCGTGCCCCAGGACGGGCGCATCGGTCTGATGGTCGGCGGCAAGCCCATCGACATGCGCGTCGCCACCCTGCCCACGGTGTACGGCGAGAAGGTCGTGATGCGTCTCCTCGACAAGTCGAATGTGATGCTCGACCTCGAGGACCTGGGCTTCTCGGAGAAGGCGCTCAAGCGCTTCCACAAGTCGTTCACGAAGCCCTACGGCGCCATCCTGGTGACCGGCCCGACCGGCTCCGGCAAGTCCACCACGCTCTACGCGGCGCTCAACATCCTCAACTCGCCGGAGAAGAACGTGATCACCGTCGAGGACCCGGTCGAGTACCGGCTCACGGGCATCAACCAGGTGCAGGTCAACGTGCGCGCCGGGATGACGTTCTCCGCGGCCCTGCGCTCGATCCTGCGCTGCGACCCCGACATCGTGATGGTCGGCGAGATCCGCGACCGCGAGACGGCGCAGATCGCCATCGAGTCGGCGCTCACCGGGCATCTGGTGCTCAGCACCCTGCACACCAACGACGCCCCCGGCGCGCTCTCGCGCCTCACCGAGATGGGCATCGAACCGTTTCTTACATCATCCGCGGTCGACTGCGTGCTGGCCCAACGGCTCGCGCGCCGGCTCTGCCCGCAGTGCCGCGAGCCGTACACGGCCACCAAGGAGATGCTGCGCAAGAACGACTTTCCGCCCGAGGTCTACGAGCGCGACGATGTCGTCCTGTATCGTGCCAAAGGCTGCTCCAGGTGCAATACTACGGGCTACAAGGGGCGGCTCGGCCTCTACGAGGTCATGATCGTGAGCGAGGCGATCCGCAGGCTCACGGTCGAGCGCAAGAGCGCCGACGAGATCTCGCGGGTGGCGGCCGCAGAGGGGATGAAGTCGTTGCGCGAAGACGGCATCGACAAAGTGCTGCTGGGCATGACCTCCGTGGAGGAGATCGCCCGCGTGATCATCTGATACCTGGCAACCCCGTCATGAGGAAGTGACAATGGACCTGGTCGACGTCCTTCTTGAAGTCTTGGAACGCGACGCCAGCGACCTGCACCTCACGGTGGGGTCGCCGCCGATCATCCGCATCAACGGCGTGCTCGAGCGCCTCGACTATCCGCGCCTGAGCGCCAACGACACCCGGGAGCTCATCTACAGCATCCTCTCTCAGGACCAGAGGCAGCGCCTCGAGAACGAGTGGGAGATCGACTTCTCGTACTCGGTGCCCGGGCGCGCCCGCTTCCGCGTGAACGCCTACTTTCAGCGCAACAGCCTGGGCGCCGCTTTCCGGCTCATCCCCATCCTCATCAAGAGGCTCGAGGACCTTGGCCTGCCGCGCACCCTGCACGAGCTCACGCGCAAGCCGCGAGGCTTCGTCATCATCACGGGGCCGACCGGCTCCGGCAAGTCCACCACGCTGGCGGCGATGATCGACGAGATCAACGAGACGCGCGAAGAGCACATCATGACCATCGAGGACCCCATCGAGTTTTTGCACCGCCACAAGAAGTGCATGGTCAACCAGCGCGAGGTGGGCGCGGACACCAAGAGCTTCAACCGCGCCCTCAAGAGCGTGCTGCGGCAAGACCCCGACATCATCCTCGTCGGCGAGATGCGCGACACCGAGACCATGGCGACGGCCCTGACAGCGGCAGAGACCGGCCACCTCGTGTTCGCCACGCTGCACACGCAGGACGCGCCGCAGACGATCGACCGCATCATCGACGTGTTTCCGCCGCACCAGCAGGAGCAGATCCGCGTGCAGCTCAGCACG
Organism: uncultured Thermoleophilia bacterium; assembly: GCA_903862845.1. Taxonomy (GTDB): domain Bacteria; phylum Actinomycetota; class Thermoleophilia; order UBA2241; family UBA2241; genus CAIXSE01. Next base: position 2,433 of record CAIOZS010000152.1, read on the forward strand.
ACGCTCATGGGCGTGTGCACGCAGCAGCTTCTGCCCACCCGCGACGGCCGCGGCCGCGTGGTCGCCTGCGAGATCCTCGTGCCCACGCCCGCGGTCCGCAACCTCATCCGCGAAGGCAAGACGCACCAGATCTACTCGACCATGCAGACCGGCACGCAGTTCGGCATGCAGACCATGGACGCGGCGCTCGCCGACCTGGTGCGCCGCAACATCATCACCCGCGAGCTGGCCAAGAACCGCTCGAGCGACCCCGGTGGCCTCGAGCGGCTGCTGATTCAGCCCTTGGGTGGGCAGCCGATGGGCGCGGCTGCGGGCCGCTGAGCGGCTGCAGGAATCTCGAACGCTGCCGATAAGGGTGAGGAGTGATATGAGCACGTTCACCTACAAAGCGATCGACCAGCGGGGCGCGCAGGCCAGCGGCCAGATCGACGGCGAGAGCAAGGTCGCCGTCGCCGCGACGCTGCGCAACCAGGGCTTCACCGTCCTCGACCTCAACGAGGTCAAGCAGGGCTGGGGCCAGATCCAGCTCGGCGGCCGCATCAGGTCCAAGGACCTCACCGTCTTCTCGCGGCAGTTCGCCACCATGGTCAACTCCGGCCTTTCGATGCTGCGCTGCTTGTACGTTCTCGAGGAGCAGACCGCGAACAAGAAGTTCGCCAAGGTCATCGCCGAGATCCGCGCCGACGTCGAGGCCGGCATCAGTCTCTCCGACGCGCTCGAGAAGCATCCTAAGGTGTTTAGCCGCCTGTACGTCAGCATGGTGCGCGCCGGGGAGCTCGGCGGTATCCTCGATGAGGTGCTTAACCGCCTCGCCACGCAGCTCGAGAAAGAGGACAGCATCCGCCGCGCCGTCAAGTCGGCGATGGTCTACCCGATCATGATCGGCTCATTCGCGATCCTCGTGCTCATCGGCATGGTGCTCTTCCTCATCCCCATCTTCGCCGGCATGTACAAGGACCTCGGCAACGCCCAGCTGCCGATGCTCACGCGCATCATGGTGAGCATCTCCGGCATCTTCCGTAGCTGGTGGGGGCTCGTCGTACTGGTAGCCATCATCGCCCTCATCTGGGGCCTGCGCCGCCTCAAGCGCACCGAACGCGGCACGATGGTCTGGGACCGCATCAAGCTGCGCGTCCCGATGGGCATCGGCGAGATCGTGCGAAAGCTGGCCGTGGCGCGCTTCTCGCGTACGCTGGGCACGCTCATCACTTCCGGCGTGCCTATTCTGCAGGCAATCGAGATCACCGGCCAGGCGGCCGGCAACGCGGTCATCGAGAAGGCCATGGTCGACGTGCAGCAGAGCGTCAAAGAGGGGCAGTCGATCACCAAACCGCTCGAAAGCGTGAGCGTGTTCCCCGCCATGGTCACGCAGATGATCTCGGTGGGCGAGGAGACCGGCTCGCTCGACGCCATGCTCAGCAAGATCGCCGACTTCTACGAGGACGAGGTCAACGCCAGCATCAAGTCGCTGACCTCCATCCTCGAGCCCATCCTGATGCTCGGCGTGGGCGCCATCGTCGGCGTCGTGGTCATCTCGATGTACCTGCCGATCTTCAACATGATGAACATCGTCAAGTAGCGCCGCGGCCGCGATGGAGAACGAGCAACTTCTCGCGGCGTACAACGCGACGGGCTCTACAGCGACGCTCGACGAGATCGTGCGCCGCAACCAGAACCTCCTGCACCACATCCTCAAGAGGTTCGCCTACTCCAGTGACCCCTATGAGGATCTGCTGCAGGTCGCCAATCTGGGGCTGATCAAGGCGGCGCAGCGCTTCGACGCGGAGCGCGGCGTGCGCTTTTCCACCTACGCCACGGCGATCGTCGATGGGGAGCTGCGCCACCACCTGCGCGACTCGCTGCTCATGAAGCAGCCGCGCTGGGTCAAGAAGATCTACCAGGAGATCCAGGCCAAGTCGACCGAGCTCATGCACAAGCTCGGCAGACCGCCCGAGGTGGCCGAGCTCGCCAAGGCGCTCAACATCAACGAGGCCGGCATCCTCGAGGTCATGAACCTCTACGCGCGCATCGACCTGCACAGTCGCAACGAGCCATTCGCACCGGGAGATCTGGACGAAGGCGCCGACCCGCGCCTGGTGCGCTCTCTGCGCCAGGAGTCTTTCGCCCTGCCCATCGAGGACCGCATCACGCTGTACGACGCCCTTGACAAGCTCTCGGCCTTCGAGCGCCGCCTGATCTACCTGCTCTTCTTCAAGGA
>CAIOZS010000153.1 GCA_903862845.1 uncultured Thermoleophilia bacterium
AGAGGCCCGGCTCCACCTGGATCGGCTTCTGCGGGTCGGTGTAGATGTTCTGGCGCAGCGTGAGCAGCGCGTAGAGCTCCGCCGGCTCGAGGTGGTCGAGAACCACGACGCCGGCATACTTGGCGACGGCCTGCGTGGCGCGCACCAGCTCCGCCTGCCAAGTCGGAGCGGCCGACAGCGAGAAGATCGGGAAACCGAGGGCGCGGGCGCCCTTCTTGAGCGCCAGGCGGCGCAGCTGCGTGAAGGCGGCGAGGTCGCCGGCCAGCGTGGACGTGCCGGCGTCGAGGACGATGTCCTCCACGCCGGCGCCGTGCACCTGGTCCGAGAGCTCGGCGAGGGCGACGACGTCGCCGCCCTCGGCGCGGATGGCGAGCGGGCAGCCGTGCTTCTTGGCCACCTCGGTCATCGCCTGCCAGTTCGCCGCGGTGGCAGCGTGCACGAGCGGCTTGTCGGCGGCAGCGCCGCCGGCCAGGGCCGCGTCGATCGCCGCCGCGTCGGCGCTCATGAGCACGAGCGGCAGGCCGGGGGCGGCCGCGCGGGCCACGGCCACGGCCGCGGCGTAGGCGGCTGCGTCGCCACCCGAATGCTCCACGGCGAGGCCGTCGAGGCGCAGCGTCATGCCGACGCGCTCCACCTCGTAGCCGCCGGCGCGCGCCGCCACTTCGGCGAGCGCCGGGTCGTCGCTCTTGACGCGCGCGACGAGCCCGGGCTGGTGGTAGAAGGTCTTCTCGTGGCGGAACATCGCCACTTCGTTGCCGATCGCGAAGGCGCGCTCTCCGGCGCCGATGGTGACGAGCTTGATGGGCGGCGCCGACGCCGCGTCGAGCGCCGTCTTGGCCTCGTCGCTCACGTACGGGCACTTGTCGAGCTCGGTGCCCTTCTGCGCCAGCTTCATGGCGAAGGCGAGGCAGGTGGGGAAGCCGCACTCCTTGCAGTTGGTCTTGGGGAGCAGCTTGTAGATCTGCAGTCCGGTGAGGGCCATCGCTCAGGCTCCCTTCGTCAGGTCGTCCAGGGCTTCGCGCAGGACGCCCACCGAGCTGGGGTGACGCAGCACGAGGATGTCGGCGCCGGCCTCCACAAGAGTCATTGCCGTAGTGACCTCCCAGGCCACGCCGCGCTCGGCGAGCGCGCCCCACGCCGCGGGCACGTCGGCGGCGGCGCGGCCTTCCTTCTGGCGCCAGGACTCCTCGCCGACCGTGCAGATCATGGGCTGCTGCGTCATGGCGTCGCCCATGAGGGCGGCAAGGCGCAGGCGCTCCATCACCGAGTACGTGTATTCGAGGCCGTAGCCCAGGGCGCCGGTGTTGGGGTCCATGAGCACGCGCTCGAGCGGCAGACGCATGTCGCTGATGAGGATGTTGAGCTGCTTGGCCAGGTTCACGTCGATCGGCGTCTGGGCGATGACGAGATGCCCGTTGCCGAGCGCCGCCGCCACGATGGTGCGGTAGTTCTTCTCTTCGCAGAGGCCGAGCGCGAGCTGCTCGCCCTTGGTCGCTTCGGCGACCGCCACGAGGACCTCGTTGTCCTTGTCGGCGGTGCCGGGGCCGATGACGATCAGCGGCACGCCGACGGCGGCCAGGACCCTGTCGACCGTGGCGCGCGCGTCGGTGGCGCTGCGGTCGCCGAAGTCCGGGTGGCAGCCGCGCAGCTTGAGGGCGATGAGCTCCGCCCCTTCGGCGACGGCGCGCGCCGCCCACTTGGCCGGGTCCTTCAGGTCGTCGCCCCAGGCCGCGACGAGCTCGGGCGACCAGTCGCCGGGCTCCGTGTCGACGACCTCGACGGCGAGCGCCGGGCGGTGCGGCAGCGCGCCTTCAAAGCCCAGGAACGGCAAAGACGTCTCGCCGCCCACGGTCACGGTCGAGGTGCGCGTGCCGCCGCCGTAGCCGCTGCCCAGCGTCACTTCGCGCACCGCCCCCGGCCATTTCTCGACGGGGATCTCTACTGCAGTCATCAGCGCCCTCCAGGCGTTCGCGGGTTCAGAAGAGCGGGTCCATGGTGAGCGCGGGGTGCTCTTTCTCTTCGAGGAAGGGCAGGAGCTCCTCCACGGTCGTGGCCACGGTCTCGTCGGCGATCTTGCCCAGCAGGTCGGGGACGCCCTCGCGCACGCAGACCTCTTCGAGGGCGGGCCGCATGCTCTCCCTGAGGTTGGAGCTCATCCACACGATGCGCTTCATGCCGCCGTCCGCGGGGATGAACTTCTTGCTCGTGAGGTAGTACTTGCCCATGCCCATCATGCCGGGCGTCTGCATGCCGCCGCCGGCCGTGCCGGCGAGGGTGCTGAAGGTCATGCCGCAGGGCGTCATGCTGGGGTCCTCGCGGCTGACGATCATGAAGCCGTTGGCCTCGGGGACGAGCACCATGATGCACTCGAAGCAGCCGCACGAGGTCATCGGCGACTCCATGATGGAGTAAAACGTTACCTTGTCGACGGTCTGGTTGGAGTGCGCGCGGATGTAGTCGTTGGGGCCCGAGAACTCGCCGTTCACGGGGTCGAGGACAATGCCCTTAGGCACCGGCTGGTTGGGGCCGGTGGGGTTGATCTCGAAAGAGGCCTTGCAGTCGAGCCAGTTGTACGCCCCGCAAAGACCGACGCGTTCGGGGTTGACCACGCACACGTGGTTAGGCGCGAAGCTCTGGCAGAGCAGGCACGAGTAGAAGGTGTCGACCGACTCGTCGGTGAGGTTGGCGATGCGCTCGTTGCGCTCGGCGTACGCCGTGCGCGCCTCTTCGATGAGCTCGTCGACCTCCGCCGCGTCGGTGGTCAGCGTGACCTGCACCTTGTCGACGATGTTGCCGAACACCTCGTGGATGCGGGCGTGGATCACCTTGCCGAAGTGCTCGAGGCGGAAGCCCTTGGCGAAGGTGTTCTTGCTGACGCGCGTCCAGGCGATGTCGCGCTGGCCGTTGTGCTGGATGCCCTCGACGCCGTTGATGAAGTAGTGGAACTGGCGCTCGAGGATGGGCTCGAAGTCGGTCTGCATCTTGCGCCCGGAGACGTCGACGATCATGCCGAGCGGCAGGGCGTCGCCCTCGCTCATGCCGTCGAGGTCGGTGCCGTGCACGGTGATCTTGCCGTCCTCGACCTCGTCGGCCGGCCTCATCCGCAGAAACTCGAAGGCGTGCGAGCGCTTGCCGCCGAACTCGGCGTACATGATGTCCTTGCGGATGCGCTCGCCCTCGAAGGCCGATCCGTACGAGACGGGGATCGGCACCTTGGCGATCTTGACCTTGACCCCGCGCACCTCGATGCAGCGCTGGATCAGCTTCTCGGTGCGCTCCATGTCGTCGGCCCCGGGGATCTCGTCGAAGGGCATGCTGACGACGTGCTCGTAGGTGGTCACGCCGGTCGGCAGGATCTGCGGGATGCGCGTGTCGGCGATCACCGGGAAGCCGTAGCTGATGGCACCGGCGGCGGTGGCGTACTTGAGGTCGTCGACCTCGCCGAGGGCGAGCACGAAGGCGAACACGCGGTACTTGTTGTAGAGCATGATGTCCCGCGCCTGGCCCGCCTCCATACCGCCGAAGGTGAGCGCCGAGCGCGCCGCGAAGCCGAGCGCGTAGACGGCGGAGATGGTGTCCAGGCCGAACGGCACCGTGAAGGTGTCGTAGCCGAGCTGGATGCCTTCTTCCTGCAGCTGGTGGATGATGCTGCGCCCGTTGACGTTGCCGCTGAGAAAGATGAGGATGCCGCGGCTCTGCAGCTCACGGACGATCTTGACGGCCACCTCGTTGCTCTTGGCGCAGCCGACGATGGCGCAGAATCCGGGCATGCGGCCGTCGACGAGCTGGATGCCCCAGGCGCGTAGCTGGATGTCGTCGATCGGCCCGTTGAGCTTCATCTTGTCG
>CAIOZS010000154.1 GCA_903862845.1 uncultured Thermoleophilia bacterium
CGCGCCGCCGGGGCCGCGGGGCGCCGCGACCTGGGCGCCTCGCGCGGCGCCTGCGCGTCGCGCGGCGTGGCAGTGGCGGACGTGAGCGACTGCAGCCTCTCGAGGGCCGCCAGCGAATCGTCCTCGGCAGCCGGGGCGCCGCCCTCGGGGGCAGATGCGTACTGCCGGCCGGGAGCCTCGGCCGGAGATGCCTCGTCCGGCGCGCGGCGCGGGGGGCGAGGCGGTGGCTGCTTGTCGGTGGCGTCGTCGGTCATAGGGCGAACGCGAGATCGTTGCGCATAGATTCGGCGGCGGCGGCAGCAGCCCTTTGGTAGCCGGCCGCGGCGCCGGCGGCGGCACGCTCGGCCAGCCCCGGCCCCAACTTCTCGGCGAGCGCCTGCGGCAGGCGCTCGAGCGCGAGGTCAAGCCCCTCGCAGACGACGCTGCGGCGCCCACGCATGGCCGCACCCGACCTGTCGGAGTAATGCTGCATGCCCGCCCTCCCTCGGAGCGCCTATCCTACCCGACGCGGAAGCCGCACGTGAACGCTCGCGCGGCAGGGGCGGAAGCGCGACGACGGGCGCGCGGAGGCGGCGGGGTGGCTCGCGCGACGGGGGCAACGGCCAAAGGCCGTCAGATGAGGTCGGCCGGCCGGCCGTCTTCGCCGCGAGCCGGGTCAGCGGCGTCATCGCCGGCCCCGGCGGACGCGTCCGCGGCAGCGGCTTCGCCCCTGGCGGCGGCCGCGCTCACGCCGCTCCCCTCCGTCGCATGCTGCGCCTGGAACTGGCGCACATTGCGGCGGATCGTGGCGATCTTGGCGCGCACGTAGTCGGTGGCCTCGTCGCGCACCGCGTGCTCTTCCCCGGTCACGCGCTCGGACTCCGCCTGCATCTCGCGGAGGACGTCCATGAGCTGTGCGTCGTCCATGCGCGAGAGCGTGTCGATGTCCCACTTCATCGCCTTGCTGGACGTCTCGTGCACCGCGTCGAGCTTGGCGCGGACGACGGGGTTGAACACCGCGCCCGGGTCCACCTGCGCGGTGATCTCGTCGACGTCGCGGATCATGTCTTCGATGCTGGCGCCCGACTTGGGGATGATCTTGATGCGGCCGTCGGCCTCCTCGACCACCCGCTCGATGGAGAGGTACGCCTTGAGGAAGCCCTCGGTGAAAGCCACCGGCACGGTCACCGCGTAGGCGATCACCTGCAGGACCTCGGCGGCGAACTGCGTGAAGGTGCCCGTGTGCAGGTAGCTGTCCTCGATGAGCCCGAGGAGCATCGACTTCAGGTACGGGTCGGCGCGCGCTTCGAGCGCCTTCCCGCCCGGCAGCGGACGGTCTTTCTTGTTCTCTGGGACAGTCATCTCTCTCCACCCCCGTATCGGCAGGCCTCCGCGGAACTTGACCCCGGCGGCGACCCTCGTTGGCCGCGGTCCGTCTATCGGATACGCTGTGCGGGCAAGCGACGAAGGAGTGCCATGCCGGATGGGCATCTGATCACGAAGGGTGAGACCGAGCTCGCGGCATGCCTCGCCGCCTTCGCCGCAGCGCCACGCGCGGGAGTGCTCCTCTGCGATATCGACGGCACGATCTCGGCGATCGCCGCGCGCCCCGAAGATGCGGCGGTGTCGCAGCCGTTCCGCGAGGTGCTCGCGGCGCTGACCGAGCGGCTGGGCCTCGTGGCATTCGTGACCGGGCGCGCCCTCGAGGATGGGCGGCGCATGATCCCCATTGACGGCGCCGCCTACGTCGGCACGCACGGCCTCGAGCTCATGGCGCCGGGCGGCGAGGTCCTCGCGGAGCCCCAAGCCGAGCGCTACATCGCCGCCGTGCAGGAGGTCGCCGCCGCGGCCCGCGACCTCGACTGCGGCGCCCTGGGCATCGTCCTCGAAAACAAGCGCACCACGCTGGCCGTGCACTACCGTCTCGCGACGGACGCGGCGCGCACGCGGCACGAGATCCTGACGCGGGTCGTGGAGCCGGCGCGCAGCCGGGGACTGGCTATCGGCACCGGCCACTTCCTCTTCGAGGTGCGGCCGCCCCTGCCGTTCACCAAGGGCACAGCGACGCGCCGCCTGCTGGCCGGCGGAGACTACCTCACCGGGATGTTCTGCGGCGACGACATGACCGACGTGACCGGCTTCAAGACGCTGCACGACTGGGCGGCGCGCGACGCGCGCCGCGCGGCCTGCGCCCTCGCGGCGGTGACCGCGGAGACGCCGAGTCCGGTCATCGAGGACGCCGACGTGCTGGTGCGCGCCACCCCCGGCGTGTACCTGGCGCTCACGCGTCTGCTGGCCGCCGTCGGGGGCTGAGAGGGGCCGGAGCCACCGGCCGTAGGCCGGAGCCACCGGCCGTAGGCCGGAGCCGCCGGCCCGCACGATCAGCGCCCGTTGAACTCGGGAGGGCGCTTCTCCAGGAATGCCGCCATGCCTTCGCTCTGATCCTCGCTGGCGAAGGCCAGCGCGAAGAGGTCGCGCTCGATGCCCTGCCCGGTCGCAATGTCGGTGTCGGCGGCGGCGTTCACCGCGGCCTTGCAGTAGCGCATCGCCAGCGGGCTCTTCGCGGCGAGCTCCTGCGCCAGCTTCAGCGCCTGAGGCATGAGCTCGTCCTTGGCAAAGACGGCCTGGACGAGCCCGATGCGCAGCGCCTCGTCGGCGCGCAGGTGACGGCCGCTCAGCACCAGGTACTTCGCCCACCCGTCGCCGACGTTGCGCGGCAGACGCTGAGTGCCGCCGAAGCCGGGCGTGATCCCGAGCGTGATCTCGGGTTGGCCGAACTTGGCCTTCTCGGCGGCAAAGCGGACGTCGCAGGCCAGGGCCAGCTCGCAGCCGCCGCCGAGAGCGAAGCCGTTCACGGCGGCGATCCACGGCTGGGGCGCCGCCTCGATCCCACTCATGACGGCCTGACCGAGAGCCCCGAAGCGGCGCGCTTCTTCCGCCGTGAAACCCTGCATCTCGGCGATATCGGCGCCGGCCACAAACGACTTGTCGCCGCCGCCGGTGAGCACGACCGCGCGCACCGAGTCATCGGCGGACAGCTCGCGCACGGCCGCCAGGAGCAGCTGGTTGGTTGCACTGTTCAGGGCGTTCAACGCCTCGGGACGTGCGACGGTGACGACGGCGACGGCGCCTTCGCGGGTGACCTCGACGGCCATGATGGACCCTCCTTGCCGGTGGGTGGAGATGCGCAGCGAGACTCTACCGCACCGGCACCGGCGCGAGGCCCAGCAAGGCCGTACGCGGCGGCCGGGTCCGCCGGCCTACTATTGTCATCCTGTACAGCGGCGCCGCTCTGTGGTGAGGTACAGGGAGGACCATAGCCCGCCACGTGAGGAGCCGCCATGACGCCGCGCCGCGCTCGCCGTTCGTTGCCGTCGCACCTCTACCGCGCCCGCCTCGCGCCGCCCGGCGCCGACTGGCCGGCCGCGCTTCTCGCCCTGCTCCTCGCGCTGGTCGTCGCGGTGGGCGCCGGCGCGGCCGCGTGCGGCGGCTCCTCCGGCCCCTCGCCCTCGCCCTCGCCGACGACGACCGCCGGCACGGCTGCGCTGGCCGGCAGCCTGCGTCAGGCCGCCGCCGAATACTGGCGCCTCGTCGACGCCGGCGACTACGCGGCGGTGGCAGCCGCCGGCGTCCCCGGCGAGCCGCCGAGCACCACGGCGGCCAGCAGCCGCATCGCCCACGCGCGCCTCAGGGGGATCGACCAGGTGATGCGCCAGAAGGACGCGCCGGCCGGCGAGCGCATCGCCCAGGTCCGCGTGTACATCGAGCCCACGTCGGTCTCCGGGCAGCCGTCCCCGTGGGGCGACCCCGGCGAGCACACCCTGTTCATGTACATGGAGCCGGCCGCGCAGGGTGGCTGGCTGGTGAAGAGCTGGGGCACCGGCCCGTGACTCCTCGCCGGCCGGCTGGTAAGATGGCCATGAAGATGGCCATCTTGGAGGCGTCCATGGCTCGCGAGTACTCGATCGCCCGCGCGAAGGACCACCTCACCGAGGCGGTACGCGCCGCCGAGGCCGGCGAGCCGGTCACGCTGACGCGTCGTGGGCGGCCGGTCGCGGTCATCGTCTCTGAGGCCGAGTACCGTCGGCTGGCCGGCCCGCGCGACGACTTCTGGACGGCTCTGCAGGAGTTTCGCGCCAGCTTCGACGGAGAGCGCGACGGCTTCGAGCCGGAGTACTGGGAGTCGCTCCGCGAGCGCGGCCCCGGACGCGACGTGGACCTCGGCGTCTGAGGGATGTTCCTTCTCCATACCAACGTGCTCTGCGAGACGCTGCGCCGTCGGCCCGACAGCGGCGTGATGCGCGGCCTCGAGCGACACCGGCACGAGCTCTCGACGGCGGCGCCGGTGATCCACGAGATCCTCTACGGAGCGCTGCGCTTACCGCCGGGCGCCAAGCGAACGGCCGTGGTGCACGAGATCGAGCAGGTGTTCCTCAAGACCCTGGACGTCCTGCCCTACGACCGGCGGGCCGCCGAGTGGCACGCCCGCGAGCGGGCGCGGCTCGCGCACGAGGGTCGCACGCCACCGTTTGTGGACGGCCAGATCGCCGCCATCGCCGCCGTCAACGGCCTTACGCTCGTCACGCGGAGCGTGACGGACTTCGCGGCCTTCGAGGGCCTCACCGTGGAGGATTGGTTCGCGGGCTGAGCCGCGGCGCGCGGAGAGCGCCGCCGGGCGGCGCCCCGGCGGCGGCGCTCAGCCGCGCAGCTTGCGCAGCGGCGCCACGCTTGCCATCAGGCGGCGCTCGGAGCCGTCGCCCTCGAAGCGCACGAGCACGATGCCGCCGTGCTCCATAGCGAGCACCGTGCCCTCGCCGAGGGTGGCGTGCAGCACGCGGTCGCCACTCGCGAAGAACTGCTCGACGACCTCTTCGTCGAGCGCCTTCTTCTCGAGGCCGGTGAAGCGGCGGCCGGAGGCGCCGTCGACGTCGGCGGACGCGTCGTCCGGGCGTCGGCCTGGGCGGCGGCCTGAGCGGCCGCCCCAGCCGCCGGCTTCGCGGCCGTCGCTCTCCGCGCCGCCCCAGGACCCGGCGCCCCAAGACTCGCCGCGCGCCTCCCGGCCCCCGGCCGCGCGGCCGCCGATCGCCTGGCGCTCCACGAGGTCGCGGGGGATCTCGTCGAGGAAGCGCGACGGCAGGTTGTACTGCGACGCCCCCCACAGCGTGCGCGCCCGGGCGTGCACCAGGTAGAGGCGGTCCATGGCGCGGGTGATGCCCACGTAGGCCAGGCGCCGTTCCTCCTCCACGTTCTGCTCATCCAGCGAGCGCTGATGGGGGAAGACGCCCTCCTCCATGCCGGTCACGAATACCGCGGGAAACTCGAGGCCCTTGGCGTTGTGCAGGGTCATCAGCGTGATGAGCGCGCTCGTGTCGGCGAGCTTATCGATGTCGGCGTACAGCGAGATCTCCTGAAGGAAGCCGTCGAGGCTGGGCTCGTCGGCGCGCTTGTCGTACTCGGCGGCCACGCCGGCGAGCTCCTCGAGGTTCTCGAGGCGGCCCTCGGACTCGAGCGTCTTCTGCGCCTTGAGGGCCGCCTCGTAGCCGCTCTCGTCGAGCACGCTGCGCACGACCGCGGCCACCGGGCGGCCGGCAAGACCCGCCTGCAGGCCTTCGACGAGGCGCACGAAGGCGAGCAGGCCGTTGACGGCGCCGGCGGACAGGCCGGGCACATCGTCCGCGGCCCGCATCGCCGTCCAGACGCTCTCGCCGAGGCCGGCGGCGTGCGCCTGCAGGCGCTGCAGGCTGGTGGCGCCGATGCCGCGCTTGGGCATGTTGACGACGCGCAGCAGGCGCTGCGCGTCGTCGGGATTGACGAGCGCCGTGAGGTACGCGATCACGTCGCGGATCTCGGCGCGCTCGTAGAACTTGGGCCCGCCGATGACCTGATAGCCGATGCCGTAGCGGCCGAACTGCTCCTCGAGCACGCGTGCCTGGGCGTTGGTGCGGTAGAGCACCGCGACCTCGCAGGCCTCGTAGGGCCTGTCGGCGCCGGCCTCGCCCTCGAGCAGCTTCTGCACCTCGCTGGCCACGAACTGCGCCTCGGCGCGCTCGTCGTTGACCTCCACGACCTGGACGCGCGCGCCCTGCCCTCTGGGCGTCCACAGGTTCTTGCCCTTGCGCTTGCGGTTGTTCGTGACCACGGCGTTGGCCACGTCGAGGATCGCCTGCGTGCTGCGGTAGTTCTGCTCCAGGCGAATGACCTTGGCATCCGGATAGTCACGTTCGAACTCGAGGATGTTGCGGATGTCGGCGCCGCGCCACGAGTAGATGCTCTGGTCGTCGTCGCCGACCACGGCGAGATTGCGGTGCTCGCCGGCGAGGAGATTGGCGAGGCGGTACTGCGCGTGGTTGGTGTCCTGGTATTCGTCGACGAGCACGAAGCGGAACGCCTGCTGGTAGTGCTCGAGGCGGTCGGGGAAGCTCTCGAGCACCTGCACCGTCTTCATGAGCAGGTCGTCGAAGTCCATGGCGTTCATCGCCGCGTGACGCTTCTCGTACAGCGCGTACACGTCGGCCGAGGCCTGCGCGAACTTCCCCCCGATGCGCTCGCGCAGCTCCTCCGCGCCGATGAGCTGGTTCTTGGCGTCGCTGATCTGCCGGGCCAGGGCCTCCGGGGGAAAGCGCTTGGGATCGAGGTTGAGCTCCTCGAGGCAGCGCTTGATGAGCCGCCGGCGGTCGTCCTCGTCGTGGATCGTGAAGGTGCTCTTGTAGCCCAGGCGCTGGGCCTCGCGGCGCAGCAGGCGCGCGCACATGCTGTGGAAGGTGCTGATCCACATGGTGCGCGCGATGGGTCCCACGAGATCGCCGATGCGCTGCTTCATCTCGCCGGCGGCTTTGTTGGTGAAGGTGATCGCGACCACCTCGTCGGGCCGCACCCCCTGCACCTGCAAGAGGTACGCCACGCGATGCGTGAGCACGCGCGTCTTGCCCGACCCGGCGCCGGCGAGGATGAGCAGCGGACCCTCGAAGTGGGTGACGGCGGCGCGCTGCTCGTCGTTGAGGCCGGCCAGGAGCGGGTGCCCGCGCGCCGCGCTCATGGCGCCGCCCCGCGATTCAGCAGCAGGCTGACGGCGAGCGCCACCACGCCGGCCAGCACGAGCTTGAGGCCGGCGAACCACAGGCGCTCGCGCGACACCTTGCCGAGGAACACGCCGAGCAGAAAGAGCTCCACGAAGGCGATGCCGGCGGCCAGGTAGAACGCCGCGTGCATCGCGGCCGGCGGCACGAAGAAGAACGGGACCATGATGAGCAGCGAGGCGATGAGCGGCGAAAGCCCGTCGACCAGCGCGACGATCACCGTGGCGTAACGCGAGGCGGAATAGAGCGTCGTGTCTTGCAGGCTCGTGAGCGTGGACTCCTCGATATCCCGCAGGGCACGGTCGCGCTCGGCGCGCTCGACCTGGTACGAGCCGTAGAAGCCGGCGACCCCGATGCTGACGGCGGTAGAGAGGATCAGCGAGATCACCGTGGCGGCCTTGTCCACACCACTGACGTAGCAGCCGGCGAGCACGCCGAGCGTGGTCAGCGAGCCGTCGAAGGCGTTGATCACGAAGTAGCGCCGCATGATCTCGCCGACGCCGGCGATCTCGTGGTACTGGCGCACTGTGGAGGGCACCGCGCGCAGACGCGCCCCGAGGCGGGGCCTGGCCGGGGGGCTCACCCGTCGTTCACCAGTCTGTCGGGCAAGGCGGCGCTCAGCGCAGCCAGCTTGCGCCGGCATCCTGCGGAGTCTCGACCTCGTCGATGAGTCGCTTGCCGGTCGAGCACTTGTCGATGGAGTGGATGCTGGCGCCCGACTCCTGGACCACCTCGGCGACGGCCTGGAAGTCGACGTCGTCGCCCTCGAGGGTGATCTTGATGTTCTCGACCTTGTTGTCGATCTCGATGAGCGTGATGTCGACGCCGTTGATGCCCTCGAGATCGCCGAGCTTGTCGGCGAGCACGAGCATCGTGGGCTGGTGCGGCTTGAGCACGTCGAGCACGAGACGCCGGACCTCGCTCATGTGCAGATCACGCTCCGTTCACGGGTCGCTGGAGGAGGCTGCAATCGTAGCATACCCACCCGCCGCGGCCGGCGGCGTCAGATCCCGGCGCCCTGGTCGAAGGCCAGGAGCTCGGCCAGCATCTGCTGCGTCTGCCGCACGGCCTGCTGGCGCTTGCCCTTGCGCTCGGGGTGGATCTCGTCGAGCTCCTGCTCCATCTCGACGATGCGCGCCACGAGGCACTTGACGGCCTCGGCCACGGGGTCGGGAAGGTGCCGGTAGTCGATGTCGGGGATGCCCACGCGCTGGCCCTGGAGCAGCACCGGGCGGCCCGGGTTGCCGACGACGGTGGAGTTCTTGGGCACATTGCTGACGACGACGCTGCCGGCGCCGATCTTGGCGTTGTCGCCGACGGTCACCGCGCCCAGCACCTTGGCCCCGGCGCCGAACACCACGTTGTCGCCCACGGTGGGATGCCGCTTGCCGGTCTGCTTGCCCGTGCCGCCCAGGGTGACGCCCTGGTACATGGTCACGTTGTCGCCGATCTCCGTGGTCTCACCGATCACCACGCCGGCGCCGTGGTCGATGAACAGGCCGTGACCGATGCGCGCACCGGGGTGGATCTCGATGCCGGTGACCCAGCGGTTGAACTGGCTGATCCAGCGCGGCAGGAGCGGCACGCCGACGTCGCGGAGCTTGTGCGCCAGGCGGTGAAGCCACAGGGCGTGCAGGCCCGCATACGACGTGACGATCTCGAACTTCGACGTGGCCGCCGGGTCGCGCTCCTGTACCGCCTTGACGTCGCTGCTGATCTCGTCGACGGCGGTGTGCACGTCGCGGCTCAGGCCTGCGACGATCGCGCTGACGGGGGCGCAGCCGCGCGCCCGCCTGCCGAGGAACCCGCAGCCGGCGACGGCGCGGCTCGCGATGCTGAGCGGCTTGCGAAGCACGACCGTCACCTCCCCTTGTTGAGCGCGGCGGCCGCCGGCCGCCGCGTGCCCGAGCGGTACGCTATCACGCGGCGGCGCCGGCGCTTGCGGGGCCGCCGCAGGCGGCCCCCTCCCCCGGCGCCTGAGCGGCCGGCGCTTCGTTCATGCTGCCCGAGCGAAACCCCTGCAGATCGAGGGTCACGTACGTGAACCCGAGGGCGCGCAGGCGGCGCGCGAGCGTCTCGCGCGCCTCGAGGGCGCGCCCGAGCTCGGCGCTTTCAACCTCAACGCGGGCGATGCTCCCGTGGTGCCGCACGCGGCCCTGGCGAAAGCCGAGCTCGTGCAGCACCCGCTCGGCAGCAGCGACGGCCTGCAGCTTCTCCACGGTGATGGCTTCTCCGTAGGGGATGCGGGACGCAAGGCAGGCCTGCTGCGGCGCGTCCCACGTGGCCAGGCCGAGCTCTCGCGACAGGCGCCGCACCTCGTCTTTGCCGAGGCCGGCCGCCAGGAGCGGATGCGCGACGCCGCCCTGGGCGGCGGCGCGCATCCCCGGCCGCTGATCGCCGAGATCGTCCAGGTTGGCGCCGTCGAGCAGCGCGGCGCAGCCCGTCTCGGCGGCGACGCGCGTCATCTCGGCAACGAGCTCGCGCTTGCAGACGTAGCAGCGCTCGCGCGGGTTACCCGCGAACGCCGGGTCGTCGAGCTCGTGGGTCTCGACGACCACATGGCGCACGCCGAGCCCCGCGGCGAGGTCGCGGGCGGCGCGCAGCTCCTCCGGCAGGTACGTCGCAGAGACGGCGGTGAAGGCGACCACGCGCGCCGCTCCAAGAGCGCGCACGGCAGCTGCCAGCACCAGGCTCGAATCGACGCCGCCCGAGAAAGCCACGCAGGCCGAGCCCAGCTCCGCCAGCTCGGCCTCGAGCCGCTCCAGCGCTCCGCGCGCCTCGTGAGAGGGCTCGACGTGCGATGCACCTGGCCCGCGTCGTCCGAGCCGGTCCTCCTGCTCGTTGGCGCCCCGCACGTCGACCCGGCGACGCCGCTCACTCATCGTAGTCCACCAGCTCCGTGATGGTCGGGTGCTCGCCGCACACGGGGCACGTGGGGACGCGCGCGACCTGGACCTCGTTGAACGTCATGGCGGCGCCGTCGAACTGCACGAGGCGGTCGTACAGCGGGGCGCCGGCGCCGGTCAGCACCTTGATGACCTCGAGCGCCTGGATGGCGCCGATCGTGCCAGGGATGGGGCCGAGCACGCCCGCCTCCGAGCAGCTCACCACGCCGGCGGGCGGCGGCGGCTCGGGGAACAGGCAGCGGTAGCAGGCCGTCTCCCCACCCTTCACGGTCATCGCCAGCCCCACCATGCGCAGCACGGCGCCGTCGACCAGCGTCTTGCGTTCGAGCACGCAGGCGTCGTTCAGCAGGTACCGCGTGGGGAAGTTGTCCACGGCGGTGACGATCACATCGTAGCGCCGCACGAGGTCCAGGGTGTTGGCCGCCGTCAGGCGCAGCGCGTGGGGCTCCACCTGCACGTCCGGATTGAGCGCTCGCAGGCGCGCCGCCGCCCTCTCCGCCTTGCTCCCGCCGATGTCCTCGGTGGTAAACAGGATCTGGCGCTGGAGGTTGGAGAGCTCGACCACGTCGTCGTCGACGATGCCCACGCGGCCCACGCCGGCGGCGACGATGTAGTACAGCACCGGCGCCCCCAGCCCTCCGGCGCCGACCACCAGCACGGAGCTCTTGCGCAGCCTGTCCTGGCCGCGCTCGCCGATGTCTTTGAGCACAAGCTGGCAGTCGTAGCGCAGGCGCTCCTTGCCGCTGATCAGCACGCTCGCCCTCCGCTCATGCCGTGACTTCGGGGAGATCGCCGAACAGAGGGGTCGACAGATAGCGCTCGCCGGTGTCGCAGAGCACGGTGACCACGACCTTGCCCTGGAGCTCGGGACGGCGCGCCACCTGGCCGGCGGCCCATACGTTGGCGCCGGCCGAGATACCCACGAGCACGCCTTCCTGGCGTGCGAGATCGCGCGCCGCGGCGAAGGCGTCCTCGGCGCTCACCTTCACGATCTCGTCGTAGACGGCCGTGTCGAGCACCTTGGGCACGAAGCCGGCGCCGATACCCTGGATCTTGTGCGGACCCGGCGCGCCGCCCGAGAGCACCGGCGAGTCGGCCGGCTCGACGGCCACCACGAGCACGCCGGGGCGGCGCTCTCTGAGCACCTGGCCGACGCCGGTCAGCGTGCCCCCGGTGCCGACGCCGGCCACGAACGCGTCGACCTCGCCGCCGGTGTCGGCCCAGATCTCCTCGGCCGTCGTGAGGCGGTGGACCTCGGGGTTGGCGGGGTTCTCGAACTGCTGCGGCACGTAGGCGTCGTCGCCCTCCGCGGCGAGCTCGAGCGCCCGGGCGACCGCGCCGCGCATGCCGTCGGCGCCGGGCGTGAGCACGAGCCGCGCGCCGAAGGCTTTGAGAATCGTGCGGCGCTCCATGCTCATGGTATCGGGCATCGTGAGCACCATGTCGTAGCCGCGTGCCGCGGCGACCATGGCAAGGGCGATGCCCGTGTTGCCGCTGGTCGGCTCGATGATCGTCGTGCGGCCGGGGGCGATGCGCCCGTCGCGCTCGGCGGCCTCGATCAGCGCCAGGCCGATGCGGTCTTTGACGCTGCCGCCGGGGTTGAACGACTCGAGCTTGCCCAGCACCTCGGCGCCGCTCTCGTCGGAGATGCGGTTGAGACGCAGCAGGGGAGTGCGCCCGATCAACTCGGTGATGCTGCCTGCCCTCTTCATGGATTCTCCTTGCAGAACCCCGGCGCGGCCGGGGGTCGTGAGTCAGATGTGGTACATGGGCGCGCGCCCGCGCAGCGCGTCCTCGCGCGTCAGCAGGTCGCCGATGGTCGTGCCGCCGAGAACCTTCTCGACGGCCTGCTGGGCCTCGATCCAGACCGACGAGGCGCCGCACCCGTCGACGCGCTCGCAGAGGCCCTGCGTGCACTCTGCCGGGGAGGGCACGCCGTCGAGCGCGGCCACGACCTCGAGGACGCTGATCTCCGCGGCCGGACGCGCCAGCGCGTAGCCGCCGGCGGCGCCGCGCCGGCTACGCACCACGCCGCCGCGGCGCAGCGCGGCAAAGACCTGCTCCAGGAACTGCAGCGGTATGTCGCGGCTCTCAGCGATGTCGCCGAGCCGCACCGGCTTGCCGGGCGCGATCTCCTCGCGGCGCGCCAGCTCCGTGAGGGCGCGCACTGCATACCTGCTTTTCATGGAGATGTTCACGCCGGCTCCGCTCCCGCGCCCACAGCATTTCCGATAATTCCAGTCAAGAATAGGAAACGGCGGCGACCCGTGTCAACGCGCCGCCGCTCAAACCCGTTCCGTCACGCCTTCCAGCGCCTCACCACGAGCGTGGCGACGGCGGTCAGGGCGAGCGTCACGAGCGCCGCCCACACGATGCGGTACGCGACCACCCAGATGGCGCTCGCCCCCAAGGCGATGAACACCAGTGAGTCTTCGGCGATGGCGTGCACCATGCTGAGAAAGGTGCTCATGATGAACACCTGGCGGCGGCCGAGGTCGTGGCGGCGGATGTCGCGGACGATGACGCCGCCGCCGTACGCGAGCCCGAAGAGGAAGCCGACGAGCGTCGGCGCCGCAGACTGCTCGTTGAGGCCCACGTGCCGTACCAGGCGCGCCCAGGCGCGCACCACGGCGCGAAACGGCTTGGTCCCCTCGAAGAGCTCGAGGACCACCATGATGGGCACGACGATCAGGAAGACGCGCAGGAGCAGGTCGAACGAGCCCGTGACGAAGGTGCGCAGCAGGTCGGCCATCGTCAGAACAGCCCCATGAGCAGGTTGGCGACGGCGGCCGCGGCCAAGCCGGCCACGACGCGCAGAACGCCGAAGGCAAAGCCGTTCATGCCGGCCTTGTGGAGGACCGCACCCTCCACCAGCAGGTTGTGCCCGATGAGGATGGCGATGGCCAGCACGGTGATCTGTTGGGCGCTCAGGTGCAGCGCCTGCATCGAGCCGACGGCCGCGTAGATGTTGAGCACGTAGCCGACCATCAGGGGCACAGCCGCGTCGCCCGGCAAGCCCAGCAACGACATCAGCGGCCGCGCCAGATGGGCCAGCCACTGGATCACGCCCAGACGTTCGAGGACGAGCGTCAGCCCGTAGGCGGGGATCATGACGCGGGCCAGCTCCCAGAAGGTCTGCAGCCCGGCCTTGACGCCGATCCGCAGGTCGCGGCGAAGGGTCGCGCGCAGACCGGGCGCGGACGGGGGTGACGGCGCGCCCGGGGACGACGGCGCGGGCGAGGGCGCGCCCGGAGACGCGCCGAGCGCAGCCCCGGGCGCAGGCGTGCCGGAGGCCGGCCGCGGGGCGGCGGACGGCGGCCCCGGCGGGGCGGCGGGGCAGGCGTTCGTGGGGTCGTCGCCGGAGTGCTTCATGCGCCCGCGATTCTCGCACGAGCGGCGCGCCGGCGTCACCGGCCCCGCCCTCCCGGCGCCGCGCCGGCCCCTCTCCGGCGGCCGCCAAGCAGCACCGAGGTCCAACCGCTGAGGGCCGCCGGCCAATGTCATCCCGGGGCCGGCGAAATGTCACCGCGCCGACGAGACGTAACCCTTGAGCCCCCGCGGGGCGGCGACGCACCATACGGGCATGACGTTTCGCCGCACCATATTCGCGCTCTGTCTCGCCCTCGTCATCTTGCTCGTTGTGGCAGCTCTGTCGCAGCCGAACCGCCGCGAAGGCGGCCCCGCGGCGGCGTCGGCGCCGTCCGTGCCGGCCGGCGCCGACGCCAGCCCGGCGGCGCTGCCGGGCGCTTCCGCAGGCGCGCAAGGTCTCGACGCGGTGCGCACCGTCCAGCTGTTCTGCGACCTGGTGGGCAGCCATCGGCTGTGGCGAGCGGCCGAGCTGTTCGCCACGCCGCGCGTCTGGACGCGCCGCGAGCTGCTCGCGCTGCGGCAGCTCGACTTTCGCTCGGCGCGCGTCGACTTTGCGCCGGAGCCGTCCACGCTCGTCGTGGTCGCGCGGGTGCAGGCCTCTGGAGGGCCTGAGAGCCCGGTGCGCGACGGCGACGCAACATTGTTCTTCACCCTGGGGAGGGTCGGCACCACTGCTGGGGGCTGGCTGATCACAGCCGTGACCACGAGCCCATAACCCACCGAAAGGGGTCCCTCATGAAACACCGACATTGGTCAAGGCTTGCGGTCGTTGCGCTGGCCGCGGCCGCCTGCGGCGCCGCGGCCGCTCCCGCCGCCGCGGGAGCTCCCGCCGCCGGGGCGCCCGGGCCG
>CAIOZS010000155.1 GCA_903862845.1 uncultured Thermoleophilia bacterium
ACGCTGCGTCGGCCCGGAAGTCACGGAAAGGGTGAAGATGACCACGACAGACCCAGATCAAGCTTCTGCGTCGCCGGCGGCGCCGGCAACGCCTGCCGCGGACGCCTGGTACGCACAGTCGCCGCAGGACGTCGCCACGCACTTCGACGTCGACCCGGCCGTCGGCTTGTCGGCAGCCAAGGCGGCGGCCCTGCTCACGCAGCACGGCCCCAACGCCCTGCCGGCCGAGAAGCCCAAGCCTGAGTGGCGACGCTTTCTGGACGAGTACCGCAGCTACATGCAGATCATTCTGCTGGTCGCCGGGGTGGTGTCGATCGCCATAGGTCAGCTCCACACCGGCGTCCTCGTCCTGCTCCTCACGGTGATCAACGCGATCGTCGGTCTGCGCGAGGAAGGCAAAGCAGAGAGCGCGATGAACGCGCTGAAGTCAATGATGAAGGCCACCGCGCGGGTGCGCCGGGACGGCGCCGAGGCGCAGGTCCCGGCCGAAGAGGTGGTCGCCGGCGATGTCGTGCTCCTCGCCGCCGGCGACCAGGTCCCGGCCGACGGGCGCATGATCCAGGCGAGCGCCTTGCAGATCGACGAGTCGGCGCTGACCGGCGAGAGCGTGCCGTCTCCCAAGGACGCCGGCACGCTCTCCGGCACGAACCTGGGGCCGGGCGATCAGTCGAACATGGCCTTCATGAACACGCCCGTCACGCACGGCAGCGGCGTGATGGTCGTCACCGGTACCGGCGGCGCCACCGAGGTTGGCAAGATCGCCGGCATGCTCTCGGCGACCAAGGCCGAGCAGACACCGCTCACCCGGCAGCTCAACCGCATGACCCTCTGGATCGGCGCCGCCGCCGGCCTCACGATGATCGTGATGTTCGCCCTCGGCCTATCGCGCGGCCAGGCCTGGGACGCGTTGTTCGTGACCGCCATCGCCCTGGCCATCGCGGCCATCCCCGAAGCGCTGCCGACCGTGTCCCAGGTGATCCTCTCCATGGGCGCCATGGACCTGGCCAAGCGCAACGCCATCGTCAAGAACCTCTCCTCCGTCGAGACCCTGGGGTCCACGTCGGCGATCAACTCGGACAAGACCGGCACCCTGACCATGAACCAGATGACCGTCGTGGAGGTGCTCGACCTCACCGACCGCTGGTCGATCACCGGCACCGGCTACGGTCTGGACGGCGAGGTGAAGCACTCCGTGGGCGCCTCGCCGTCGATCGACGAGGCCATCCTGCCGTTCGTCATCGCCAACGACGCCAAGCTCGAGGACGGCAAGGTGATCGGCGATCCCACCGAAGGTGCGATGCTGGTGCTCGCGCACAAGGCCGGCCTGCACGTCGACGGCACGAGGGACAAGTTCCCGCGTCTGGCCACCCTGCCCTTTGACCCCACGTACAAGCTCATGGCCACTTTCAACACGGCCACCGACGCGGCCGGCCGGCAGGTGGTGCGCTGCTTCGTCAAAGGCGCCGCCCCGGCCGTGGGGAGCCGCTCGACCAGCGTGACGTCCGGCGGCACGAGCATCTCGGTGGACGACGACCTCAAGCAGAAGGCCACGGCTGCCTCCCAGCGCCTCGGGGAGCAGGGCCTCCGGGTCATGGCGGCGGCGTACCGCGATCTGGACGCCGCCACCTTCGATGCCGGCGGCGACCTGTTGGGCTACGTCACCGACCTGCAGCTCACGAGCATCGTCGGCATGATCGACCCGCCGCGGGCCGAGTCCAAGGCGGCGGTGAAGCAGGCTCAGGAGGCGCACATCCGCGTGCGCATGGTCACCGGCGACGACGTCGTCACCGGAGCGGCCGTGGCCAAGCAGGTGGGCATCCCCGGCGAGGCCATCCTGGGCGCCGATTTCGCGGCGCTCAGCGAGGAAGAGCGGCTGAAGCGGATCGACGACATCGGCGTGGTCGGCCGCGTGGCGCCGGAGCACAAGGTGCTGCTCGTCGAGACGCTGAAGAAGAAGGGCGACGTGGTGGCCATGACCGGCGACGGCGTCAACGACGCACCGGCCATCAAGGCCGCCGACATCGGCATCGCCATGGGTACCGGCACCGAGGTCGCCAAGAACGCCGGCCGCATGATCCTGAAGGACGACAACTTCGCCACGATCGTGTACGCCGTGGAGCAGGGCCGCAAGCTGTTCGACAACCTCAACAAGTACATCGCCTTCGTGCTGATCACGCTGGCCGCCTTCGTGCTCACCTTCCTCGGGGCGACGATCTTCAACATCCTCGCCGGCGAGCCGTTCACGGCCACGCAGATCCTCTGGATCAACTTCCTCGTCGACGCCCCGATCGGCGTGGCGCTCGGCTTCGACCTTGAGACTCCAGGGCTCATGAGCAGGCTGCCGCGGCCGCGCAACGCTTCAATCCTCACGAGGAGCATGCTCACCACGGTCGGTCTCGTGGGCATCTTCATGGCCGTCTGCCTGCTCGGCCTGCTGCAGTACGGCAACGCCCACTACGGCAGCGCAGTCATCGCCTCCACCATGGCCGTCACCGCCTTCGCGGCGTGCCGCATCGTCGGCGGCTTCGAGAGCCGCAGCCCAACGGGGAGCATCGTGACGGTCGCCACCTTCAACAGCCGCCAGATGAACTGGATCGCCTTGTTCGAGGTGATCCTGCTGATCCTCGTGGTCGCTTTCGACCTGCTCAACCACTGGCTCGGGACCACGACGCTGACATGGACGCAGTGGGGCCTCGCACTCGCCCCGGCCGGCGCGCTGCTCGTGCTATGGGAGATCGGCAAGCTGGTCGCGCGCCGCGCGCAGGGTGGCGCTCAGGGGACTGCGGGAGAGCCGTCGGGCCTGAGTCAGTCCGGCCAGGAGCCGCCGGCGCCGGCAGACGTGCCGGTCCAGTGACCACTGGCGTTCCACGCGCCGGCCGGGGGAACGACCGCGGCCGGCCTGAAGCCTTCTTCCGCGGACTGATGGAGCCGGCCTGCCGCGGCTCGTGAGCCGCACCTTGGTGCCGTACGGCCACGTGCAGGCGCCGGCTTCCAACGCGCGCCCTACGAGACTCGATGGCCCCTCCTGCGCCGTCCGTGCTAGGGTCAGGGGGCATCGTCACGTGGAGATGCGCTTGTCACCATGATCCACCCGATCGGCGCCGACATCGAGAAATCGCTCGGCGCCACTCTTCGGATCGCCACGGCAAGCGGCCGATCCCTGGCCGGCGGACTGCGCTTGTGCGAGGGGCTCAGGACATGACGAACAGCGGGATTCTGAAGGAAGCGGATCTTCCGCTTGAGGCGGTGATCCTGCTGATCGCCGGGATGACGCTGCTGATCACCGGCGTCCTGCTCTTCCCGGTGTCCACGGGGGCACTCGCGTATTACGAGAACGGCCTGTACGGATTGCTGCTCGTCATGTTCGCCGTGCAGATGATCGCGCTGGGGAAGACGCCGTTCGGTGACCTGCGCACGTCCAGGCTCCCGCTGGTCGTGGGCGTGGTCGTCGCGGCCGTGGGCATCGTCACGTGCTTCATCCCCGACCTGTTCAGCGAGGCCCCCCGCATCCTGCTGTTTATCTGCTTTGGCCCCGGCGGGCTCCTGCTTCTTCTGCAGATGATCCTGGACAAGCAGAAGCTCAGGGCCTGGGCGCGGTTCGGCGGCGTCTTCCGGCATCTGATCGCCGCCTGCACCTTCGTCTACGTACTCTCGATGGTGATCGGCGTGCTCGTTCTGTTCCCGAGCCTGCTCACGACCACGCTGACGGCCGCGGTGGCGCTGCTCTACGGGGCGGCCATCGTGTATCTCGCCCTCGTGCTGCGCGCCGTGTACCTCCGGTACCCCGACTCTGCCAAGCCGCCCGAAAAGGATGCCGCCTTGCCCATCGACAAGGCCATGCTGCTGCTGATGGGCGTCTTCATGCTGCTTCTCGGCCTGCTGCTCATCCCCGTGAGCCGGGGCAAGCTGCCCTTCGCCGGCAGCGCCCAGCTGGGCCTGCTGATGATCATCATCGCCATCCAGATGGTCGCCTCCGGCAGCACCCCCATCGGCCCGTTCCGGCGCTCCTGGTTGATGGTCGGCTGCGGCTTTCTCTTTGCGGCGCTCGGCATCGTGTCGTGCATCGTCCCGGACGTGCTGGTGCCGACGCTGACGTACCTCGTCGGCGCGCTGAACGTGCTCGGCGGGGCCATCGTGCTGGTGAAGTCCTTCCTGCCTCGCCGTAGCAGCCGCGGGGAGCCGCGCGAGCCCAAGCCGCCGATCCTCGTCAAGCTCTTCGTGGCCACGGTGCTCATGAACGCGCTGACCATCGTGTTCGGCACGACGATGTTCTTCTCGGGCCTGCTCCCGCTGGCGGTCATCGGCGCGGTCCTCGCCGCCAACGGGTGCGTGCTTCTGTACCTCCTGCACATCCTCGTGACGCTGGACAAGCTGCAGAGCGGCGCGGACGTTGCCGCGCAGCCATCGTGAGTCGCGAGCGGCTCACCTGTCACTCACATCAACCCGAAGGAGGGGCGTGGAGATGTTCCATTTCGACGACGACTTCAGCTATCGCATGCCGGCGCATTTTGGCGGAGTGCGGGGCGGTGACCTTCACGATCTGCAGTACGACGACGTCACGTCCATCGCGATCAGCTACCTGACCGACGAGGACCAGCTGGCCCAGTACGTGCCCGATGCGTTCGAGATCCTCGAGCCGTCGGTGAACATCGAGTACCAGAAGTGCTGCGGGGTCCAATGGATGGGCGGCGGGCAATACACCCTGGTCGCCGTGATGACCCCCGTGCGGCACCTTAGCTCCGGCACCGTCGGCGCCTTCGCCCTGGTCGTCTGGGAGAACGACGCCGCCCCCATCCTGGGCGGTCGCGAAGACACGGGCATCCCCAAGATCTTCGCGGACATCCCCGACTACCACCTGCTGGGCGGCCGCGCCACGGCCCATGTGAGCTACGAGGGCAGGGCCTTTCTGGAGCTCGACCTGCAGCTGGACAAGGAGCTCACAGTCGAGGAGATAGCCACGCGGAACGCTGCCGGCAGGGTCGACCAGATGGGGTGGCGTCACATCCCCAACGTCGGCAGGCCCGGCGCCGCCCTGTCTCACGCGACGCTCTATCCGGTGGACGTGACGCACCTGTCCGGGAGCATCGGCGTCGGCACGGTGACGTGGACCAAGATGGAGTACCTGCAGAACCCCTTGCAGGCGCACATCATCGCCGCACTGGCCGACCTCCCGGTCGTGGAATATCGCGAGGGCGTCTTCGCGAAGATGGTGACCCACTTGCGGGGCGACCTCGCCCGCGAGCTCGTCTGACGGAGGAGGAACGGACCATGGCTGACGTATTCGAAGGCAAGTCCTGCGTGGTGACCGGAGGGACGTCTGGGATCGGCTTCGCGGTGGCGGAGGCGCTGCTGAAGCGCGGCGCGGTGGTGAGCGCCGTAGGGTTCCCGCAGGAAAGCGTGGACGCGGCGCGGGAGAAGCTCGCGACGTACGAGAACGCGCGCTGCGCGCTCGTCGACGTGACCGACTGGGACGCGGTTAAGGGCATGGTGGACGAGGCGGTCGCGACCTGTGGCCGCCTGGACTACCTGTTCAACAACGCCGGCACGGGCGGTACAGCGCCGTATGAGAAGGTCGAGCTGAAGCACTGGAAGATGATCGTCGACCTCAATCTTTGGGGCGTCATCTACGGTGTGCACGCGGCCTTCCCGGTGATGGTCGAGCAGGGCTCGGGGCACATCGTCAACACATCGTCGATCGCTGGGCTTCTTCCGGTCCCGTATCAGGCGTTGTACTGCGCGACCAAGTTCGCCGTGGCCGGCATGACGGAGTCGCTGCGGTACGAGCACGAGCACCGCGGCATCGCCTTCTCCACGGTGTGCCCCGGCAACGTGGCGACGGCCATCTTCGGCGACGCCGCGCCCCCGCCGGACGCGATCACCCCGGAGGAGGCGGCCACCATCATCCTCGCCGGCGTGGAGCGCAAGGACGGCCTGATCGTCTTCCCGAAGTTCTACAGAGACTCGTACCTGGACCTGTGGGCGGACCCGGCGAAGATGGACGCCGAGATGCGCAAGACAGCCGAGGAGCGCCGCAAGGCCTACGAGACCGGCGGCAACTACTACTGAGAGGGGGCCTTCGATGTCCTGGGATACTGAAGGCTCGCTGATCGGCGCGGTCAGGCTAGACGCGGCCCGGGCCTCTGCGGACGTGCCGGGCCTGCTGGAGCGGACGATCAAGCAGGACGACGCGGCGTGGGCGCTCCTCAAGCAGCGGATCGACTACGTTTACGACCACCTCGGGTACGCGCTGACGCCGGTCCTGAACAAGGACGACCTGCGGCAGCGCATCACGGCGGAGGTGGAGGCCGGCAGAAAGCTGTTCTTCAAGCCGAACATCGTCGCCGTGAACGTGCTCGACTTCCCCGGCGACGGGACCCCGGGACTAGCGACGGGCGTGGTGGCGGCCACCAACTGGACGTTCATGGCCGCGCTCCTGCGGTTCTTTCACGACGAGCTCGGCGTACGCTTCTGCCAGATGGCCGTGGGCGAAGCCGGCGTGACCACGGGGGGCTACGCCTCCATCCTGGAGTGCGCGGCCGAGGCGGTGCTGGAGGGGCGCATCCCGCGTCCGGAAGGTGAGCTCACGTGGGTGGGCTACCCGTTCTACTTCGTGAGGCAGTACCTCGCCGAGGCGACGACGGCGCGCGATGCCCTCGACGACCCGATGAACGGCTACGCGGAGAGCGTGAGCGGGACGTACCTCACCCCCGGCGAAGCCACCCGCCGGGGCAAGCTCATGATGTACGACCTGAACCAGGCCGAGAAGCCGGGCCGTGGGCGCCTGGTGCTTGTCCCGGGCGGCGGCGATAACTACCCCGAGGGCATCATTCTGCACACGGCGCTGGTCGGCGACCCGGACGACCCAGACGCATATCCGGGCAGCGTGCTCGTCAACTGCCCGGTGCTCAAGGTCCACTGCAACGCGGTCATCACCAGCGCGATCAAGAACCTCGGCATCGGCGGATGGCCGATGCGCGCCAAGCACGGCGACGATCCGAACAACCACGACTGGCTCTACGCCTTTCCCCACGCGGATCCCCCAGGGATGAAAGGCGGCGTGCCCGGCGGGCCGAACAAAGGCGGCGTCTACCACGCCCGCTGGTACGTGAAGAAGGTCAACGCCGAGGGCATGCCGCTCGAGATCGCCGAGACCCCGAACCACGGCCTCGACGGGACCATGGTGGACATCAATCTGGCCATCAGGAGCCAGATCCCGATCACGCTACACGCTGTGGACGCCGTGCGCCCTGTCGACCTGGAGCACGGCGGCACGGGCATCGGCGTAGCCCATGATGAGGGCCTCGTGCTCGTCTCGGAGAACCCCGTGGCCGTGGACCTGCTCGGAGCGCGGTACCTGTTCACGACCGAGCCGAGGGACCCGGCCGCTCCCCACACGTTCGAGCGGCCGCTGTCGGTGCCCCGCTACGACGAGGTCCAGGGCGCCATCGTCGCCGACGAGAGCGTCATGGACGCCCGCGTGTCGCGATCCAGGCTCTTCGACTACGCTGCCGGCCGCGGGCTCGGGCAGCTCGACTACTTTGTTGAGGGCGCGGACGTGACGGCCGCGGACCCGGCGACGGGGGAGTCCCTCCTGCTAGTGACCGCGGACGGCCACCTCGGAAGGGTCAGAGACGGACGGTTCGAGGACGTCGTGACCAGCGAATTCTACTACGACGTCCCCAAGATCCTCTGGGACCTCCAGCCCGTCGTGCTGGCCCACGCGCGGGCGACGGATGCGCTGACCCGGGCCGCCCTCGGCTACGACAGCGGCTACCTCGCCGAGCTCATGGCCCTGGACGAGAACGGCGACGGCGTCATCGACGACACGGAGGCCGGCAAGGACGGCCTGTGGGACTGCCAGTGCGCCGGGGGCGGCATCAGCCTCAACCTGCATGCGCACGGCCATACTCACCACGGCAACTTCCACGCCCCGTCGCGGATCCTCAAGTTCGCCGACAAAGCCTGGAACGTGGACACGCTGAGTGGGACGGGCGTGAGCGTGGACACCATGAGGATCGGCAGCGACTCGATGGCCTTCACGACCGCCCTGGACCTGTCCCGTGGGGAGCCGGGCACGGACGCATTTTTCAACATCCCCATCGGGACCGGGGCGGACGGCATCACCAGGTGGCCCAGCCTGCAGTTCGCGCGCTACGTGTCGGAGGCGGGGATGATCCGTACCATGCTGTATCCGCAGGCCAAGGCCTACGCGGAGGAGACCGGCCAAGAGCTCACCCTCTTCGTGCCGGACGCGGCGCCCTACTTCCCCTCCGCGTCGTACAACCCGGACGGGCTGCCCGGCATTGTCGAGATCAGCGACAAGGAGCTTCTCCCGAGCGGCGACCCGAACCCCAAGTACGATCCGGACTTCGCGGCGAAGGTCTTCACCGCCTGGTTCCAGAACGGCGAGAGATGGTGAGCTGAGGGCCCGCGCCACCTCACGGCCGAGGGCAGGACCGCAAGGCTCGAGCATCGGCGACAGTTACTTCAGCCGCGCCTTCACGGTCACGGTTCCCAGCCGATCTCCGGACTGCTGGTAGCGTGGGAAGACGCTCGTCAGCTGGTTCCTCAGCCAGGTCGACATGCGCGCCGGCACGTTGCCGACCCTCACCCAGTCGCGACCGCCGCTGTGCGACCGCGTGACGGTGGCGTGCGACATCTCAAGCGTGGCGAGCACGTGGCGGGTGCCGTGCGCTCCATAGACGCCGCTCAGCACCGCATGCGCACCGGTCGTGACGATGAGCCTGGTGAACGACAGCTCCGTCCACGAGCTCATCGTCTCCCGGCCCCAGAGCAGGAGGCCGCCCCGGGCGCTGACGCGGCCGGCGCCGCTCGCCGCGTTGAGGCTCCCCCCGGCGATCGGGAAGGTGAAGCGCCAGGCGTCGCCCGTGAGGTGCAGCGTGGCCGGCGCCACAAAAAACGGCGCCACGCCGCCGACGAACAGCGCCTCCGACTGCGGCGGGTCGGTGAGCAGCGTGAGCGCGCCGCCGCCGACCGGCGAGCCGGCGAGAGCGGCCGGCGCGACCCAGGCGGCGAGCAGGCAGATGGTTGCGATCACGAGCAGAGGCGCGCGGCCTCTGCGCGCCCGAGACAGCCGTCCGTTCATGATGACCTCCTCGCAGACCCATGCCGGTCGGCATCCATCATACACGCGTCCCGCGCCGGCTCCGGCACGGCCGCGGCGCCCTTTGTCTTCCTCCGGCCCCGGACGGCCGCTCACTTCACGTTGTCCACCCAGATGGTCATGCCGGTCGAGGTCGCGCTCTTAACCTTGAGGCGCACGCCGAGGTTCGCCGGCAGCTTGGCTCCGACAAGCGGCGTCTGCGCGAGCCAGTAGGTCCAGGCGTCGTTGAACCACGCAGCCGCGGGCTTGCCGGGCGCGATGCTCTCGCCGACGACGGTGGGGCTTTCCGTGTCCCAGTCGGTGAAGTAGATGCTCTGCGTGGGCGTCGGCGAGAGGCTGAAGGCGGCGTCCCGGAGCTGGACGAGCGGCCGCCAGTAGCCCGTGGCCCCGTCGTACTCGACCGAGTCTGGGTCGGGCCGGGCGTCGACGACCAGCCAGCCGCCCTCGCCGGGATGCGCACCCTCGTTGTTGTCGCTCCAGAAGGTGTCGCAGTAGATGAGGAGCAGGCCCTCGTTGTACGTGAGCCAGTCGACCCAATGCCCGTAGGCTTGATTGTACTCATAGCAGTCCGCCAGTGAGGCGTCGGCGCCGTCGCGCGTGCGGTACTCGGCGATGTAGTAGTTGTCGCTGAAGACGGTGTTCCGGCCGTCGATGCGCGTCCAGCCTGCGCTGTCGAAAGCGGTCTCAGGCAGCGCCGCGCCGCCCACCTCGATGCCGGTGACCTCCCAGCCGGTCGGGGGGTTGTGCTTGTCCGCGACGCAGCGGAACTGGACGAGGACACTCTTCCCGGCCCACGGGCTCAAGTCATAGCTGATCGCCGTGCCCCAGTGCCCGGTGTCGGCGCCGGAGAGTGCGTACATGCCGGCGCCGATCTCCACCGTTCTCCCCTGACATTGTGCCGCGGTCCACGTCTGTCCGCGATCGTCGGAGACGCACACGTAGCCGCAGTCGTGCCCCTCCCCAAAGTCGTACCGGGTGCGGAACGCGAGGGTCGCCGCGTTCCCGGTCGGGACCTTCACCGGAGCTTTGGTCGTGAGCCGGCTGTCCATGTCGTTGCCGGAGCCCGAGTACCACTCCGTCTCGCCGTCCGCGCCGCTGAGCTCGACGATGTGCTTCCGCCTGGGCAACGGGATCTTGACCCCGGTGTCGCCGGGAGCCCCCGTGGCCGCCGGCTGCAGCTTCACCGTGGCCGAGGCGCCGCGCTTCACGACGTGCGGCGTCACAAAACCGAGGGCTGTCTTGTCCCATGCATTGAACGGCCCCGGTGCGCTGCCGAGACCCCATTGACGCCCGAGCCAGGCTCCCATGCCCATGATCGTCCAGAACGCGCTGCCTTCTATTGTCTGGCCGCCGGCGTAGTCGTATTCGTCCGGCAGGCCGAGATCGTGACCGAACTCGTGGCAGAAGACGCCCGGGGAGCCGTCCTCTGCATCGATGGTGTAGGTGCAGGCCCAGATGCCCTTGCCCCCGGGGCCCGTGCCCTCGGTGCCGGGGATCAGGTAGCCGGGACCGCCGCCGGGAGCGCCGCTCGGGCTGGCGTCGATGCTGTTCGACTGCGACCAGATGGCATCGGGACCCTGGGCCCCACCGCCGGCCGCCTGATCGCTGCCGGCGTGCACGACGATGAGATGGTCGATGCGGCCGTCCGGCTGGTTGAAATCGTCGCCCGTGATGCCATTCGGGTTCTCCTGTTCGTACTCGGCCCAGGGGAAGTCCGGGTGCTCGGCGGCGAACTTGGCGACGGCGTCGCGCGCCACCCGCCAACTGGGGCCGGTGAGGTCGTCGCGGCCCGGCAACCCCCACGGCGTGCTGTCGGCGCCGTACCACGACTCGGGCATGTCGAGCTTCACCCAGTTCTTGATGTCGCCGTCCACCGTAAACGTGCCGTGCGACTGCTCGAGGTACCAGGTGCGCATGGTGTGGCTCTCGCTGCCGCGGTAGAGACCGGCGGCGTCGTACAGGGGGTACGAGTTGCCAAACAGCATCTGCCGGTAGTGCGTGAGCGAGGAGTCGCCCGGCCAGAAGGTGTTGTTGTCGTCCGGGGCCGGGGCCGGGATCTGGGCGTGAAGGGGCCCCGGCGTCATGGGGCCGGTGGGGGCCGGCGAGCCCGCCGGCCACGCCGCGTCGCCGAACTCGACGAGCAGGACGAGCGTCTTCGTGACGAACGTTCTGGTCGCGCCGGGATCGTCGGCGCGCCGCGCCAGATACTTGGCGAACTGCGTCCGCTTGCCGCCAACGGTGAGCTGTACGAGCGGCGACTCGAGCTCTCCGCGAGGCGGGGCGGCGCCCAGAGCCCGCGCCGCGGCCGTCGCCATCTGCGCGTCGGCGTATGGGGGAATGAGGCCCAGGCGCTCAAGGTTCCTCGCGATGAGGATCTCGTTGGGTGGCACGGCGCCGGCCGGCAGGGCGGTCGCGAGGACGGCCGCGCAGGCGCAGACCGCGAACGTTGCCAGGGCCCATGCCGCGCCGGACCGGATGCGTTTCACCATAGCCTCCCCGGGGTTCTGCGATCGCCGGCATGCCCTTCGCTCAGTGCCCTCGGACGATCTCTGCGAGGCCGTCGCGGGAATGGTGCGCGGCTGTGCTCCGCCGCATCTGCAGTATCCGTCGCGGCGGCTCGGACCTCACTGGGACGACCGTCTAGACATCGTGGATGTGATCGGCGCCCGATGGTAGGGTCTCAAGGACGTTTCGCACAAGAGGCTCGGGTGCCCGGCAAGCCCAGCGCCGGCAGCTCGCACGCTGCGGTCTTCGCCCTGTTCGGATCGGGCTCGCGTGAACCAGCCCGACGCCGAAGAGCTCATGCTCGGCTTTGCCGTCCTGTTTGCGCTGCTCTTCCTGTGCATCTATGGAACCGCCTACCTGCTCGCGAGGCCGCGAGATGTCACACGACGCACGCACCTCGGCTCACCACGGGCTCTGGCGCTTCCAGTGGCGCGCCACCGTCGGACGAGTGCATGATGGTGCTGCCCGAGCCCACAGCCCAGGCCGTTCGTGCGTTGGCCACGGCGATGGACAGTAGGACGCTGTGAATGCCAGCGGCCTGCACGGTCCAGTTCGCGCCACCGTCGGACGTCCTCACGATCGTGCCGCTCGATGCCACTGCCCAGGCGACGCGGTCGCTGAGCGCCGCGACCGAGCCGGTGGCCCCGTACCTGCAGGTCAACTTGGTCCACGTAGCCCCGCCGTCCACTGTGCGCAAGAGGGTGGTGTTGCCGGCCGTCGCCCAGGCGACTTGCGCGCTGGCGACGGAGACGCAGCGCAGGCTGCGCACGGCTGCGAATGGTTGGGCCTTCCACGTGGCGCCGCCGTCGACCGTCTTGAGCATGATCCCCCTGCCGTAGTTGCCCGCTGCCCAAGCGACGCGCTCGCTGACCGCGTCGACCGACAGCAGGTTCAGCCTCGTCCCTGAGGTCTGCTTGCGCCAGCTCGCCCCGCCATCCGTGGTGACGAGGATGGTGCCGTGCAAGCCCACGGCCCACGCCTCGCGGCTGCTCACGGCCGACACCGACATGAGATCCTCAGTGGTCCCGGACGGCTGCCTCAGCCAGTGCTCGCCGCTGTCAACGGTATGGCCGATCGTGCCGTCGTCGCCGACGGCCCAGGCGACGTGCTCGTTGGCCGCGTCCACCGACCACAGGTACGTGCTCGTGAAGTTCTGCGGGGTCCAGCTCGCGCCACCGTTGCCGGTATGCAGGACGAGGCCTGTGGGGCGAGCGCCCAGGCATCGTCGGCGCCGGCTGCGGCAACGGCGATGAGCGGGTTATTGTCCACCGCCGAGGGTTGCGTCTGCCAGCTCGCGCCGCCATCCGTGGTGTGCGCGATGATGCCGATCCCGCCGCCCCCGCCGACCGCCCACGCGACCTGGTCGCTGACGGCCGAGATGCCCGACCCCAGCGAGTCGGTGAAGCCCACATTGTGCTCGCTCCAGGTAGAGCCGCCGTCGGTCGTCTTCACGACGCATGCTTCGCCGACGATCCAGGCCACCCGATCGCTCACCGCGGCAACGGCCAGGTAGCTCCCATAGGGAGCGCTCTGCCTGCTCCAGGTGGCGCCGCCGTCGGTCGTGCGCAGCACGTAGCCGATGCCGACGGCCCACGCCACCTGGTCGCTGACCGCGGACACGGCGTACAGGTTCGTGGCGCCGTCCGGGTTCTGCGAGGTCCAGGTGAAGCCTCCGTCTGAGGTGTGCAGGAGGGTCGCCAGGCTGCCGCTTCTGCCGACCGCCCAGGCGACCCGCGCGCTGCCCGCCGCGACGCCCATGAGGTCCTCGCTGACGCCCGAGACCTGCGGCTCCCAGTGGACGCCGCCGTCGGCGGTGTGCAGGATAGTGCCGCGGACACCGACGGCCCACGCCGCTTCACTGTCCGCGGCCGCGACCGCCGTGAGGAAGGAGCTCGTGCCGGAGGCCTGCGGCTCCCAGTGGACGCCACCGTCGGCAGTGTGCACGACGATGCCGATATCTCCCGCACCGCCGACCGCCCACGCCTCCTGACTGCTGACCGCGGCCAGCGACGACAGCCGCCAGATCTCGTTCTCGGGGATGCCCGACGCGATCGCCGGTCGCGGGTCGGCGCGGGCGGCGAGGGCGCCGCCGCACAGCACCATAACCACGCCCAGCAGAACGGTGACGACGTGGAATCGCATGGCCCCTCCAGTCGGTTGCGAACCTCATCGTACCTTGCCGCCCCGCTCTCCGGGTCTTCAACTCGCGGCTGGTCAGATTCGCCTTGACCTCGTACCGCAGGTCCATCTCGAGGTCGTCGACGATCAGCCGCGAGAGGATGCGGACATCACCATCCCCGTACGCCCGGTCACTGGTTCAGCCTTCGGATCGTCGAGCGGCGAGAAGGCGAACATGGCGCGCCGCACCCGCGAAAGCCACGGGAGCCGCCCGCGCGAACGGCGCGCGGGGTAGTGCTGCGAGGCAAGACAAGGAATCCTTGTCTTCCCCATCAGCAAGCGAGCCTGCGGACGGCCGCGTGCGACGCGAAAGTCAGGGAATCCTTGTCTTCCCTTTTCGCACTACCCGGCGCCGCAGCCGCCGGGGTCGGCACGAACGCCCGCGCTGTCGGCTGCGCACTCGCCGGGCGCCCCATTCGTGGCTCACCGGCGCCTGAGCGACGGGGATGGTCATGTCGAAAGGGAGGTGTCCGGGATATCAGCGCGGCAGGCGGCGCTGATGCCCTCGCTGCCTTGACTCCAGGGCCAGAATGGCCGCCACCGTCTGTTGAACGAAGCCGGGCGCCTGTGCCCGGAAGGCATCGAAGCACTGTTCGTTCGCAAGGTTTTCATGCCACCAATGCAGCATTCCCGCTTCCACAGCCGTGAAGAAATGCTCGATCGGATCCGGCGGCCCAGAGAAGACCTGCGTGGCGAAAGCCGCCTCGCCGGCCACCCGCCAATCCCTGGGGATCATGACGCGCCGATACGTCTCGTCGCTGATCCGGACGGCGAACCTGAGGTTGGCGCAGAGCGCGCGGCAGGTGCTGCCGCGGCTGCCGGCAGCTCAGCCGGCGCAGCGGGCGATCGAGTCGCACCACGACGGATGCACCATTCCTCGGTGCCCGCCGCCGGTGTACGATCGTGGCTCCGAGTCACCATCGTGGGGGGACCATGCGATCTGCGCCGACCTTGTCGCCGGCAGGCGGGAGAGTGAGCCACCGTGCGCTCACCCGGGCACTCCTCGCAGCGCCCCACCTTCCAGCGGCCGGGACAATACGCGACGGCCACCTCCCGGCCCAGGAACTGCTGACCCACTTCCCGAAGGACCCGAGCCTCGCGGCTTTCGTCCAAGAGGCACGAGAGTCGTCTACCTGGGCGCCGGCGAGAGGCGACAAGCGCGGCGCACAGAGAGAATGTGCATCCAACTGAGGGAGGAAGCATGAACGCTCACGATCTCAACTGGCGCGCAGGTGCAGCGCGCGTCCTCGCCGTCGCCGTCGTGGCCTTGCTGGCGGCCGCCTGCGTGGCTGTGTGGACCGGCAGTGGGCCGGCGGCGGCGGCAGGCCACGGCGGCGCCGCTCAATCCGTGCTCACGCTGCGCACCGACGGCGACCACGACGCTCTCTGGCTCGTGTCGCCGGCCGGCACCGCCACGGCGGCCGGCACGTTGCCCGGCCTCGCCCAGGCCGTCGCCGTCTCACCGGACGGCGCCACGGTCGCCTACCTGCCTAACCAGGGCAAGCCGTACATCTGGATCAGCCACGGTCCGCTCGGGTCCAAGACCATCCCCCTGGAGTCGGCGGGCATCAAGGGCGTGGGCGGGATCACGTGGATCGCGGCGGACAGGCTCATGATCTCGGCCTCCACGAGCGGACGGTACTACGACCTCTACACGGCGCGCCTGTTCACCGTGGACGTGAAGACCGGCTACGTGGATGGGTTCCGCAACCTGCGCGGCGCGGAGCCCAGCGCCGACCCCACCACCGGCAAGATGACCTACGTGCGTTTCAAGAAGCTCGACAAAGGTAGCGCGAAGAACGACCACACGCCGAAGTACCGTGAGAGCATGATGATGACGCAGGTGATCGGCGGCGGCTCGGACGTGATGCTGGACAGCGCGGAGTACCGCCTGTACTACGAGCAGCGCGCCTTCTCGCAGCCGCTGCTGGCACCCGGCGGGCAGTGGATCATGGCCGGGAGGACGGGCAGCGACCCGGAGGTGACGTACACGCTGTACGACGGCGTCGACTCCGCGGAGCTTTGGCTCACCCTGTTCGCACCATCGCCGCAGGCGGCAGCCTGGGCGCCGGGCGGTCAGAAGGTCGCCTTCACCGGCGTGCCGACCAGCCCGACCAATGAGTTCGAGGACGGGTGCGTGTACGTCCTGGACGTGAAGTCCGGCGGGGTCGAGCGGTCGCCGGCCGGCCTGCTCACCGGCCTCGCGCCCGGCTGGCTCGACGGCGTGGCCTGGGCGGACGACGGCTCGCTCGTGGTTGATGCCCTGGACAGCGACGTCCTTGGGCAGAGCGGCAAGGTCCTGCTCATCGGCGCCGGCCTGGACACGGTCAAAGACCTCGGCGAGGGGCACCTCTCCGTGTGGGTGAAGTAGGCTGTCGGGACGGCGGCGCCAGCGATCAGTGAGGCTCGCGGCCCGGGGGGCGCGGCGGTCCAGCCGCCGCGCCCCCCGGGCGTTGTCGTGTCGCACTACGTGGTGACGCCGGCGGGCAGCGGCGAGCCGTACGCGCTGAGGTCGGGTGGCGCGGTGTGCGTGCCGACGCCGACTGCCAAGTACGTTATTGAGTCACCGCCGCGGCAGGCAAGAGCTCGACCGATGGCGGCCGCGGACGCGCCTGACACCGTGGCCTCTGGAGCGCGACATCAGGGCTTCGGTGGCGGGTTCAGGATGAAAGGTAGCGACGGACCCCTTTGCCTGCCGGTGCACTTCGTTTGCGGCCGGCTCCTCCATGGCCTCCGCAGCGAGCGCCCTGGCGCGGAGACCGTTGTCGCCCACCGACCCGTCGATGAACGCCCGCACCGCTTTCTCCGAGATCGCTGTACCCTTTCGCCCTTGGCCGCTCCTCCGCTGCGTCTGTGCGGCCGGCATGGGCGGTCGCAAGGCGGAGACTCGAGCGGCGGGCAGGAACGGGCGGCGCAGCGCAGGCTGATCCGCGTGCGCGTTGCGGGACCGCCTTGGCGCCACCGCGGATGAAGGTGACGGCCGCACGACTCTCGCCGCCTCAAGTTCGCCCCACGGCATGACGATACCGACCTGGTAGGTACGGGCGGCGGCTGCCGCCGGACGACGCGGAGGGGCGGACACATGGAGCAGTGGAGACTGGGACGAATCGCGGGTGCGCCGGGAGCACGCTTGGCAGCCCTCCTTGCGCTGATGGTCCTCGCAGTGGCGATCGGCGTAGCGCCGGCGCTGGCCGGGGGCGGCCAAAGGGGCACGCCCAGGACGAGCGCCACCCCGACCATCGCGCCCACGGCCATCGCGCCCGACGTGGTCGAGCGCGCGGCGAAGCTGAAGTACCTCGACATGTCGAAGAGCCCGCTCGAGGCGGGGCTCGTCGCCTGGGAGCTCGCCGTCGTGGACAAGCTGAAGCAGGCCGCCGTCTACATGGACCAGGCCTACTGGCAGCAGGTCGACCCCGACGGTCTGCCGATCTTCGACTCTCTGGCCGGCGCCACCAGCGAGCCGCAGAAGTCGGCGCGCAAGATGATGGACGCCAACTACGGCGTCTGGGACCGCTTCGACAACTTCGCCCCCTTCATCGGCGCGCAGGCGCGCCCGCTGGGGGCCTACGTGTTTCCCACCGACCTGACCGAGGCTGAGCTGAACACGTACATCGCCGCCCATCCCGACGAGAAGGCGCAGCTGCTCGATCCTTACACCGTGGTCCGTCGTTCCGGTGACGCGCTGATCACCGTGCCGTATCACGAGGTGTACGCGGCCTACGTGGAGCCGGCGGCCGACCTCCTGGACGAGGCCGCGGCGCTCAGCGAGAACGCCTCGCTGACCACGTTCCTCAAGCTGCAGGCCCAGGGGCTGCGCACCGACGAGTACTTCGACGCCGACATGGCGTGGCTCGACCTGGACGCGAACCTCGACGTCAGCATCGGCCCGTTTGAGACCTACGATGACCAGCTCACCGGCCAGAAGGCGTTCTACAAGGCCAACGTGCTCATCGTCGACAAGTCCGCGGCGGCCAAGCTCGACACGTTCAAGGCCGCCGTGCCCGACCTGCAGAAGAACCTGCCCGTGCCCGCCGAGTACCGCCCCGACCAGACCGGGACGATGACCCCCATGGAGCTGGCCGACGACGTCCGTCGCAGCGGCCAGGGGCGAGCGGTCATGGAGCCGGTCGCCTTCAGCCTGCCCAACGACCCCAAGGTGTGGGCGGCCAAGGGCTCCAAGAAGGTCATGATGGGCAACTACCTGCAGGCCCGCCGCACCACCGTGCTGGTACCGCTCTCCAAAGTGGTCATGGCCCCCAAGGCGGTCAAGTCGATGGTCTATCAGACCTACTTCGACTGGGTGCTCATGCATGAGATCTCCCACACCCTCGGGCCGCGCACGGTCACCCAGAACGGCCAGGTGGTCACCGTCCGCCAGGCCCTGGGCGAGTCGTACACGCCGATCGAGGAGGGCAAGGCCGACATCGGCGGGCTCTACAACATCCCGTATCTGCAGGGCACCGGCGTCATCACCGGATCACTGCGC
This sequence comes from uncultured Thermoleophilia bacterium, assembly GCA_903862845.1. Classification (GTDB taxonomy): domain Bacteria; phylum Actinomycetota; class Thermoleophilia; order UBA2241; family UBA2241; genus CAIXSE01. The sequence goes on from CAIOZS010000155.1 coordinate 18,294, forward strand.
TCGCACTACATGGGGTATCTGTCCGACGCGCTGCGCTCCATCCGCTTTGGGCAAGGGTCGGCCTACGGGGTCATCCGGCTCGCAGCGTGGAACTTCTTCGTGGAAAAGGGCGGGCTCACCTACGACCGGGCCGGCCGCCACTACGACCTGAACATGGCCGAGATGACGCCGGCGGTGAAGGATCTTCTGATCCAGCTCGTCACCATCGAAGGAGAAGGCGACGCCGCCGCCGCGAAGGCGTTCATCGCGAAGTACTCCGTCATCGCGCCGCAGCTGCAGAAGCTCCTGAACAAGGCCGACAAGACGGTGCCGATCGAGCTCGTGCCCGTGTACCCGGCGCCCTGAGGCTGCCCAAGAAAGCGGCCGGCAGCCATCCTGCCGGCCGCTTCTCTGGGCTGAGCCTGCTCCTGGGCAGGGATGTTCGCGCTTGAGGTCCAAGCAGGCACTCTCAGCTACTCGGGCAGCGGCGCTCCGTGATTCTGCATCTTGGCCTGCATCTCGGGGCTCAACTGCACCACGAGCTCGGCATTGTACGAACCGGTGGGCAATAGAGGCAGCGGCGGAACGGCGATATCCCCCATGGAAACCCCCTCGTCCATCTTGAAGAGCTTGAGGGCACCGACACCGTAGGAACGCGACAACGCGGCCGGCGAGCCTTCCTCGACCGCCGGATCGACGTCGATCGCGAAGATGGAGACGGTGTCGTCGCTGTTGCGAACGATGTCGAAGGTGCGGAACTGCTGAGGGAAATCCCTGAGCGACGAAGTCTCGACCTCCCAGAAGCCAAGCTCGGGGCGCTCGGGATCCGGCGAACGCAGCGGGGTGACGGCGTTGTAGTGGCGGTGTCCGGCGACCCAAAGAATGAGGTTCGGATAGCTGTGGAGCTTGGCGAGGAGCTCGTCTTCGGTGACGCACGCGATGGGGCTCCAGCCGACCAGGGAGCCGGGCTTCTCGACGGCGATGGGCACGTGCGCGCCGATGATCATCAGCTTGCCCTCGGCCTGGCCCTTGTCCAGCTCGCCGATGAGCCAATCGTAGCGCTCCTCGTCGATGAAGGCATGACCGCACCCCATCTTGCCGGGATCGTCCCCGCCGGTGTCGTCGAGGGCGATGAACTTGACCGGCACGTCCGGCTTCGGTTCGACGGCGTAGCAGGCGAACACCCTCTCGACGTCGGCTTCGGTGAACCCGTGCCCCCTGGGTTCCGACGAGGTGTCGAAGAGCTCCTGCATCCATTCCTGCCTCGAGAGCGCCCGGCGATCGGGATCAGCCGAGGGCACCTTCGGGGGAGTCGGGAAGGCCGCCTCGGGCCCCGCGCCGATGACGTCGCCATACGGCGTGCGACCGTCGACAGCGCCTACGTAGAAGCCGCGACTGTCGGTGCCGCGGGGGTCCTTGAGGATATCGCCGACGTTGAGGATCTCGTCGCCGAGGTGCGCGGCGCGGATGCGGTCGTCGACGGGCATCGAACCCATCCAGTAGTGATCGTGATTGCCGCGAACCTGGTACCAGGGAATGTCCTTGTCCAGGCCCGCCGCCTTGAACTCGTCCTGGTAGTCGTTGAGCGCACCGGGGATGGGGTCGTCCTCGTCGCCGGACTGGGGGCTGACCGTCTTGCCGTCGAGCACGTCGATGTACCATCTCAGCTCGTTGTACTGCGTGTTGTCGCAGGCGTCGCCCAGCGAGATGCCGAAGTCGATCGGGTCCTGCGCGTGCAGGGCGTTGATCGTCTGGACGGCCGCGTCCAGCACGTGTGGCGTGTAGAGCATGACGCCCGAGTAGACCTCGGGAGAACCGCCCTTGAAGCCGAAGACGACGAGCTGCGCCGGCGACTCCTTGTCGGTGATGTGGATGTCCGTGATGACGAAGAAGCGCGACAGCTTGGCGACGCCGGTCGCCGCGGCGGCGTCGTAGGTCGGCGGCATGAGGTCGAGTCGCCTCTCGGCCTCGAGGCCCGCATCGTAGTGCCACTTGCCGTAGCCGCTCTGCTCGTACTTCGCGAGCTCGTACGGGAAGATCGCCGGCGCACCCGAGGGTATCGGGTCGGGCACGATCGTCCTCTCGCGCGTCGTGCGCACGTCCGCCGCGATCGGGTAGCCTCCCGGCTGACGTTCATCTCTGCCGACGCTTGGCTTCACAAGAACCCTCCTCTGTGTTGGCATCTGGGCCGGACCCGCGGATCGTCTGAATAACCGCGGTCCCGTTGCCCGCAAGTACCACGCCCGGCGCGAGCATGGCGAGCAGGTCTGCGCGTCCCTCGGTGCTCCGCCGGCTCGCCGATCCCCGCCTGCTCTTGCAGGCTCACGGCGAACCCGGCGCGAAGGACCTTCTGGGTCTGCCCACTCCAGTCATGGTGGGGCAGCGCTCGCGTCAGCGGCCTCTCTGCATCGTGCCCAGCACGCGCAGGCCGTAGGCGAGCACCACATCCGCCGGCGACGTGCGCCGGCGCCCGTTTCATCTGTCGGCACCGGGCGCGCAGAGCTTCACTCGCGCGTCGCCCCGGCTCTGCGAACGGCAGGCCGGGCCGGCAGCCTCCCTTTCAGTGCCTCGCCCGCTGTGCTGCTTGGCCTATACTCGCAGCGCCGCAACCGAACGACAAGACACGTCAAGCGGCTCGTTTCGGCACCGCCGTGGACGACCGCGGGTTTCCAAAGGAGGCAGAGATGTCGGGTCAGGCGAAGATTGAGCTCATCGAAGTCTACTTGGCGGAGCCACGCCAGGGACGTCCGCCCTTCAGCTTCGAGCCGGGAGCGCTTGAGTATCTTCCCCCCGATGCTCCGCTGCCCCAGGTCGGGGACCTCCTCCTATTGCCGAGGGGTGTTACCGGCGACAGTGAGGAGCAGACATTTGCCTGGGGCGGCACGGTCGCACCGTTCCGGGTCGTCGAACGCGAGCACGTGTACTTCCGGGCAAGCGACGAGAAGCTCGATCCCGTCAACGCCAGGCCGGCGCGCTACGTGAGGACCATGATCTGCGTGCGGCGCCTCACCGAGGAGGAATACCGCGCAGACCCCGGGCAGGCTGGCGGGTGAACCACCGCTCTCGTGGCCGACCCTGAGGTCGACGGGCGAGCGCGGGCTCGGCGCCGGTGGCCGAGCGGGGGCAGCACTCAAGAGAGTCACTCCTCGATCCAGAGCGTGAGCTTCCACCCCAGCCACGCCCCAACGATGCAGCCGACAAAGCCGCAGATGAGGCTCAGCCAGGAGAAGGCACTCGCGCGAAACAGCACGACAGGCAGATAGCCACCGATGATCCCGCCGATCGTCAGTCCGATGTAGATCGTCAGCTTCGCCACGGTCGTCCTTCCGCTGGGCTCGCCTGTGCCGTCGTCGTCTACCGCGCCCGTCTACCTGGCCCTTACGGTGCGGCCGGGACGGGCCCCGGTGTGCACGCCTTTGTCGACCACCACCTCGCCATTGACGATGACCCACTCGATCCCCGGGGAGTACTGCCGGGGGTCGTCGTAGGTCGCCCTGTCGATGACCGTCTCGGCGCGGAAGACGGTGACGTCGGCGTCCAAGCCGGCGCCGAGGACGCCTTTGGACCTCATCCGCAGCTTCTGGGCCGGAGCCGAGGTCATCTTGCGTACCGCCTCCTCGAGCCCGAGCACGCCCTGCTCTCTGACGTAGTGGCCGAGGACGCGGGGGAACGTGCCGTAGACCCGGGGGTGCGGCTTCCCGCCGAGCAGGCCGTCGCTGATGATGCTCACGGTCGGATGGGCCATGATCCGCGTGACGTCTTCTTCATCCATGCAGAAGACCACCATGCCCACATGAAGCTCTTCTTCGGCCAGCAGATCCAGAGCCGCATCTGAAGGGTCGTCCTGCCCCCTCATGGCGGCGATCTCGACGACGCTCTTGCCTTCGCAAGGCTTGTTCTTCTCGCTCTGGACCGACGAGATCACGATGTTCTCCCAGCCGTTGCCTGAGGCCCAGTTTTCCCAGTCGGTGCGCTCGCGGATGTCCTTCTTGATCTTCTCGCGGTCGTTCTTCAGGTCGTCGACCAGCTTGCGCGGCCCGTGCCGGTGGTACCAGGGTGGGATCACGGCGTGAAGCATGGTGCTCGCGGCGGCGTAGGGATACTGCTCGAGGGTCACGTCGAGCCCCTGGCTCCGGGCCTCGTCCACCATGCGGAGGGTCTGCTCGCTGAGACCCCAGTTCCTCTTGCCCATGGCCTTGTGATGGGTGACCACGATCGGGATCCCGGAACGCCGGCCCATGTCGATGACCTCTTCCATCCCGGCGATGAGCCCATCGCCTTCGCTCCTCAGGTGAACGTCGTAGATCCCGTCGTAGTCGCGTGCCACCTCGCAAATGGCCACGACCTCCTCGAGGGTCTGGTACTGGCTCGGAGGATAGATGAGCCCCGACGACACCCCTCGCGCCCCCTCTTCCATCGCTTGGGCCGCCAGCGAGCTCATCGCCTTCACCTCCTGGGCGGTGGCGGCGCGGTCGCTCATGCCCATGAGCTTGAACCGGATGGTCCCGAGGCCGACGTAGGAGCTGATGTTGTCGGAGGTCCGCAGCTCGTCGATGGCGTCGAGATAGCCGGCAAAGCTGCGCCATTTCCAGTCGATGGGTGGGTCCCCGGCGAGACCGGAGATGTGCTGGCGCCAGTCGGCTATGTCCTTTTCCTCAATGGGCGCGACCGACATGCCGTCCATGCCGACGTTCTCCGTGGTCACGCCCTGCATCACCTTCGGTTCGGCCTTGGGGTCGACGAAGATGAAAAGATCCGAATGGCTGTGCCCGTCGATGAAGCCGGGGCTCACGTAGCATCCGGCCGCGTCGATACGCCGGCCGGCGGGGGCCCCGCCCAGGCGGCCGATGCGGGCGATCTTGTCTCCCACAAGGGCCACGTCGCCAAAGAACCAGGGATTGCCGGTGCCCGTGATCAGCCGGCCGTTCTCGATCACAATGTCATACATGACGCATGTCCTCCTGCGGCGATCGGTCGGGTCGTGGCTGACTACCCCTCGACTCAGACCCGGATCAGCCGGCAGAATGGGGTCGGCTGACCTGACCCCATTCCCCGGTCCGCTCCCATGATAGAGCGTGGGCCATAGCTTGAGTGAGTGCCTGCCGCGCGCCTCAGCCCAGCGAGTGCAGCCCCACGGTGTTGCCTTCGCTGTCGGCGATCAACGCGAAGGAGCCGGCGTCCATGGTGGTCGGGGTCTTCGGCATGAGGATCCTGCCGCCGGCGCCCTCGACCCTGTCGAGCGCGACTTGCAGGTCCGGATCGGCGTTGAGAAAGACGACCGTCCCTGTGGCACTGGGGACCGCGCCTTCACCGCTCACGAGGTGGCCGCCGATCTCGCCGCTACGCCGGTCGGCGGGAAACGCCCACATCTCCATGTGGGGCGGCCCTTCCATTTTCTGGAGCGCGAGGCCACAGATCGTCTCGTAGAACGCCCTGGCCCGCGAGATGTCGCTGACGGGGATCTGAAACCAGTTGACTGCCGATGGCATGACCGTCTCTCCTTCGCGGGATCGAGGGCCCCGGGCGGGGCGTACGAGCATCGTTGCCCCCGCCCGCCGGACCGAAACCAGCCCCAGCGAAGGGCACGCTATGCACCGCGGAGGTCGGGGGTCCGGTTCCTCCGCGGCCCGCCACCGATCGGCCGCCCGGCGCCCGATTTGCCCGTTGCCCGGTGGTGACGCTACTCTTGGTCAGAAGGGGACGGCGGGTGCCGCTCCCGAGAGTCAAATGGATCAACAGTGCGAGCGCCGCTGCGACCCTCGAGAGAGCCTGTGCTCCTCGCTGTGACCGCGTACTTCTGACCGTCGGCGCACGCGGCCGCGACGCAGAGCCCCACGAACCGCGAGGAGCACATGCACTCAGGCACTCGCAGCCCCGTCTTTCAAGATGGTGAGATGAGGGAGATCGCGCGCCGCGCGAACGGCGTTGCGGCCAACGTCGCGGCGGTCATCCTCGGCAAGGAAGAGGTCATCCAGGCCTGCGTCGTCGCTTTGCTCGCCGGGGGCCACATCATCATTGAGGACTACCCGGGCGTCGGCAAGACGCTGCTCGCCAAGGCCCTCGCCCGCTCCGTCAGTTGTCGCTTTGCCCGCATCCAGTTCACGCCCGATCTGCTGCCCAGCGACGTCACGGGCGTGAGCGTCTTCAACCAGAAGACCTCCGGCTTCGAGTTCCGCCCCGGACCGATCTTCGCCAACATCGTCCTCGCCGACGAGATCAACCGCGCGTCGCCGAAGACCCAGGCGAGCCTGCTCGAGTGTATGGAAGAGCGCCAGGCGACGATCGACAACGTCGCGCACGCGATCGTCGCCCCGTTCATGATCGTCGCCACCCAGAACCCCATCGAGTACGAGGGGACATACCCGCTCCCCGAGGCTCAGCTCGACCGCTTCATGATGCGGCTGAGCCTCGGGTATCCGTCACCGGCCGCCGAAGAGGCCATCCTTGACTCGCAGACGTCCGGTGACCCGTTCTCCGCGCTCGATCCGGTCGTCGACGCGGCCGAGGTGCTCTCCATGCAGGAGGCGGTGAGCCGCGTCGCGGTCACGCCTCCTCTGCGCCGCTACGTCGTCGCCCTGCTCGCCGCCACTCGCGCGAGCAGGGACATCTACCTCGGCGCCAGCCCTCGCGCCGGCATCGCCCTCCTGCGGGCGGCCAAGGCGCTGGCTATCCTCCGCGACCGGGATTTCGTCGTACCGCAGGACGTCAAGGATCTCGCCGGGCGAGTGCTGAGCCACCGGATCATCCTCTCCCCGGACGCGGCTGTGCACGAGCACGCGGAAGAGGCGGTGATCGCTCGCCTTCTCGAGACCGTGCCGATCCCGGGACCGGACCGATGACGCGGCCCACCGCCCGGGGGGCGGGGCTCCTCGCCGTGGCGGTCGTCACCTACCTGGCGGCGCGGATCGTCGGTACGTGGGAGCTCTACTTTCTGGCGTTCGCGTTTCTTGCCGCCGTCGGCGTCTGCTGGGCGCTGGTCCTCGCGACCTCACGGCATCTGCAGATTTCGCGCACGGTCACTCCCGGGCAGCCTGTCGCCGGCGATCCACTCGTGCTCTCGTTCCGCGTGCAGAACGCCTCGCTGCTTCCGGGTCTCCAGGTCACGCTGGTCGACGCCACCGGCGATCTGGGCGGCCACGAGCGCTTCATCGAGGTCGAGAGCCTGGGGTCGCGGTCCGCGCGGGTGGCCACGTCGGGGCCGCAGCCCGCGCGACGTGGCGTCCACCGCCTTCCGGCGCTGACCGCCGTGGCCGAGGACCCGCTGGGCCTCGTTCGAACCAGGCGCCGCCTGGGAGACACACTGGGCCTCACGGTCACTCCGCGACTTGCGCATCTCGCCTCGTGCGGTCTGCACGCCGGAATGGGCGCCCGCCGCGCCGGCCGCAGGCGCCGACTGCCGACGGTCGACGCCTCGGAGCTCCGCGGCATCCGTCCTCACAACCCAGGGGAGCCACTGAACCGCGTGGATTGGAAGGCTACGGCCAAGACGGGCAACCTGATGCTGCGGGAGATGGAGGATGCGACCGACGGCGGCGTGGCTGTGCTTCTCAACTGCGCCGCCCAGTACGTCGTCGGCGAGCCGCCCGAGACCAACTTCGAGGTGGCCGTCCAGGTCGCCGGGTCGATCGCCGACTACGCCCTCCGATCCGGTCACCCGGTCACCCTGCTGTTGCCCGAGAACGATTGGCGGCCGATCCGCCTCTCGCCGGACGCGGAGAGCCGGCGTCGGCTGCTCGCGATCCTGGCCGCGGCAACTCCGCGCGGGTTGTCCCAGCTCGGTCCGTCGCTGCGGGCACTCGCTGCCGGCGGCCGGCCGAACGCACGAACGCAGAGCTTGACCCTCGTCGTCCTGTCTCTCGACCGCGGGCTCGTGCGCGCGCTGGTCGCGCTGCAGGAGGAGGGCGTGCCCGCCTCTGTCGTCCACGTCGCCGGCGGCCCGCTCGGGGCCGCCGCCGCTACTGCCGAGGACCTGAGCCTGCGGCGCGCCCTCTCGGTCGCGGGCGTTAACTACCTCGCCGTGAGCCCCGGCGACGATCTGTGCGCGGTCCTGTCGAGGCGCTCGGAAGGCCGCCGCGCTCGCGCCCGATGAAGACGTCGCGAAAGCTGCTCTACTTCGCCAGTTTCGTCGGCCTGGCCGCCACGGCGGCCGTCGCGATCGATCGCGTCGGCGCGCCCACCATCGCCCCGTTGCTCCTCGCGGCAGTCGTTGCCGCGGCTCTGGCAGGTGCGCCGGGGCTCATCCATGGGCGCGCGTGGCCCGTCGCTTTCGTCTTGCTCCCGCTGGGCGCGTACCTACTCCTGCGCGCCCAGCTGCCGATCCCGCCGCACGTCCACGGGGTCGGGCAGCAGGCCGGCTTCTATCTTGAGCACCTGCAAGCAGGCGCGCGGACGTACGCGCGCGACGAGTTCCCTCTGGACTTTGCCGCGGGCACCGACGTCAGGATCCTCCTGTCGCTGGTCGTCTACGCGGCGATGGGGCTGGCCGCCTTCATCGGCTTGAGCCTGCGCAAGGCGCTGCCCGCCATCGCGATCGTCCTCGTGGTGCTGGGATTCGGCTTCACAACCGACGACGCGGCCCGGCTCGTCTGGGCGCCGCTCGCATTCCTTCTGCTGGCCGGCTGCATGCTCGTGCTCTCGCGCTCGCTCCGCCGCGAGCGCTGGCGGGCGACAGATGCCCTGGCGGGTGCTGCGACCGCGACGATCGCGGCATTGCTCGCGCTCTCCCTGCTGGGGGCGACGTCGGTCGCGGCGAGCAAACCTCTGCGGGACTGGCGCACGTGGGAGCTCGCCGGCGCCGACAGCGCACGTCTCGGCTTCGAATGGATGCAGAACTACCCGAGCCTTCTCGATCCGACGACCAACGCGAGGGTCATGCGTGTGAGGTCGCCCGTCGCCTCGTACTGGCGGGCCAACGCCCTCGCCGGCTTCGACGGGACGACCTGGTTCAGCGGTGCGTCCTCCAGCCAGGACCTCGCCCCCGAGTCGACGTCCGGCTCCTTCGTCTACCCGGTGCCGCTCAGCTACCCCGAGCCCCCCGGCAAGCTCGTCACGGAGTCATTCGAGGTCGTGTCGACCTACACGGACCATCTCTTCACCGGAGGCTCCCCCAGGTCGCTGTTTCTCGCTCATCAGGTGTCGCTGCAGCTCACCGATGCGCACGCGCTTGTCACCGAGCTGCCGCTCGGCCCGGCGCTGGACTACTCGATCACCGCCGTCATCCCGCAAGTGAAGCCCGCGGACCTCGTCGCTCGCGGCCGCGACTATCCCGCCGACATCCTCGGCCAGTACGCTACCCTGCCGTTCCCGGCGCGGTCGGATCTGGCGGGGCCCTCGCCGGAGTCCGCCTGGCGCCTCGCGATGAGCGACAGTCGCAGCGATCGCGAGTGGCTCGGCCTGTACCAGCTGAATCAGGCCATCGTCGGGACAACGACCGATCCCTACAGGATCACCCTGGAGGTCGAAAAGTACCTGCGTTCGCGGTACGCGTACTCCCTTGAGCCACCGCTCAGCGGCTATCTCTCGCCCTACGCGGCGTTTCTTTTCCAGACAGACACCGGGTACTGCCAGCACTTCGCCGGCGCCATGGCCGTGCTTCTTCGGTTCAACGGCGTCCCGGCGCGGGTGGCAGTCGGGTTCTCGTCCGGCAAGCAGACCAAGGACGGGGCATTCATCGTCTCGAGAAACGACGCCCACGCCTGGGTCGAGGCATATTTCCCAGGCGTCGGCTGGGTGCAGTTCGATCCCACTCCCGGCCGGACGATCCCCGGCGCCGGCGCTTCGTCCGCGAGCGCCGGCTTCGTCGACCTCTCCGCCGGTGCGGCAGGCGCCTCCGGCAGCTCTGGCGCTGCCGGCGCCCCGGCCGACGCGAAGCTCGGCCCCCGCGGCGCGAGGCCGAACCGGGACGCCGATAGGGCCGGCGCCGGCACTGAAGCGCCGGCGCCTTCGGGAACCGGCGCCTGGCTCCCCTTGAGCGTCGCTCTCGCACTCGCGCTCATCGCCTGGCCCGTGGGCCGCGCCGTGCGCCGCCGGCGCGGCCTGCGCCGGGGGAGCTGCGCCGGGCGCCTGCGGGCGTCCCTGGCGCTCGTCTACTCCGATCTCAAGGACTACGGCGTCGATGTGCCGCGGTCGCAGACGCTCGACGAAACCGCGCGGTTCCTGAGCGGCTACCTGGACCTCGACGCCGGCGCGCTCGTGGACCGCGTCCAGGCAGTGCTTTTCGGTGGCCGGGCGGCGACGCAGGAGGATCTCGCCGACCTCGCCGCGTTCCGTCGTGACCTGAAGCGCAGGATGCGGGCGCGGCACGGACGGATGCGCGCGGTTCTGGCGCTCTACGGCCTGCCGGCCGTCGCGACCGCGAAGCTTTAGCGGGGGACGCGTCGGCCGCTGGCAGGACCGCCTCGGGGTCCATGCCGTGCGCCTCAAAGCTGGGGCGCGGCTCCGGCCGAGGCTGAGGCGGCTCCCTGCCCATGCCTTCCCGGCTACCTGACGCCGGCGACCGGACCCGGGCAGACGGCCCGGACATCGTCGGCGCCCGCAGACTCCTGTACGATGCACCATCGCCTGCGTACCGAACGGGAGGGGCAATGATCGTCGCCAGGTTCACGTCGGCCACCGGCTGGGCCGGCAAGGCCATCACCTACGATAACGGGCTGTTTGCGCTCCAGGGCTACGGGCAGCTCGCCGCCGAGGACGTGCTGCAGTACGACCAGCAGGGGCAGCTGGCCTGGGAGTACGACGGCCTGCGCGAGTGGGTCGCCCAAGCGGCGGCCCGCGCCACGAGCGCCCCCACCGCCGGCGGCATCTCGGCGCAGAGCGGCTCCGCGGACGCGACGGGCCCCCCGTCGTGTGGCTACGCCGCGCCCGCGCAGTACTTCGCGGTGGACCAGCCGCCCTCCCCGCCGGGCATCGCCGTCGCCGGCTTCGTTCTGGCCATCGCGGGGTTCATCTTTCCGGTGGGCGTGTTGTGGTGGGTAGGCCTGGGGCTGTCGTGGCCGGGCTACGCGCAGGCGGTGCGCGAGCAGCTCCCCTCCGGCCTCGCCTTGGCCGGCCTGATCATCAACGCCGTGATGACCGGGCTGAGCGTGGTCTTCCTGCTGGTCCTCATCGCGGTGGTCGCCTTCAGCTAGGCGCAATCTTCCTCAACGCCGGCGCAACACGCACTTCATCTTCGCGGGGCAGAATGCCCTCAAGCCATACGACGGCAACGACGGCTGCCCCCCCGGCCGTCGGGACCGGGCTGATGTACGGTGTGCCCCCACCGAGCCTGAGTCCCACCAGCCCGGGCGATAGACCTCCTGAGCCCGGGAGCCGCTGGCCCCACATGGGCCGCGACGACTGACCCCCAGTCGTCGCGGCCCATCCCCTTTCTGGATCCGGTCGGCGCGCCGGCGCGCGCGGAAACTCGCCCTGACCGGCGACGCGGAGCGCGGGGTGTTTCCTCTGCCGGACTCGACTGCCGAGTACAGAACGGCGACGGGCATGGCCTCGCAGATGTATGGTGTCAATGCGCCGCGGGACTCAGCAACGGGAGGGAACATGTCCGTCTACGTCATCATTCCGTTCCACACCACCGACTATGGCAAGTGGAAAGAGATCTTTGACGAGTACTCGACTGCGCGGGATGCCTGGGGCGCCGAAGGGTACGTGGTGTACCGCGGCCTGGATGACCCCAACTCGGTCAACGTCGTGCACTACTTCGCCGACCGTGAGGGCGCCGAGCGCTTCATGAACGATCCCTCGATCCGCGCCGGCGTCGCGCACTGGAATGCCGACCAGGTGCCGGAGCTCCACGTCTACGAAGAGGTGGACAGGCTCTTCTAGGGGCCACGGCCACAGCCGGAGGGTCGCGGAACGCGGGTCTCCCGGGGCTCCGGATGTCATGGGGTCCTGCTCCAGGCGCCCCAGGCGCCTGTCGCCCGGACCTTGCGGGTGAGATCGACGGTCCGGGCGGCGCCCGATGCCTGACGACGGTCTGCGCTCAGACGCTCTCGACGAACACGTCGCGAAGCGCCTTCTGGGCGCCGGCGTCTATTTCCAGTCCTGCGCTGAAGTACCCCTCGATAGTGCCGAACTGCTGGCGCATCTCGGCGAGCGCCGCCGCCAGGTACTCGGGGGCCACGGCGACCAGCGGGCGCAGCAGCTCGGGGTCGCCGCCCAGCGCGCGGAAGTGGTCGAGCACCCGCTGCTCCGCCGGCAGAAGCTGCGCGTTGGTGAGCAGGTACTCCCGCATCACGAGCTCGTCGGGGACGCCGAGCAGCGTCAGCAGCATGGCCGCCGCCCAGCCGGTGCGGTCCTTGCCGGCCGTACAGTGGAAGAGCGCCGGCCGGTGCTCCTCCCGGATGAGGTCGGAGAACAGCCGCCGGTAGCCGGCGCGGGCGCTCGGCAGGCTAACGATCTCGCGATAGGCGCCGGCGAAGAGCAGCCCCGCCCGGCCGCCGCCGAGCAACCTCTCGGCGGCCTGCGGATCGGTCATCACCGGGAGGAGCTGCGCGGGCGCCGCGTCGGCCGAACCCTCGAGCACGTCGAGAACGACGTGCTCGGTGCCCGGCGGCAGCCGGTCGGGCTGGGCGCTGCGCTCGGTCGCGGTGCGCAGGTCGTAGACCGCGCGGACGCCCAGGGCGGCGAAGGCCGCGAGGTCCGCGCCCGCGAGCTGGTTGAGCTCGGCGGAACGGTAGAGCAGGCCCCAGCGCACGTTTCCGCCGTCACGCGTCGGCCAGCCGCCGAGGTCGCGGAGGTTCGGCACCGCAGCGATCGCGATGCTCTGGCCGGGCTCGCGCTGTTCAGTCATGTCCCTCACCCACCCAATTCTGCCTGCATCTCGGGTGTCAGCTGCACCAGAAGCTCCGCATTGTACGAACAAGTTGGCAGAAGGCCCAGCGGATTCTTGAAGATCTGCTGGGCCGCGACGGCGTAGCTGCGTGAGATCGCGGCCGGCGACCCGTCTTCGACCAGCGGATCGACGCTGGTCGCCAGGATGGACACGGTCTCGTCGCCGCCACGCACGATCTCGAAGGTGCGGAACTGCTGCGGGAAGTCCCTCAGCGACGAGGTCTCGATCTCCCAGAAGCCGAGCTCCGGCCGGTCAATGTCGGGGGACGCGAATGCCGTGACCGGGTTGCGATGACGATGCCCGGCGATCCACAGGATAAGGTTCGGATACGTGTGGAGCTTGGCGATCAGCTCCGCCTCGGACGCGCAGGCGGCAGAGCCCCAGCCCATGGGCGAACCCGCCGCCTCGACGCCGATCGGAATGTGCGCGGCGATGATCATGAGCTTGGCGTCGGCCTGGCCCCTATCGAGCTCGCGCACGAGCCAGTCATAGCGTTCCTTGTCGAGAGACGCGTGTCCGTAGCCGTTGTCGTAGGGCTCCTTGTCCCCTTGGGTGTCGTCGAGCACGATGACCCTGAACGGCACATCCACCTTCGGCTCGAAGGTGTAGCAGGCGAATCCCCTTTCCACACTGCAGAGAGGGAATCCATGTCCGTTTGGACCCGACGACGTCTCGAAGAACTCACTCATCCACTCCGCTTTCGAAAGCGAGCGGCGGTCGGGATCGGCAGCCAGCACCTTTGGAGGGGTCGCGAAGTCCGCGACCGGCCCCAGGCCGAAGATATCCCCGCGGGGCGTGCGCCCATCGAGACAGCCCATGTAGAAACCGCGGCTGCCCGGGCCGAGAGGATCCTCGAAGATGTTGCCGAGGTTGAGGATCTCGTCGCCGATGTAGGTCTGCCGGAGGTAGTCGTCGACGCGCAAGAACCCCGTGAAGAAGTGGTCGTGATTGCCGCGCGCCTGATACCACGGGATGGACTTGTCCAGCCCTGCCGCCTCATAGGCGTCGAGGAACTCGGCTCGAGGCCTGGGGGCAGCGTCTGTCTTCACGCCGGAATCGGGGTCGATGCGCTGCCCGTCAAGGACGTCGATATACCAGCGCAACTCGTTGTACTGGGTGTTGTTGCACGTGTCGCCGAGGGAGATGCCGAAATCGAGCGGCTCCTCCATGTGCAGGGCGTTGACCGTCCGCATGGCCGCGTCGAGGACATGGTGCGTGTACATCATGGCGCCCGAATAGGCCGACGAGAGAAAGCCCTTGTAGCCGAAGAAGATCGCCTGCGCGGGAGACTGCACGTCGGTGATGTGGATGTCGGTGATGGCAAAGAAGCGCAGGAGCCTCTCGGACGAGGTGCCCGACGTCCCGCGGTAGCCCGCCGGCATGAGGTCCAGCCGCTTGACAGAATCGAGACCGGGTCCGTAGCTCCACTTGCCGTAGCCGTTCTGCTCGTATTTCGAGAGCTCGAAGGGGAGCACCGCCTCCGCACCCGCGGGGATCGGGTCAGGCACGATCGTCTTCCGCAACGTCGTGGGGACAGTGGCAACGCTCGGGTATCCCTCGTGCGATGGTTTCACGAAACCCCTCTCGGTCGCTCATGGGTGAAGCAGTGCTCTCGATGAATGGCAGCCCACGGGGACTGGGATCCAGCGCGGCAGTGTCGACTTGGTTATCGGCAGCGATGCCGCCGACCTGCAACTTGGGGCCGACGCTCGCAGTTCTCGCCCAGCCGCCGAGCGGACGTGCGACCGGTTCAGCGGACAGGGAGGAGAACATGGTGTTCACCCTGCGAAGGGGCCAGGAGCCCGACGCGGCGGAGTACCGGCACTTCTTGAAGCCGCCCAAGCTCGAAGAGCTCCGCAGCGCGGAGAGAGGTCGATGGCCGCGACAGCTGACCCCCAGTCGTCGCGGCCCATCCCCCTTCTGGACGCGGACGGCGCGCTGACGCTGCTGCTTAGGCCTCTGTGAAGACGAACCCCTGCGCGAACACACGCTCGCAGGCGGCCACCGCGGCGGCGTCGTAGCGCACGCCGGCGCCGCCCCGCACCTCGGCGAGGGCGGCCTCGAGGCCGAGAGACGCCCGGTAGGGCCGGTGCGAGGCCATTGCTTCGACGACGTCGGCGACCGCGAGGATGCGCGCCTCAAGCATGATCTCCTCGCCCTTCAGCCCGGCTGGGTAGCCCGAGCCGTCGAGGCGCTCCTGGTGCTGGCCGACGATCTCGGCGACCGGCTGACGGAAGCGGATGGCGGCGAGCAGCTCGCGGCCCGCCTGCGGATGCTGCTTGATGAGGGCGTACTCCATGTCCG
>CAIOZS010000156.1 GCA_903862845.1 uncultured Thermoleophilia bacterium
CGACAACCGGCTCGACGGTGAGCTCGACGCCGACGATGGGTTTGATGCCGGCGGCCTTGCAGGCCTGGTAGAAGCGCACGGCGCCGTAGAGCCCTTCGTGGTCGGTGGCCGCCAGGGCCGGCATGCCCATGCCGGCGGCCGCGGCCACCAGCTCGGGGATGCGGCAGGCGCCGTCGCCGAACGAGAAGTTGGTGTGCGCGTGCAGATGGACGAAGCTCATGGTGATCAGCGGTTGCCGGACGCGGAGCCGTCGCCGTTCAATTGAGCGCCTGCTCGAGGGCCCACACCTTGGTCACGCGGTCGTAGCGCAGATCGAACACGTGCCCTTCGGCGCGCACCCGCCAGTACGAACGGCTGACGTGGCCGTCGTCCTTCCACCAGCCTGTCTCGAGGACCCACGTCTCGAGCACTCGTTCGACGCGGTAGCGCCGGCGCCGCCACAGAAAGCTCACCGGGCGGCGTTGCCGCTCGTCCCAACTAACGGCGATGGGGGCGGCCGCGCCGTGCGCGCCGGGACGGCCGGCGTGGCTGCGCCGGTCGGCCGCGCCAGCGGCGCCGACCCCGGCGCCGCCGCTACCGCCGGGGTCGCCGGCGCCGGGCTTGCCGCTGGAGGTGGCTCCGCCGCGAGACATGTGGTGCTCCTGGTGAAGATCGGTCGATGGACGGGTGAGGGACCATGACGGTAACACGAACATATGTTCGTGTAAACGTCGGACGGAACGGACGTCCGCCGGGCAGGGCGCGCGCACCCGCCGCGGCCGTCACTCGCGACGGGGTACTGCGAGGGAAGACAAGGAATCCTTGTCTTCCCCCTCAGCAAGCGAGCCTGCGGACGGCCGCGTGCGACGCGAAAGTCAGGGAATCCTTGTCTTCCCTTTTCGCACTACCCCGCGCCGTAGCCGCTGAGGTCGGCGCGGCCGCCCACGCTTCCGGCTGTCCGCCCGCCGGGCAGCCGTGCGCCGGGCAGCGGCCCGCCGGCAGCCTTCGCGACAAGGCCCCGTCTCTGGCTGCCTACCTGCGTGGCTCGTATCGGACTATGATTCAGGGGCGCGCCGGGCAGTGGGGTTCAGGGCGCCGGGAGCGCGACGGTGAAGGGGCCACCACGAACAGGGGGGACACGTGACTACCAGGGACCGCAGTCGTGCGGCGCTCATCGTGCTTCTCGCGGCTGCAGCGTTGCTCGCGCTGGGCCTCGTGTGGGGCCCGGGCAGCGCCGCGGCTGCCAGCGAGAGCCCGACGCCCACGGTGGACGGCGGCAGCGCTTCGCCGGCCGCCTCGCCGGCGGCCGTCGCGCCGTCGCCGGCCGCCGGCACAGTCGTGTACAAGGTGGGCTGGCTGGCCGAGCCGGACAACCTCAACCCGTTCATCGGCTACCTGTGGCCGTCCTTCGAGGTGTGGGACCTGGCCTACGAGCCGCTCGTCGGCTACGACTACGGCACGCTCACGCCGACCAAAGGCGATCAGGCCACGGGGCTGGCCACCGACTGGAGCGTGACGCCCGACGGCAAGACCTGGACGTTCACCATCCGCCAGAATTCGACGTGGTCCGACGGCGTGCCCGTGACCGCCAGGGACGTCGCCTTCACCTACAACTACATCATCAAGAACCAGCTCTCCAACTTCACCTCGTACACCCAGTACATCGCGAAAGCCGTGGCCGTGGACGACGCGACGGTGCGCTTCGAGTGCTCGCAGCCCAAGGCCAACATGCTGAGCCACTGGGTGCCGATCCTGCCCGAGCACATCTGGTCGAAGATCTCGGGCAAGGACGCCGCCGCCGCCTACGCGAACAAGCCGCCGTTCGTGGGCTCCGGCCCCTTCAAGTGCGTGACCTGGAAGAACAACAGCTACGTGGAGATGGTGGCCCGCAAGGACTATTGGCGCGGGGCTCCCAAGACCGACGAGATCCTCTTCGAGTACTACACCAACGCCGACACGATGGTGCAGGACCTCAAATCCGGGAACATCGACGGCTGCTCGGGCCTGCTCAGCGCGCAGTTCCGCCAGCTGACGGACCAGCCCGGCATCGAGGCGCGCACGGTGCGCACCAACGGGTTCGACGAGCTCGGCTTCAACTGCTACGCAGGCACGAGCCGCGGTAACCCCGTGCTACGCGACGCGAAGTTCCGCCAGGCGCTCAACTGGGCCGTCGACAAGGACCGCATCTGCGCGATCGTCTACGGCGGGCACGCGGAGCCGGCCACCACGGTCATCACCGCCGCCTACTACAAGGATCCCGACTGGCACTGGGAGCCGCCCGCCGCCCAGAAGTACGCGTTCGATCTGGCGAAGGCCGGGCAGGCGCTCGACGCGGCCGGCTACCCGCTCAAGAACGGCGTGCGCGTGGACAAGCAGGGCAAGCCCATCACGCTGCGGCTGGCGGCGCGCTCCGAGTCCATGAACAGCCAGAGCGCCGCCAAGCTGCTGGCCGGCTGGTTCGAGCAGATCGGCCTAAAGATCACTCTCCAGACCATGGACGACGGCGCCCTCAGCGACGCCATGTACGCGAAGGTGGGCGGCAAGCTCTCGCCCGACTACGACATGTTTCTCTGGGGCTGGTACAGCGACCTCGACCCCGACGCCATCCTCAGCGATTTCACGACCGCCCAGATCGGCGGGTGGAGCGACTGCGCCTGGTCGGACGCCGAGTACGACAAGCTCTACGACGAGCAGGCGCACACCCTCGACCCGGTGGCGCGCAAGGCCCTTATCGACAAGATGCAGCAGATCATCTACGAGCAGTCCCCGTACATCGTGCTGGCGTACTCCAACGACCTCGAGGCATACAACACGGCGAAGTGGCAGGGGTACTCGCAGTCGCCGGCCGAGATCGGCAACACGCTCTTCCCGCCGTACGGCAACGCCGGCTCCGAGAACTTCATGCTCATCGCGCCGAAGACCGCCGCCGCGACCTCGGCGGGCGGCGGTTCGCGCGTGGGACTGTGGGTGGCGGTCGCCGTCGCCGTGGTGGTCGTGGTGCTGATCGTGCTGCTCGTGGTGCGCCGGCGCCGCCCGCGGATGATGGAGGAGTAGACCGCGGATGGGACGGGACGGCGCTGCCGTTCTGCTCGGGCAAGTGCAAGGCCAACTCGATTGAGCTGCACCGCGAGGGTCGGCTGGTCAAGTGGACCAACAAGAGCCTGATTCTCCAGAGCGAGAAGAAGGCTGAAAAGAAAGAGTCTGCGCTTGCCAAGGAAATCGATGCG
>CAIOZS010000157.1 GCA_903862845.1 uncultured Thermoleophilia bacterium
CGCACCATCTCCCGCTCGTTGGGGTACGTCATGAGCCGCAGCGCCTCTCGCAGGCTCACCCAGCGCGCTTCGCTGACCTCGTGGTCGTGGTCGGCCGTGTCGCCGCCGGTGGCGTGCATGAGGTAGTAGTGCACTGTCTTGTGGATGCGACCGCTTTGCTCGCGCGAGTAGAACGAGTAGTCAATGGCACCGAGCTCGGCATCGACCACGCCGCTGACGCCGGTCTCTTCGGCGACTTCGCGCACGGCGGCCTGCGTCAGCGTCTCGCCGCTCTCGATGCCGCCCTTGGGCAACCCCCAGACGGAGCGCCCGGCGGGTCGTATGAGGCAGACCTCGATGTCGCCGTCCGTGCGGACGACGACGCCGCCTGCCGAAGTCCTTTCGCGTGGTCCGGTCACGGTCCCCGAGTGTTCGGTCGGCATGAAACGATGCCTCCGTAGTATAACGTTCAGAATGGCGGCCGCCGCACATGAGTGCTGTCTGCCGCCGCGGCCGCTCCGAAGGAGGTCGCCGCGTGTTCGCCGCGCTCGGACGGTTCGTCTACAAGCGTCGCAGGCTCATCGTGCTGGTCTGGGCAGTGGCCTTCGTTGCGGGCATCGTGGCGACCACGCACGTTCCCGGGGAGCTCAAAGGCGGCGGCTTCACCAACCCCGCGACGCCGTCACAGCAGGCGCAGAAGGCGATGCAGGAGCGGCTGGGCTTCGGCCCGGCGAGGCTCACGATCGTGTTCACGAGCCCCAGCCTCGACGCGCGCAGCCCTGCTTATCAGGCGCAGGTGAAGGCGGCTTTGGCGGAGATCGATCGCGAGGCGTTTCCCCGGCTCCTCAGCGTGCAGACCGCCGCCTCCACCGGCGACGCCGGATTCATCTCGAGGGATGGGCACGCGACCTTCGCCGTGCTCTCGTTCGACGCGAGCACCGAACAGGTGCAGCGCATGATCCCAGCTTTGCGCGCCAGGCTGGCGCCAACCGGCCTCACTACGCATCTCACCGGCGACCCCGCGGTGTACGCCGACATCGAACAGATCTCCGCCGAGGATCTGCGGACTGCCGAGATGTACACCGTGCCGATCGCCATTATCGTCCTCGTGCTCATCTTCGGGACCCTGGTGGCCGCCGCCTTGCCGGTGATCGGTGGCGGCATGGCTGTCACGGTCACGCTGGGCGTGTTCTGGGTGCTCGCCCAGTTCCTGGACATCTCCGTGTTCGCGATGAACGTGGCCACGCTGCTGGGGCTCGCCGTGGGCATCGACTACTCCCTCTTCATGGTGGGCCGCTTCCGCGAGGAGATGAGCGCCGGCCGCACCGTGGTCGAGGCCGTTGAGATCACCGTGCAATACGCCGGGCGCTCCATCTTCTTCTCTGGGCTCACCGTGGTGATCGGCCTGCTCGGGTTGGTGGTCATCCCGTTCATGTCGATGCGGTCGATGGGGCTGGGCGGCGCGCTCGTCGTGATCTTCTCCGTACTCGCCGCCCTGACGCTGCTGCCGGCACTGCTCGGCATGCTCGGCCCGCGCGTGGATCGCTTGCGCGTCATCGGGCGCGCGGGCAAAGAAGGGGCATTCTGGGCGCGCTGGTCGGACTGGGTCATGCATCACCCCGTCCCGGTCCTTGTCGGGACACTCATCGTGGTGCTGGTCTTCGCGTGGCCGGTGCTGCATATCGAGAGGGAGATCCCCGGCGCGACCGCCCTCCCGCAGCGCTCCGAGTCACGTCAGGGCTACGACATCCTCCAGTCCCGCTTCGACGCCTCGGCGCTGTCGCCGATCTACGCCCTGGTCACGTGGACAGGCGACACCGCGGCGCTCGAACCGGCGAACCTGCGGAAGCTGTTCGAGTACGGCCAACGCCTCGCGGCCATGCCCGGCGTGTCCCGAGTGACCAGCGTCGTGAACCTGCCCGGCCTCGAGTCGCCGGAGGCGGCGGCCCGCTTCTGGCGGGCCGTGCAACGGCCCGCCGGCGCCGGGCCGCCGTCCGCCGGGGTCGGCCTTTCCGGCTTCCTCCAGGGTCTGCTCGGCGCCCAGCAGCGCGAGGCCGCGCTGCGCCTGCGCTCGTTCACCACTGCTCCGGGCACGGCGCTCTTCCAGGTCGTCCCCACGCACGGCCCGTCCTCCGTGGAGGCGCAGGATCTCGCGGTGAGCATCTCCAAGCAACCGCCGCCGGAGGGCATGACCGTCCTCGTCGGTGGCACCTCCATGACGGTGCATGACTTTGTTCACATCCTCTACCAGCGCTTCCCCTGGATCATCCTGTTCGTGGTCTGCGTGACCGCACTCGTGCTCCTCCTGCTTCTGCGCAGCGTGATCCTGCCGGTGAAGGCGGTGGTCATGAACGTCCTGTC
The DNA here is from genome assembly GCA_903862845.1 of uncultured Thermoleophilia bacterium. Taxonomy (GTDB): domain Bacteria; phylum Actinomycetota; class Thermoleophilia; order UBA2241; family UBA2241; genus CAIXSE01. The sequence goes on from CAIOZS010000157.1 coordinate 2,341, forward strand.
GCTGCTCGCCGGCTACGGGGCCGTGGTGTGGATCTTCCAGGACGGCCATCTCGAGTGGCTCTTCCACTTCAAGAGCAGCGGCGCCATCGACGCCGAGCTGCCGGTGATCCTCTTCTGCACCGTGTTCGGCGTCTCCATGGACTACGAGGTGTTTCTGCTCACGCGCATGCGCGAGGCGTGGGAAGAGACCGGCGACAACGTCCAGGCCGTGCGCTTCGGCCTGGCGCGCACCGGGCGGATCATCACGAGCGCCGCGCTCATCATCGTCGTGGTCGGCGGGTCGTTCGCCTTCACGTCGATCCTCGTCACCAAGGCCATCGGCGTCGGCCTCGCGGTGGCGGTGGCTCTCGACGCCAGCGTCATCCGCATCCTCATGGTGCCCGCGGTCATGCGTCTGATCGGGCGCTGGAACTGGTGGATCCCCGGCTGGCTCGACCGGCGGCTGCCGCGGGCCGAGTAGCTTGGGGGGGTTGGGCGACAGCCTCGCCGCGCTCGGCGAGCCCGAGTTCCGTAAGCTGTTCGTCGGCCAGGCAGCCTCGGTGGTGGGCTCCATGTTCCGCGTGGTCGCGCTGCCCTTTGCCGTGCTCGCCATCGGCGGCACCGCCACCGACATCGGCATCGTCGAGGCCGCGGGTCTGATCCCACTGATCGTGCTCGTGCTGCTCGGCGGCGTATGGGCCGATCGTCTCCCTCGTCGCACGGTCATGCTCGCCGCGGACGCCGGGCGCACCGCACTGCAGTTGGCTGCCGCCGCCCTGCTCGTCGCCGGGGTGGCCCACGTGTGGCAGCTCGCCGCCCTCCAGGTCGGGATGGGCGCGTGCGAAGCGTTTTTCGGGCCTGCCTACACCGGCCTCGTGCCCGAGGTCGTGAGCCCGCCTCGCCTCCAGCAGGCGAATGCCCTGCAAGGCTTGGTGTCCAGCGGCTCCATCACTATAGGGGCGTTCCTCGCGGGCATGCTCGTGGCCGCCGTGGGCCCGGGGTGGGCGATCGCGATCGACGGGCTCAGCTACCTGGCCAGCGCATGGTTCCTGCTGGCGCTGCGGCCGTCGGCGTTCCTCGGTCGGCGGGGTGGCAAGCCGAGCTCGCCCGGTCCCGCCCGCGGCCTGGCCGGTGAGGAGCCGGCCGTCGACGGAGTCGCTTCGGCCGGCGGCCGCGCCTTCTTCCACGATCTCGCCGACGGCTGGCGAGAGTTCACCAGTCACACCTGGATCTGGGTCATGGTCGCCGGCGGCGCCCTCTTTCTTTTCGCCATCGACGGGCCGATCCAGGTGCTGGGCCCCATCGTCGCGCGCGACGCCTACGACGGCGCGCGCACCTGGGGGCTGACCTCGGCGGCGATGGGCATCGGGCAGATCGCCGGCGGTCTGCTCAGCCTGCGCTGGCGACCACGCCGGCCGATGCTCGTGATCGCCGCCGGCATGAGCCTGACGGCGTTGCCTGTGGCCTTCCTGGCGCTGGAGGCGCCGGTGTGGATGCTCTACGCCTCGCTGGCAGCCGTCGGGGTGGAGTGGGGTCTGTACGACCCGTTCTGGCTGACGTGTATGCAGCGAGAGGTCGCGCCGCACATGATCTCACGCGTCTCGTCCTACGACTATCTCGGCGTCCTGGCGTTCTACCCGGCAGGGCTGGCGCTGGCCGGGCCCGTGGCGGACGCCTTCGGTCTGCCGACAGTGCTCTGGGTGAGCGCGGGCGTCGCCATCGTCGTCAGCGTCTTCCAGCTGGCCTGGCGCGACGTGAGGGCACCGCATGCCATGGGTCCGGCGGCGGCGGCCGCGGCCCCGCCCGCCGCCTCATAACGCTTCGCCGGTGGCCTCCCACTCGGCGTGCAGGCCGGCGTAGCGGCCGCGGGCTGCGACCAGCTCGTCGTGCGTGCCGCGCTCCACGACGCGGCCGTCGTCGATGACGAGGATCTCGTCGGCGTAGCGCACCGTGCTCAGGCGGTGCGCGACGATCACGCTGGTGCGGCCGCTGAACAGCACCTCCATGGCGCGCTCGATGCGCCGCTCGCTCTCCGCGTCGACGCTCGAAGTGGCCTCGTCGAGGATGAGGATGCGCGGGTCGGCGAGCAGCGCTCGCGCGAAGCTGATGAGCTGGCGCTGCCCGGTGCTCAGCGCCGAGCCGCCCTCCTGGACCTCGGTGTCGTAGCCGTCAGGCAGCGACTCGACGAAATCGTGCACGCCGACGATGCGCGCCACGCGCTTGACCTCGTCGGCGTCCGCGGAGGGCCGCGCGAAGCGGATGTTGTCGAGCACCGAGCCGCTGAACAAGAAAGCTTCCTGCGGCACGACGGCGAGCTGCTCGCGCAGCGAGCTCGAGGTCACCTGCCGCAGGTCGTGGCCGTCGATGAGCACCGTCCCCGCGGTGGGGTCGTAGAAGCGTGCCAGCAGCTTGATCACCGTCGACTTGCCGGCGCCGGTGGCGCCGACGAGCGCGACGGTCTTGCCCGCCGGGACGATCAGGTCCACGTCGTGCAGCACCGGCTTCTCCGGGTCGTAGCCGAAGGTGACGCCGCGCAGCTCCACCACGCCGCGGACGTCCGGAAGGTCGACGGCATCGGGGGCGTCGAGCATGTCGGGCTCGGTGTCGAGCACCGTGTAGATCTTCTGCACCGCGGCCATCGACGCCTGGAAGGTGTTGTAGAGCTGGCTGAGCTGCTGCAGCGGGTCGAAGAAGCTGCCCAGGTAGCCGATGAACGCCACCAGCACGCCGATCTCCAGGGTGTTGCCGCCGATGAGAGTGCCGCCGTACCAGAGCACGATCACCACTGCCGCTGCCGACATGAACTCGATGAAGGGGAAGTACAGGCCGCTTTGCACGACCGTGCGCATGTTGACCTCGCGGTAGGCGGCGTTGGCCACGTCGAGCTTCTCGTAGTCGCTCTGCTCACGGCGGAAGGCCTTGAGCACGCGGATACCGGAGATGGACTCCTGCAGGTGGGCGCTCACGTCGCCGATCTTGTTGCGCACCTGGGCGTAGGCGCGCGCCGACTTGGAGCGGAAGACGAGCGTCGCGCCGATGAGCAGCGGCATGATGGTGAGGGTCGCTAGCGCCAGGCGCCAGTCGAGGATGAAAAGGAACACGATGGCGCCCACGAAGGTCAGCGAGTTGGTGACCAGCGAGGCGACGCCGTCGGTGACGAGCTGGTCGAGGGCGTCGATGTCGTTGGTCAGGCGGCTGACGATCCAGCCGGTCTTCTGGCGGCTGAAGAAATCGAGCGAGAGCTTCTGCAGATGGGCGAAAAGCTGGCGGCGCAGGTCGTAGATGATGTGCGAGCCGACCCAGCTCGTGAGGTAGGTCTGCAGGTAGCTGGCGCCGAGGTTGACGAGGCTCACGCCGATGAACGCGACTATGACCCAGGTGAGCACGGTGAGGTTCTTGGCGCCGATCCCCCCATCGATGGCGACCTTGAGCAGATACGGGACGGCGAGGCTGCTCAGCGTGACGGCGATCATGGCGATCACGCTGTAGACGGCGCGGCGCCGGTACGGATAGGCGAGCCGCGCGAGCCGGGCGAGCTTGAGCTCGCGGGCCAGGTGCACGAAGGCGCGCCAGCCGCGCAGGTCCTCGAGGGTGGCGCCACTGCCGTGCGGGCCGGCGGCGTGACGGGAGGCGGTGGCCATCAGGCGCCTCCTCCCCGGGCGGCCGGGCCGGCGCCGCCGGCCGCCGTGGCTCCGGCGGTCGCCGGCTCCCCGACCGCGACGACGTCCAGATCGCAGTGCCTGGCCTCGGCGTCGCCAAACATGTGCGCGTAGAGGCCGCCGGCGGCCATGAGCTCGTCGTGCGTGCCGCGCTCTTCGATGTGGCCGTGATCCAGCACCACGACCTCGTCGGCGAGCGCGATCGTCGACGGCCGGTGGGCGATGATGAAGGTGGTGCGGCCGCGCATCACTTCGGTCAGCGCGGCGCGGATCTTGAACTCCGTCTCCACATCGACGCTACTGGTGGCGTCGTCGAGGATGAGGATGCGCGGGTCCATGACGAGCGCCCGCGCGATGGCGATGCGCTGGCGCTGGCCGCCGCTGAGCGTGAAGCCGCGTTCGCCGACGACCGTGTCGTAGCCCTCGGGGAGGGCGGCGACGAAGTCGTCGGCCTGCGCGGCCTGCGCGGCTGCTTTGACCTCGCCATCGCTCGCCGCGGGCCGACCGAAACGGATGTTTTCGGCGATGGAGGTGCTGAAGAGGAACGGATCCTGCGTGACGATGCCGATGTGGCTGCGCAGATCGGCGGTCTGCAGGTCGCGCACGTCCTGGCCGTCGACGAGCACGCGCCCGGCGCTGGTGTCGTAGAACCGTGGGATGAGGTTGGTCAGCGTGGTCTTGCCGCAGCCGGTGTGGCCGACGAAGGCGAGCGTGCGCCCGGCCGGGACGTCGAGGCTGACCGCCTCGAGCACCGGCCGGTCCACGTAACTGAACCAGACGTCCTCGAAGGTCACCGCGCCCACGGGCGGCCCGCCGTCTGGGCCGCGCAGCGGCCGCGCGCCCGTCCGCTCCTCCATCTCCAGCGGCGCGTCGAGCACCTCATACACGCGCTCCCCGCTGGCGATGGCGCGCTGCGCGAGGCCGGTCAGCCAGCCGATCACCTGGGCCGGGTACACCAGCATCATCAGGTAGCTGTAGAAGGCGACCAGCGAGCCCAGGCTCAGGCTCCCCTCGATGACCTGGCGCCCGCCGTAGTACAGCAGGAAGGCCACCGCCAGGTTGGGGATGAAGGCGATCAGCGGGATGTACTTGGCGCGCGTGCGCGCCGCGGCTACGCTGGCCTCGAAGACCTTGTAGCTGCGGTCGCTGAACTTCACCAGCTCGTCGTCCTCGCGGGCGAAGATGCGCACGATACGCGAGCCCACCACGTTCTCTTCGGCCGCCGCCGTCACATCGGCGATCTTCTGCTGCACATCCTTGAGGATCGGCTGCAGGCGGCGGCTGAAACGCACCGTGACCAGCAGCAGGAACGGCAGGAAGGCCAGAGACATCAAGCCCAGACGCCAGTCGAGGAGCAGCAGGATGATCGCCACGGCGACCATCATCACGATGTTGGTGGCGAAGAACACGAGGCCGTAGCCGAGGAAGGTGCGCACGTTCTGCACGTCGCTCATGGCACGGCTCATGAGCTGCCCGGTGGGCCAGCGGTCGAAGTAGCTGAACGACTGCTTCAGCAAATGCGACCACATGCGATTGCGCAGGTCGTACTCGATGCCGAGGCTTGATTTGCCACTGGCGAGCCTGCGACCGACCGCCACGATGAAGCGCACGACGGCGATGGCGATGAGAGCGAGACCGTAGGTGACGAGCAGGCCGGTCTCGCCGCCCACCAGCGCATTGTTGATGGTCAACTGGATGATGCGCGGCACCAGCAGGCCGAGGCCCATCTGGGCGAACGCCAAGGTGAAGCCCACGAACGTGAGCCACTTGTAGTCGCCAAGAAGCTTGAGGATGCGCCAGAAGACCTTCATCTGGAGGCTAGCTTACCCGGAGGCTAACCGAAGAGCCGCGGGCTCCGGCGCGGGCGGCAGCTTCCTGGGCACGAAGTACACGCGTCGGCACTACTGCGAGATCTGGATGAGCGACCTCTTCGACGACTCCGTGGACGAACGCTGGGCGGCCGACGGTGAGAAGACGCTCAAGCAGCGGGTACTGGCCAAGGTGCAACGGCTGCGCGCGGCGGAGCAGCCCTTCGCGCTGAGCGCCGCGAAGGAGGCCGGGCTCGAGGCGATCCTCGCCGAGGTGCAGGCACACGAGAGCGAGCGGATCCAAGTACGGTTTGAGCCCAGCTCGCCGAACACGCTCGAAGAGCGCCGGCGGGGAGGCCGAGCTGCTCTTCCGCGAAGCGGCCCAGCAGCTCGGCCACTCGCTTCGGCGTGAAGCCCGAGTAGCCGATGAGGCGGCGAGAGACCAGACCGTCGGCGTAGGCGATGAACCGCAGGCACACTTCGTCGTTGGACGCCGATGGGTGGAATTCCCCGGAGCGGCAACCGCTCCGGATGGTGTCCCTGAGCACGTCGAAGTTGCGTTGCGACGTGCGCTCCACCACGGGAAGCAGAGCGGGACGGATGCGGGCGATCGACCACGTCTCGAGCCAGAGCACCCAAGCGCTCCGACTCACGTCGGCGTTCGGCACCGTGACCGCGACGAGCTTGCGAAGCATCGTCGTGGCGTCGTCCGTGACGTGCTGGAGCTCAAGGTAGTTCCCGAAAGCCCGCCAGTCGGCCCACTCGAGTGCCGCCGGCAGGAGCTGGTCCTTGCTCTCGAAGGAGTAGTGGATGACGGCGCTCGACACCCCTGCCTCCACGGCGATGTCGGAGATCCGCGTGCGATCCAGGCCCCGGGCGGCCAGAACGCGGCGGGCAGCCTCACACATCGCTTCGACGCGAGGTGTGGTGGCTTGCGCCCAGGCGAGGAAGGCGGCGGGCTCAGGGGACTCGTGGGGCTCCGGCGACTCGGCGGTCGCTGAAGGCGCCCAGGCGACGGCGATGGCCCGCAGAAGCTCGGCGTCCGGGCTCTCCTGTCGAGCGCCCGAAGCAACGCCCGCCGCATCCGCCAGGCGGTCCGGTAGCCGATGCCGAGCTCGCCGGCAAGGACCTTCGGCGCCGGCGGGCGGTCGGCGACGTTCAGGAGCGCCGTCGCGGCAAACCACGTCGCGACCGGGACGGACGAGCCGGCGAAGAGAGTACCCGACGTCGGCCGGATCTGGTGGCCGCACTGATCGCAAGCGTACGCGAGGCGCCGCCGCAGCCAGTGGAACCGCGTCCGGCCGCAGCGGGGGCAGTCGGCGGTGGCGCCGTCTGCGGAGCATCTGCGGCGCCACAGCCAGTCGAGCTCCCTCTCTTCGCGAGCGGGCACCGGATCTGCGGCTCGACGTCACGACCGAGTCGACCGAGAACCAGACCGCCGCCAAGCTCATCACGGGCTGGTTCGAGGACGTGGGCGTGAAGGTGACGATGAGCGTCGTCGACATCGGCGCCATCATGACGAGCGTGGCACGCCGTCGGCGTCGTTCGGTGGAGGAGTAACCAATTGATCAGGGCGCGGGGACCGGGCCGGAATTGTGACGCCTGACCCCCGCGTCGAATCGCGCCACTTGCAGCAGAGAGTGACTTGAATGCACATCAAGGACAGCAAGAAGGCGACGTCGCCGGCGAAGGCGACGAGCGCGCCGCCCGATCCCGAGAGCGCCAAGCTCTCGACGGAGGCCGTGCACCAGCACGACGAGGGCAAAGGCCTCTTCGACGACGAGTTCATCGAGAGCATGCAGGCCCTGCCGGCGACCGCCAGGATCTCACACCTGCCGGTTGTCGGCTTGCGCGTGACGCCCCACGGCTTCGCCACCGCCGAGCCAGCCCATTATTGGCGCGTGCCGACGAGTCACGTCGTGCGCGCCGAGGCTCCGGGCGAGGAGCTCGACCTGGTGGAGGCTGCGCTGCGACCGGCACTCGAGAAGGCCAGCTTCCGCATGGTCCTCGAGGGCTGCATGTGTCGAGTGGGCTTCGACTGCAAGCGCTTCAGCCAGAAGCTCGGCGGCTGGGCATGGGCGAGGCGCTGAGGCCGGTGCCTCCGGTCGACAAGAGGCCGGTGGACGTCGACGAAGCATGGGCGCACGTGCGCGCCTGCGTCGAGAGCGGCCTCGTCCCCACGATCTCATGGGAGTACGACATCCAGGTCTACGGCGGCCCCATGGACCGCGGGCTCATCTACTGCTTCTGCGACTGGTGCTGCTGCGACCTGCGCATGAGCGCGCGCGTTGGCAACGACCGCTTCCGGCGCAAGTACCTCCCGATCCCCGGCATGACGCCCGTCGTCGGCGAGGCTTGCGATCGCTGCGAGGCCTGCACGCGCGAGGTCGTGTGCTGCGTCGGCGCCGTGACGCTGAGCGATGGGGCCGAGCGCGCCGAGATCGACCCGGACGTGTGCATCCGCTGCGGCCGCTGCGCCGGGGTCTGCACGCGGGACGCGATCACCTTCGAGATCGCCGCCGCCGCCGCCGACGTCGTCGGCGACCTCTGGCGCGAGATCGGCGCGCTCACCGACATCGAGAACGCCGAGCGGGTCGCATACGGGGAGTACCCACTCTGATGGCCGCTCGCGAGGAGGGAACAGCGAGGATGTACACACTCCAGGACAGGACGATCGTCGTCGTGGGCGCGGCGCAGCCCTACCGGCGCGGGTGTGTGGCGCGCTTCGCGGCGGCGGACGCCAGGGTGCTCGCGAGCGACCGGCGCAACCCCGGCGACGTGCTGCGCAAGACGAAGACGCCGTTCGTGCGCGCGGACGCGTCCGACGAGGCGCAGGTCCGCGCGCATGGAGCACGTCGCCGAGCTCTACGGCCGCATCGACGGCATCGTCTGCCTGCCGGGCAGCGAAGGCGTCACCTGGCAGGGGCCGATCACGGGGCACTAGCCGAGTCGTCGCTGGACTGGGACCTCGGCCAGAACGCGAAGGTGCTGCTCTGGTGCCTCAAGCGCGGGGCGCCGCTCATGAACGACGGCGCCGCCGTCGTCGCCGTGGCGGCGCAGACGGCGCTGACCGGGGGCGCCACGATCGCGAGCCACGCCGCCGCCCAGGCGGCGGTCGTCGCGATCGCCAAGAGCGCCGCCCTCGAACTTGCCGCGCGGCGCATCCGAGTCAACTGCGTGCTCACCGGACCGTTCGACTCGCCGCACCTCGAGGAGATAGAGCGCGAGCTTGCCGTGGCGGCGCGGCTCAATCCCCTTGGCCGCATGCCGCAGGCCGACGAACTCGCGGCGCTCGTCCAGTATCTGCTGGCGGACGCGAGCGCCTACATCACGGCGGCGTCGATCCCATTCGACGGCGGCGCCTTCGCCGGGGTCGTGGCGACCAACGTCGTGGACGCGCTGGCGGAGGTGCTGGGAACAGGGAGGGAGACCGCGTAGTCCCGGCCCGGGTCAGGAGGCCGCGCGAGGAGACTCTCAGTTCTCCACGGGCGTCGAAGCGCAGCGGATCGGCCTTGACCATCCGCTGGCTTGACAGACCGTCCGTATCGGACGTACCGTTCAGCCATGTCCACGACCTACCCCGGTTGGCTCGAACCTCATATGCCCCTCTGCGAGGCTGTGGTCGCGCTCTTCCATCCTCTCGCTGAGGTCGCCGTCCACGACATCCGCCGCGACCGTGTCGTCGCCATCTGGAACCCCATCTCGGGGCGCAAGGTAGGCGACCGTTCGCTCATCGACGAGCTGCCGGAATACGCGGAGGGTGCGCGCGTCATCGGCCCCTACCCGAAGGTCCTCGCCGACGGCCGCGCGATCACGTCGGTGAGCGTCGTGCTGCTCAATGCCAAGGGCGCAAGGCGCGGCCTGCTCTGCATCAACTTCGACCGCTCACCGCTCGACGCCACCATCGACCTGCTCACGCGGTTCGCCGCTGCCGTGGAGGAACGGCCGCCCGAGCTCTTCGACCGCGACTGGCGCGAGCAGATCGCTCTACTCGTCGACGACGAGTGCCGCACCCGCCGGCTCCGCGGCGATCGCCTGACCCGGGAGCAGCGTCTCGCACTCGTCAGGCTCATGGACGAGCGCGGCCTCTTCGCCACCCGCAACGCCGCCGCCCACGCCGGCCGCGCCCTCGGCGTGTCCCGCACCACTATCTACGCTTTGCTCAAGGAGGCACGCTCATGAAGCCGCTGCGCACGTTCCGTCTCGAGGAGTTCCTCGGCAAGTGGGAGTTCAGCGTCCGCCACCACCTGACCGCCTCGGACGCGCAGAGCGTGACGATCGAGGAACTGCTCGCCATGGGCGGCGACGCCGACCGCGAGGGCTTCATGAAGCTTCCGCTCACGTACGTCGACTCATGGGGCAGCGAGAACCTGCGCGAGGCGGTCGCCGGGACCTACGAGCACGTCGACGCCGGCCACGTACTCGCTTTCACCGGCGCCGAGGAGGCCCTCTTCCTGGTGATGCAGGAGCTGGTCGGGTTTGGCGACCACGCCGTCGTGACGGTGCCCTGCTACCAGTCGATGGAGACGGTCCCCCTGGCGACCGGCGCCGACGTGAGCCCCTTGGTGATGCGGCGCGAGAACGGCTGGGCGCTCGACCTCGAGGAGCTGCGAGATCTGCTCCGCCCGAACACGAAGCTGGTCGCGGTCAACTATCCGAACAACCCGACCGGGCACGTGCCCGACGAGGCGACCTTCTGCGAGCTGGCAGCGATGTGCGACGCGCGCGGCATCCGCTTGTTCTGCGACGAGGTGTACCGTGGCGTGGAGCTCGACCCTGCACGGACGCTCACCCAGGCGGCCGACCTTTCGGAGACCGCGATCTCGCTCAACGTCGCCTCCAAGTCCTACGGGCTGCCCGGGCTGCGCATCGGCTGGCTCGCCTGTCGCGATCGCGGCCTCCTCGAACGCGTCGAGAGGCGCAAGCACTACACGACGATCTGCAACGCCGGCCCGACGGAGTACCTGACGGCGATCGCGCTGCGCAACCGCGAGCGCATCTGGGCGCGCAACCGCGGCATCCTCGCCGCCAACCTGCCGCTGTTCAACAACTTCTTCGCCCGCTGGGAGGAACTCTTCGACTGGGTCCCGCCGATGGGCGGCTGCGTCTGCTTCCCGCGGTACAAAGGCGGCGACGTCGAGGACTTCTGCCGCCGCCTGCTCGAGGAAGAGGGTGTGCTGGTGCTGCCGGCGAGCATCTACTACTCGGAGATCGCCGATACGCCGGCCGACCATTTCCGCGTCGGACTCGGCCGGCTCGGCCTCGAGCCGGGCCTGGAGGCCTTCGACAGGTTCCTGCGCGAGAGGTAGCCGCCCGCTCCCGGGTCGACTCGCGGGTCCGCCGCGCCCTCGTCTCGAGCGGCGACGGCCGCGTCAACGGGCGCGAAACGGTCCCACCGTGCGCCTAGTGTAAACTCCCCTCCCATGCGTGTACGCGAGCCCTCCACACCCCGTCGTCTCTCGCCGCCTGCCGGGCCGGCCTTCGTGCCGCTCCCGGTGGCCGTCTGAAGTCGCGCTGTAACTTCCATCGCCATGGCTACGTCTAACCTCCATAAGTGGGCCTCGCTGCCCGACCCGTCCTCCGCCGATCTGGCGCGAGCGACCGAGGGCGACGCGCAGGCCTTCAAGCTGATCGTGGAACGCTACCAGGGGATGGTCTACTCAGTGGCCTACAACGTGCTCGGCAACCGCACCGACGCCGAAGACGCGGCACAAGAAGCGTTTCTGCGCTGCTATCGCAAGTTGCCGCAGTTCCGCAGCGAAGCCACGTTCTCCACATGGCTCTTCCGTCTCGCGCTGACTGCGTCCGTGGACTACAAGCGTCGTGAGAAGCGTCATCCCGAGCCGGTGGAGACACCCGAGCTGGTCGCCGAGGAGGCGCCCGAGCTGGGAGAGGGCGTCGACGCCGCCACGATCGTGGCGGCGCTGCACGACCTCCCCGAGGACTACCGCGTTCCCACGGTGCTCCGCGACGTCTATGGCCTGCCGTACCAGGAGATCGCCGAGGCCACGGGGCGGCCGCTCGGCACCGTGAAGGTGATGGTCCACCGCGGCCGCGCCTCCCTGCGGCTCAAGCTGCGGGCGGAAGGCGCCGGGCCCGAGCAGGGCCTCGCCGGCGCTCGTCCGAGGAGCGATGCCTGATGGACTGCAGCTACTTCCGCGAACGCATCAATCTGTACGTCGACGGCGAGCTCGGCTATCTCGAGGTCGCCGAGCTGCAGCAGCACCTCAGCTTCTGCCCGGACTGCGCCGCCGAGCTCGCCCAGGTGGGCGAGGTGCGCGGCGCCCTGGCCGCATGGGGCCGGCTCGAGCTGGCTCCGCCGCCCGCCTTCGCCGAGCGCGTGATGGCGGTGGCGGAGCTCGAGCCTCTGCCCGGATCGCCCAGACCGTTCGGCCGCGCGGTGAGCGACACGCTCGAATACCTCGACGAGAAGCTCGGCAGCATCCCCCTGCCCGGCGGCCGCCACCTCCCCGTCAAGAACGTGATCGGGTGGGGTCTTGCCACGGCCGCCGTGGTCATCGGGTTCGAGCGCCGGCACGGCCGCCGCTCACGGGAGCTGACACCGCTGTGAGGCTGGACCGCGATCAGGTCATGCGGCTACTGCCGCACCGCCCCCCGTTCCTCCTGGTGGACGAAGTGCTCGAGGGTGAAGAGGGGGTGCGCTGCGTAGCCGTCCGCACGCTGCGCGACGACGACTTCTGGTTCGCCGGGCACTTTCCCGGCAACCCCGTCATGCCCGGCGTGCTTATCGTCGAGGCGCTGGCCCAGACGGCGACGATCGCGGTCGCCGCCGCCGGCGACATCGCCGGCAAGATCGGCCTCTTCGCCGGCATCGACAAGGTGCGCTTCAAGCGCGTCGTGAAGCCCGGCGACACGATGAGGCTCGAGGCCGAGATCGTCGCCGTGCATGGTCCCGTGGGTCGCGCCAAGGTCAAGGCGACCGTGGACGGCCGGCTGGCCTGCCGCGGCGAGCTCATGTTCGCGATCGTCGACGGCGCGGCCATCGCCGACGGGGAGGCGAGACTGTGATCGGCCTGCGTCGCGGCCTCGTGCGGGGCGCGCGCATCTCGGCGCTCGGCGTGCACGTGCCTGAGCGCGTGCTCACCAACGACGAGATCTCGCAGTTCCTCGACACGTCGGACGAGTGGATCCTCACGCGTACCGGTATTCGCGAGCGCCGCATCGCGCGGGTCGACGAGGCGGCCAGCGACCTCGGCGAGATCGCCGCCCGCCGCTGCCTCGAGTCGGGGTTGCTCGACCCCACCGAGCTCGACCTGGTCATCGTCACCACGATCTCGCCCGATCACATGATGCCGGCCACGGCGTCGATCGTCGCCGACAAGATCGGCGCCACCAAGGCCGGCGCCTTCGACGTGCAGGCCGGCTGCACCGGTTTCGTCTACGGCCTCGCCATTGCCACGGCGTTCGTCTCGGCCAACATCTATCAGAACGTTCTCGTCGTCGGCGCAGAGGTGCTCAGCAAGATGGTCGACTGGGAGGACCGCAGCACGTGCGTGCTCTTCGGCGACGGCGCCGGTGCCGTGCTCGTGCAGCCCACAGACAACGGCAGCATCTTCAGCTTCGACCTCGGCAACGACGGTAGCGGTGCGGCCTACCTCAACGTGCCGGCCGGCGGCAGCCGCAGGCCGGCCAGCTTCGAGACCGTGCGCAAGCACGAGCACGCCATGCACATGACCGGCAGCGAAGTCTTCAAGTTCGCCACGCGCACGGTCGTCGGCTCGTGCGAGAAGGTGCTCGGTGACGCCGATCTGACCGTCGAAGACGTCGACCTGTTCGTGCCGCACCAGGCCAACATTCGCATCATCGAGACTGCAGCGCGGCGCCTGGGATTCACGGAGGCGCAGGTGTTCGCCAACCTCGACCGCTACGGCAACACCTCGTGCGCCTCCATCCCGATCTGCCTGCACGAGGCCAGCCAGAACGGCCGCCTGAAGAAGGGCGACATGTTGCTGATGGCCGGGTTCGGCGCTGGGCTCACGTGGGGCTCGTGCCTCACGAAGTGGGAGCTGTGACCGCGCTGCAGCGACGCCTCGGTCGAGTTTCTCCGCCGTTCCGGGTAAGCACTGAGCCGCACCCACCCACAGCGTCCTGGAGGACGTCATGAGCAAGCTCGCACTGATGTTTCCCGGGCAGGGGTCCCAAGCCGTCGGCATGGGCTGCGACCTCTGCGCCGCCTATCCGCACATGCGCGACAGCTACGCCGAGGCCTCGGATGTGCTCGACTACGACCTTGAGCAGGTCTGCGCCATGGGCCCGGCCGAGACGCTGGCGCGCACCGACGTGACGCAGCCGGCGCTGCTGGCCAACTCGATCGGCATCTTCCGCATCCTGGCCGCCGCCGGACTGCGCTTCGACGCCGCCTTCGGTCACAGTCTCGGCGAATACTCGGCGCTGGTTGCCACCGGGGCGCTGTCGTTCGCCGAAGCGTTGCGGCTGGTGCGGCGGCGCGGCGAGGAGATGCTGCGCGCCGCCGAGGCGGAACCCGGCGGCATGGCCGCCGTCATCGGCCTGCCGGACGAGAAGGTCGAGGAGCTGACGGCCGCCGGCGACGGCGTGTGGCCGGCCAACTTCAACAGCCCCGGCCAGGTCGTGGTGAGCGGCACCAGGGCCGGTCTGGACGGGCTGGCCCTCAGGGCAATGGAGGCCGGCGCCAAGAGAGTGATCCCCCTCGTCGTGAGCGGCGCCTTTCACTCGCCGCTGATGGCGGCGGCCCAGGCGCCGCTGCGCGCCGCGCTCGCGGCGACGGAGTGGCACACGCCGCGTCCGGCGTTCTTCTCGGTCTGCAGCGTCGAGCTCGAGACCGGCGATTTCGTCGAGCTGCTGTCGCGGCAGCTCGTCTCGCCGGTCCGCTTTACCCAGTCCGTGAACGCTCTCTCTGCGGCAGGGTATGATTCATTCCTTGAGGTCGGCCCCGGCAGCGTGCTCGGCGGCCTCGTGCGACGCATCGCCCCGGACGCGGCGGTGGCCCGAGCCGCCGACGCCGACACCATCGGAGCACTGCGCGAAGACCCACGCTACTGGGAGGTCGCGTGAGCGTCGAGCTTGACCTGACGGGATCCGTTGCCCTGGTGACCGGTGCCGGCCGCGGCATAGGGCGCGCCATCGCGCTCAGCTTGGCCGCGGCTGGCGCCGACGTCGCCGTCAACGACTTCGCCGGCGAAGAGACCTGCGCCGACGTCGTCGGCGAGATCGAAGAGCTGGGCCGAAAGGGCCTTGTCGTGATGGGCGACGTCTCCGACGAAGAGCAGGTCAACGCCATGGTCGAGCGCGCCGAGAGAGACCTCGGGCCGCTCTCCATTGTCGTCAACAACGCGGGCATCACCCGCGACAACGTCGTACTGATGATGGACCCGGCCGACTTCGACAGCGTCGTCGCCACGCACCTGCGCGGCACCTTCCTGGTGAGCAAGGCGGTGGCCCGCAAGATGTTCCGCCGCCGCGCAGGCTGTATCATCAATCTTTCCAGCGTAGTGGGTCGCCGCGGCAACGCGGGGCAGGCCAACTACGCGGCAGCCAAGGCGGGCATCATCGGCCTGACGAAGTCGCTGGCCAAGGAGCTCGGCGCGCGCGGCGTGCGCGTCAACGCCATCGCTCCCGGCTACATCGACACGCCGATGACGCAGGCCCTGCCCGAGGAGACGCGCAAGCTGATCGTCGACGCGACACCGCTGAGGAGCATTGGGACCACAGACGACGTGGCCCTCGCCGTCGTCTTCCTCGCCTCTCGGCAGGCGCGATTCATCACGGGCGTCACGCTCCCGGTCGACGGCGGACTGGGCATCTGATGGCGTCTGCCACCAGGGTCGTCGTGACGGGGCTCGGTGTGGTTTCGCCCTTGGGCATCGACGTCGACACCTTCTGGCGGCGGCTCGTCTCCGGCGAGTCGGGCGTCGGGCCCATCACGCGTTTCGACACCACCGAGTACAAGGTGCACATCGCCGCCGAGGTCAAGGACTTCGTCGCCGAGGACTTCATTGACAAGCGCCAAGTGCGGCGCCTCGACCTGTTTTCGCGATACGCCGTCGCGGCCGCCAGGCTGGCCGCCGCCGACGCCGAGTTCGACCCCCGCCCCGAGGCGGACCGGGTCGGGGCGGTGATCGGCAGCGGCGTCGGCGGCCTGCAGACCTTGCACACCGAGATCGACAAGCTCCTCACCAAAGGCCCGGACCGCGTGAACCCGCTGCTCGTGCCTATGATGATCCCCAACATGGGCGCGGCACACGTCTCGCTCGCGCTGGGCACCAAAGGCCCCTTGAGCGCCACCGTCACCGCTTGTGCGGCCGGCTCCGACGCCATCGGCTACGCGGCGCGCATCATCCGCCACGGCGACGCTGAGGTGATGTTCGCCGGCGGCAGCGAGGCGCCTATCAGCCCGGTTGGTGTAGCCGGCTTCGCCGCCGCCCGGGCATTGAGCCTGCGCAATGACGACCCCGAGCATGCTTCGCGGCCTTTCGACGCCGGCCGCGACGGATTCGTGATCGGCGAAGGCGCCGGCTGCCTGGTGCTCGAGAGCCTCGAGCACGCCCAGGCTCGCGGCGCTCGCATCTACGCCGAGCTGGCCGGCGCCGGCATGAGCTCGGACGCCTTCCACATGACGCTACCGGACGAGACCGGCAGGTCGCAGGCCCGCGCCATGGCCATGGCGCTCGCGGAGGCCGGTCTTGAACCGTCGGCAATCGACTACATCAATGCCCACGGCACCGCTACCGCCGCCGGCGACGTTGCCGAAACCAAGGCCATCAAGGTCGCCTTGGGAGACCACGCGAGAAAGGTCGCCATCTCGTCGAACAAGTCGATGATCGGCCACTGCCTGGGTGCCTCCGGAGCGATCGAGGCCGTGGCCACAGTGCTCACGATCGTGAATAGCCTGCTGCCGCCGACGACCAACCTCACGGACCCGGACCCGGCCTGCGACCTCGACTACGTGCCGCTCGAGTCGCGCTTCCAGAAGGTCGAGGTGGCCGCCAGCAACAGCTTCGGCTTCGGGGGCCACAACGTCACACTGGTCTTCCGCCGCTTCGACGGCTGAAGACCGGCCGCGCCCCTCCCTGATGAACGTCACCGTCGAGATCGAACGTCGCGACTCCGACCCTGTCAGGCCGGAATGGGCCTGTCCCTTGTGCAAGCAGCCGGCCCGGCTCGCCGAGGTGCGCGCCGACCTCATGGTGTGCCCGCACTGCGGCTTCCACCTGCGCATCAGCGCCCGCGAGCGGATCCGGCAGCTGGTCGACGAGGGCACCTTCCGTGAGCTGTGGACCAGCGTGCTCACGCTGGACCCTCTCAAGTTCACCGACCTCGAGACGTATCCCGAGCGCGTCCGCGAGGCGCAGGCCAAGACCGGACTGAGCGAAGCGATCCTCACTGGGACGGCCGCCATCGACGGCACGCAATGCGTGCTCGCAGTCATGGATTTCGGCTTCATGGGCGGCAGCATGGGCAGCGTGGTCGGCGAGAAGTTGTGGCGCAGCGCGGAGCTGGCCGCCGCAGAGGACCTGCCACTCGTGGCCGTCTGCAGCTCCGGCGGCGCGCGCATGCAGGAAGGCATTCTGAGCCTCATGCAGATGGCCAAGACGAGCTGCGCCGTCGACCTCATCAATGAGGCCAAGTCGCCCTTCGTGACGATCCTCGCCGACCCGTGCACCGGCGGCGTCGTGGCGAGCTTTGCGACGCTCGCCGACATCTGCATTGCCGAGCCCGGCGCGCAACTGTACTTCACCGGCCCGCGCGTGATCGCCGAGACCACCCACGAGATCCTGCCGGAGGGATTCGGCAGCGCCGAGCGCAATCTGCAGCTCGGCCACCTCGACGCGGTGGTGGCGCGCAAAGACCTGCGCGTGAGGGTTGGCAACTACCTGCGATTGCTGGGAGGAGGTGAGGAACCTGACCGAGTCACCACGACCGGCGGACGAGAACGCGGCAAGGGTGGGATGGCTCAGACAGCGTTTGGGCGAGCTAAAGCGCTTGCCGCTTATGCCCGGCGTCCATTTGTCGGAGGAGATCGAGAAGCTGCAGGCGAGGCTGAGAGGCCTGCAGCACGAGAGCCGTCGCCATGACACCTGGGTGACCGTCGAGATCGCGCGACACAGGGGAAGGCCGCGCACGCGCGACTACATCGGGTACCTCATCGAGGGCTTCGAGGAGCTCAGGGGAGACCGCCTGCGCGCCGACGACCCGGCGATCGTGGGCGGGCTCGGCTGGTTTCGCGGGCGCGCCGTTCTGGTTGTCGGCCACCAGAAGGGCAGGACTCTCGACGAGCAAGAGGTGCACAGTTGGGGCATGGCCAAGCCCGAGGGCTACCGCAAGGCGCAGCGGCTCTTTGCCCTGGCCGAGCGGCACGGTCTTCCCGTGCTGACGTTCGTCGACACGCCGGGCGCGTACCCGGGCGTGGCCGCTGAGGAGGGCGGCCAGGCGCGCGCAATCGCAGAGACCATGCTCGGAATGGCGCGCCTCAGCGTGCCGGTCATCGCCACGGTGATCGGCGAGGGCGGCTCGGGCGGAGCCCTCGCCCTCGCCGTCGCCGACCGCGTGCTCATGCAGGAGAACGCCACCTACTCGGTGATCACGCCCGAGGGCTGTGCCGCGATCCTCTGGCGTGACGCCGCCTTCGCGCCTCAGGCCGCCGAGGCGCTCAAGCCCACGGCTTCGCATCTTTTCGAGCTCGGCGTCGTGGAACGCGTTGTCGGGGAACCGCTCGGCGGCGCCCACCACAACCCCG
Organism: uncultured Thermoleophilia bacterium; assembly: GCA_903862845.1. GTDB lineage: Bacteria > Actinomycetota > Thermoleophilia > UBA2241 > UBA2241 > CAIXSE01. The sequence continues at coordinate 20,523 of CAIOZS010000157.1, forward strand.
AGGCCGCCGCGGCCAGTCTCGGGGAGGCCATTGCCGAAGCGCTGGCCGAGCTCGACGGCATCGCCCCGCGAGAGCGCCGCCGCCGCCGCCGCGAGCGCTTCCAGCGGCTCGGTCGCTGGTCCGACCCGGAGCTCCCGCCGGGCACCCTCTCGCTGTTCGGCGGCTACACCGCCGGATAGACGTCGGCGCCGACGGCTTGAGGCGGCCCCGGGCGGGTACCGTCTATTGCATGCCCCCCGTCATCGCCGCCGAGCACCTCCAGAAGCGCTACAAGGACTTCGTCGCCGTCGCCGACGCGAGCTTTGTCGTGGAGCGGGGCGAGATCTTCGGTCTGCTGGGCTCCAACGGCGCCGGCAAGACGACGTCCGTCGAATGTTTGCAGGGGCTGCGGCACGCCGACGGAGGCACGCTGCGCGTGCTGGGGCTCGACCCGCTCACCCAGGCCCGCGAGCTGCGCCGCCGCATCGGCTCGCAACTGCAGGAGGCGGCGCTGCCCGACCACGTGCGCGTGTGGGAAGCGCTCGATCTGTTCTCCTCGATCACGCCCGGCGGGCGCGACTGGCGCGAGGTCATGGAGCAGTGGGGGCTCACCGACAAGCGCAAGGCCTCCTTCCACAGCCTCTCCGGAGGGCAGCGCCAGCGCCTGTTCGTGGCTCTGGCACTCGTCAACAGCCCGGAGGTCGTATTTCTCGACGAGATGACCACCGGTCTCGACCCGGCGTCGCGACACGTGGCCTGGGACCTCGTGCGCCGCGTGCGCGACATGGGCACCACGGTGGTGCTCGTGACTCATTTCATGGAGGAGGCCGAGCGGCTCTGCGACCGCATCGCGGTGATGGACGCGGGGCGCATCGTCGCCGAGGGCACCCCCCAGAAGCTGGTCTCCGGCCACGCGCGCTACGTGACAGTGATGTTCTCCGCCGACGCCCAGGACCTCACCTGGCTGGATGCCGTGCCCGGCGTCGAAAGAGTCACGCGGCACGGTGCGCGCGTTGAGGTGCGCGGCGGCGGAGCCGTGCTGGCGCACGTCGCCGCTGCTCTCGTTGCGCACGGCATCGCGCCCCCCGACCTCCGTGTGGAGCAGCCCACTCTGGAGGACGTGTTCCTCACCCTGACCGGTCACGACATGGAGGAGTAGTGCGCGTCCTCTTCAAGATGACCTGGATCGAGATCAAGCTGCTGGCGCGCGAACCGGTGACTTTGGTCTTCTCGTTCGCCCTGCCCGTCCTGGTGCTGGTTCTGCTCGGGGGCATCTTCGGTCACGAGCGCATGGACACCGGGGCCTACGCCGGCGTCGCGATGATGGACTGGTACGTGCCCAGCTACATAGGCCTGGTGATCGCCTCGATCGGCACGGTCTCTCTGCCGGTGCACCTGTCGGCCTATCGCGAGCGCGGCGTCCTGCGACGCTTTCGCGCCAGCGGAGTCTCGGAAGCGGTGCTGCTCGGCTCGCAGCTTCTCGTGAGCCTGGGGGTCGCCTGCGCCGGGGCGATCAGCATCAGCGTCCTCGGGATCGTCGTGTACGGCGCGCAGATGGCGGTGGCTCCTGCCGAGGTGGCGCTGGCCTATGTCGTCAGCACCTTCTGTTTCGTCGCCATCGGGGTGCTGCTGGCCTCGCTGGCTCCCACGGCCCGGGCGGCCCAGTCGGTGGGCCTGCTGCTGTGGTTCGTCCTGCTGCTCGTGTCGGGAACTTCGGCGCCGCTTGATCGGCTTCCGTCGTGGATGGTCTCGCTCGGCAAGGCGCTCCCGCTGTACCACTCGGTGGTCTCGCTGGTCGACCCCTGGATCGGGCGGGGCACAAACTGGACGCAGCTCGCGATCGTCGCGGCAGTCGGCGCGGTGGCGACCTTGGTGACCCTCCGCGTGTTCCGCTGGGAGTGAGGCGCCTCTACAGCTCCTCGAGCACCCCGGCCAGGCGCTTCTTGACGTCCCCTTGGACCCTGTTGAGCGCCAGCTCGCCGTACAGCCACACCTGACCAACTGGATCGGCGGTGGCGACCAAGCTGCCGCCGCCGCTCGTCGCCATCACGGCCATCGGCAGCAGGACCGCGACCGGCGCCAGAGGGTCGATCTCCACGCTCTTGACGGCGGCCGCGGGCACGGCGACCTCCAGCAGCGTGTACTCCTTGGGCAGCAGGTCGCTGATCTTCGGCCCCTTGATCTGGGCGACGATCGTGAAGCCGTTCTCTTCGAGCAGCCGGCGGAGACGCGCGAGCGCAGCGCGTGGGGGCACGGAAAGCGCGTGGGCGGTGCGCCATGCGCCGAGGGCGCCGTGTTTCTCGGCGTCCGCCGACGCCGGGAAGGCGCCGCGCAGATACTCGACGATCTCGTCCGAGTCGCTGAGGACCTTGTCTCCATCCTGCAGCACGGGGACGCCGAGCTGGCCGGAAACGGCCTTCAACTGGGCACGCTTCTCACGGTCGGCAGAGACGTTGACCGTGAGGTAGGTGAGGCCCAGCTCGGTCATCACCTGGCGTACGCGGTGACAGTAAGCGCACCATTCAACCTGATAGAGAGTGAGCATCATGCCTCCGTCGCGAGCCCGTTTCGCTTGGGCGCAGCACATTTTCGCAGAATCCGACTCAAGGGAGCGGCCGGCCCAGCTCGGCCGGGTCGGTGATGGGCGCCAGGCAAGTGGACCCGCGGCAGACGAAGGCCGCCGCGGCCGCGGCCCGCGCGAAGCCCGCCGCGGCCATCCGCTCCGCGTCGGCGGCGTCGTCCGGGTCGAGGAATTGCACCGTGCGGAGCGGCCGCGGCGCGGAGAGCGCGGCACCGTGCAGGCGCCGCGCCGCGGCAGCGCCGCGGCTCCCGACGACGACGACGTGCTCCGGTCGCTCCAGATAGCGGAGGAGCGCCTGGCCGTAGGCCGCCGCGGCGACGCCGTAGCTTTCGTAGTGCGTCGCCCACGCCGTGAGGATGTCGCGCGCCTGGTCGCGCCAGGCGCCCTTGCCGGTGTACGCCTCGAGGCGCAGGAGCACGTCGGCCATGAGGGCGTTCTCCTCGAGCACCGGGACCGGGTGCGCCAGAAGCCCGGCGCTGACGCCGGGCTCGGCAAGGCGGTCGTGCAGGCGGCCGTCGACGGCGCGCAGGCGCTCGCCGGCCCAGCCGGCG
>CAIOZS010000158.1 GCA_903862845.1 uncultured Thermoleophilia bacterium
GCCCGCATCAGTGCACGGCGAGCGTCGTGGGCGGCGAGGTGCGCCTCGCCGCCCAGAGTCATGCAGCGATCTGTTCGGCCCTCGAGTCCGCACGTACGTCCGAACGCCTTGATAGGCCGAGTGGTCTTGCGTTACCCGGCAACAGTCTTGCCGCCGTCGGCCACAAAGGGACGCGCGGGCCAAGAGCCACACGGAGCCACGTTCGGTACGACGTCGCAGCCCAGGGCGTTCGCGATTTGAACCATCGTGCGCAAGGTCGGGCTCGACCTATGCTGCAGAAGCTGCGACACGTGAGCACGAGAGACGCCGAGCCGACGAGCGAGGTCGGACTGCGAAAGGCCCTGAGCGGTCATCAGGCGAGCGATCTCATTGGTGAACGCGCTGATCGCGAGCTCGTGCTTGTATTCGACTTGGCTCGCCTCGTCCGCGATGAGCTCGTCGAGCTGGTCCAGGATGTCATTCATAGATCTCGCCTCCCTCCAGGAACGCACCGCTCAGCATCTTCACAGACTTCATCGTGTCGTTGAGCTCCTGATCGCTCTCCGACTTGTCTGCGATGCGGGCGATCACGAGGCCGCGGTCAGTCTGAAACGCATAGCCTCGACAGGCTCGCGGGTGATGGACCTTGTACTCGCATAGGCGATGGCCGAGGTGCTTGTGAGCGTTCAGCCACTTGAACAACTCCTGGTTGGCGGGTGGTCCGTTCTCGTCGCCGCCGGGCGCCTGTTCGCGGGGCAGCGGTGGCGGCTGGGCGCGCCCCGGCGGGCCAACGTCAGCGCCAACGAGCGGCGTTGTCCGTCCGGATGCCGTCCTCAGGCCGACGCCCGATACCAGGCCGCAGCCCCAGACCACGGCTTGATCCTCGCCGGCTCCCCAGACAGAGCGGCCTCGGCGACCTCCGCGTGGTGAGCCACCTGGGCGCGCAGCCAGTAGCCGCTGGAAAGGCCGAGGAAGCGGCGCGACCGCAGGTCGGCATCGGCGGTCACAGCACGCTTGCCGGGCGTCACGGCCTTGAGGTTGTGCATCTCCATGCTCCTCGTGACGGTTGCGAACCACGCTCGACGACGCCTGGGAGCGTTCTCATGGCGTGCATCTCCTGCGGCAGAGCCACGCCGGATGGAGGCTGGAGCTAACGCTTTCGGCTGACCCAGCCCTCTGGGGGATCGACGAGTCGCGCGCCATGCCAGACCGCCACGATCCAGACGGTGTTGCCCTTCACCTGGTAGAAGAACCGATACGGCGCCACGATGACCTCGCGGAAGGGGAGAGCGGGATACTCCGGCAGGGTGCGTCCGGAATCTGGGAAGTCGCGCAGCCTGGACAGCGTGTGCAGCGCCTTGTCCCTGAAGGCGACAGCCGCCGAGGGGCTGTCCGCGCCGATGCGGGCGATGACAGCGAGGAGCTCAGCGTCCGCCGCCGGCGCGAACCTGACGAGCAAGATCACAACTCCCTGAGAAGCTCGTCGGCGTCGGCGAACACCGCGTCCACGTCGCGACCGACGCCGGCCTCGATCTCGGCTGTGCCACGGGCGAGCAGCTGCAGGATCTGGAGCTGGCGCTGCGTACGCTCGTAGGTCTGCGTGTCCACCATGACCGCGGCCGGCCGGCCATGCTGCGTGATGAACACCGGCTCGTGCGAGAGCGCCGCACGTTTGATGACGCCCGCTGTGTCCTGGCGCAAGTCCGAGATGGGGATGATTGTGGGCAATCCGCTCATGTGTGGTACCTCCTAGAGTACCGTCTATGATACCACCA
>CAIOZS010000159.1 GCA_903862845.1 uncultured Thermoleophilia bacterium
CGCCCTTGAGCTGCGGGTTCTCGCGCTCGATGGCCACCATGGCGTCGTCGATGAGCTTGCCGATCTCGGGCTGACGCGCGTTCGCCTGCAGGTGCTCCCAGCGCACCTCGCGCGGCACCCAGAAGACGTTCTCGGCGAGGTGTGATGGCGCCGCCATGGCCGGTTGCGCCGCAGCCTCAAGTTTTCGCCCCGGCCGTTCGATAGACGAAGAGACCGAGGGGAGGCCTGTGCGGCGAACCACACCAAGCTGGACGCGACGCTGCATCTGCGTCATCGCGCTGGGCGCAGCCGTCCTCGCGGCCGCCGCCTCGAGCGCGTCGGCCGGCCCCGCCGCCGGCCGCGCGGCACACTCGCCCACCTCCTTCTGGGTGGCGCCGGGTGGCAGCGATGCCTGGCCCGGCACGGCGGGCAAGCCTTTCGCCACCCTGCAGCGGGCGCGCGACGCGGTGCGCGCCCTGCCCGCCGGCGTGCGCCGCTCTCATGACATCACCGTCTTCGTGCGCGGCGGCCAGTTCAGGCTCAGCCGTCCCCTCGTCCTCGAACCGCAGGATTCGGGCCGCGGCGGCCACGAGGTGGTCTACCGCGCCGCGCCCGGCGAGCATCCCGTGCTCAGCGCCTCGATGGAGGTACCCAACGGCGCCTGGTCGCCCTGGCGGGACGGCGTCTGGCGCGCGCAGGTCGGGCAGGTCGAGTCCCGGCAGCTCTACGTGGACGGCGTCCGCGCCACGCGTGCGAGGACGACCGCCTGGCCTGCCGGCTTTCGCCCCGAGTGGAACGGGGGAGGCGCCGGCAGCGGCATCGCCTTCATCCCCGCCATCGCGCAGGGTCTGACTCCCCCGGCGTGGGGCGACCCGGCCACCTGGACCAACGTCGACCGCATCGAGGCCGTGCTCCAGACCCAGTGGAAGATGATGAGCGTCCCCGTCGCCTCCGTCTCCCCGTCCTCCGGATCGACGCCCGGCCTGATCACGATGCAGCAACCCGCCTGGAAGAACGCCAACGTCTTCCTCGACGCCACCACGAACCAGCCGGGCATCTGGAGCTTCTGGCAGGTCACGTGGTTCGAGAACGCCCTGCAGTTCCTCGACCAGCCCGGCGAGTGGTACCTGGACCAGGACGCGGGCTACCTCTACTACATCCCGCGGCCCGGCGAGGACCTGCTCAACACCGCAGACGCGGAACTACCGCTCGGCCAGACCCTCGTAGCCGGTCGGGGCAGGCAAGGCCACCCCGTGACTGACCTGCGCTTCGAGGGTCTGGACTTCGCCTACGCCACGTGGCTGCAGCCGAGCGGACCCAACGGCTACGTGTCGGACCAGAGCGGCTTCCACCTCGTCGGCGAGGGCTACCAGCCGAACATCATCGGCCACGTGCAGGGAGACGTGCGGACACCCGGCAACGTCAGCTTCAGCTACGGGCGCCGCATCACGTTCCGCGGCAACGTCTTCGAGCACCTCGGCGCCGCCGCCCTGGACCTGGTGACCGGTTGCCAGGACTGTGTCGTCGAGGACAATCTCTTCACCGACGTCTCGTCCGCCGCTGTGCAGCTCGGAGGCATCTCGCCGGTCGAGGCCCACCCGACCCGTGCCGACCAGGTCACCCGTGACAACGTCGTCCGTGACAACCTCATCAGCACGGTGGGCGTGGAGTTCGTCGATGCGGCCGGCATCTACGTGGGCTTCACGCGACACTCGCTGATCACCGGCAACACCATCGTCAACGTCCCGTGGTCCGGCATCGCGGTGGGCTGGGGGTGGGGCCTGCTGGATCCCAGCGGCTACCCCGGGATACCGGGCGCGACC
>CAIOZS010000160.1 GCA_903862845.1 uncultured Thermoleophilia bacterium
CCCCCGGCAACCGAGCCTGCGAACGGCCGCTGGCGACCGGACAGTCAAGGAATCCTTGTCTTCCCTTTTCGTACTACCCCGCGCCGCAGCCGCCCGGGAGCGCCGCGGCCGCGCGCGCCTGAGCGAAGGGGATGGTCATGAAGGGCCAATCCTTGTCTTCCCCTGTCGCACTACCCCGCGCCGAGGCCGCCAGGGTCACCGGAGGCGCCCGCAGCCCCGCGCCCGCGCGCGGCGGCTCAGGGCTCTGGGAAGACGAAGCCCTGCGCGAACACGCGCTCGCAGGCGGCCACGGCGGCGGCGTCGTAGCGCCTGCCGGCGCCGCCGCGCACTTCGGCGAGGGCGGCCTCGAGGCCCAGCGCCGCCCGGTAGGGCCGGTGCGAGGCCATCGCCTCGACGACGTCGGCGACCGCGAGGATGCGCGCCTCAAGCATGATCTCGTCGCCCTTCAGCCCCTCCGGGTAGCCCGAGCCGTCGAGGCGCTCCTGGTGCTGGCCGACGATCTCGGCGACCGGCTGGCGAAAGCGGATGGCGGCGAGCAGCTCACGGCCCGCCTGCGGGTGCTGCTTGATGAGGGCGTGCTCCATCTCGCTGAGCCCCGCCGGCTTGCTGAGGATCTCGGCGGGCACGCCGATCTTGCCGACGTCGTGCACCTCGGCGGCGAAGGCGAGCCCTTCGCGGGCCTCCTCGTCGAGCCCCAGCTCGAGGGCGATGGCCGCCGCCAGAGCGGAGACGCGGCGCTCGTGGACGGCCGTGTAGGGGTCGCGCAGGCCGACGATCGCGCCCATCGCCTTCACCGTGTCGTGGAGCTGCTCGCGGAGCTGCGCGGCGCTGTGCGCGAGCGCCTCCTCCGCCTGCTTGCGCGCCGTGATGTCGTACATCGCGACCAGGTGGTTGCCCTCGAATGACCCGGTAACCGACGTGGCGCTGGCCAGCACGGTCTTGCTTGTCCCGTCCTTGCATCTGACGGTCAATTCCATGGGCGAGAAGGCGGCCCCGGTGCGTTTCGCTCTTTCAAGCTCCGCCTGCCAGGCATCAGCCACCCAGCGGCGATACTCAGGGTCGGGGTAGGCCTCAGGCCACCAGTGCGCGAGCGTGGGGATGTCCTCCTGGGCATAGCCGAACGCGCGCACAAACGCCGTGTTCAAGAAGGTGATGTGCTTCTGCTCATCATTCAGCGCCATCGGCACAGGGGAAGCGTTGATGATCGCACGGGACCTCGCGTCGCTCTCGCGCAGCGCCGCCTCGGTGTTCATTTGCTCGGTGACGTCCCGCAGCATGACCAGGCTGCCGCTGAACGCGCCACGGCTGTCCTCCAGAGGGACCACGCTCACCGTGATGCTGCGCCCCGCAGCCGTGGCGATCGTCGTGTCGCCGTCGCCGAAGACGGCGCCGCCAAGGTACTCGGCCATATCGGGCCATGCGGACAGGGCGGCGCGCACGTCGGTACCGATCCAGCCCTCGCGGACGCTCCCGGTGATGCGGCCGGCCGCCGGGTTCGAATCGAGGATCCGACGCTCGGTGTCGAGCACGAGCAGCCCGTCCTCCATGCGTTCGACGAGCGTGTCGCGGGCCACAGGCACCAGGTCGAGGAGTCGAAAACGCACGAGGGCCACCAACAACAGCACTCCGCTGATCGCGATCGTGACCGAGGGATCCACGCCTGGCAGGACTTCCGGGGTCGAGAGGTAGACGATTTCGGCGAGCCACGGGATCGCCACGGCTGCGATAACCGCGACGCTCTGCCGACGGTAGGCCGCCCGGGCGCGCAGGGCGAGCCCAACGAGGATCGCGATGGAGATCAACACCAGGGCGTAGTTGTAGAGCGCGACGACCGAGTACAGCCAGCCGTGCGAGTACGCGGCGAGGTTCATGCCGCCGGGCACCATACTGACGTCGGTCCAGATCAGATGGTGCCACCCGTTGGTGGCGGCAGCCGCGACACCGACGGCCGCCACGACAGACAGAACCACGATGGCCCAGCCCGGCAAGCTGCGGCGCCCTGCGTACTCCAACGAAAAGAGGAGGAGGAACGCGCAGACGGTCATGTTGCCGAGATACGCGACTTGCGCCCAGAGAACGTGAGCCGGTATGCCGGCCGCAGAAGCCTCCAGCGCGTCGAAGAAGCACCACCACGCGGCCGCCAGCAGCATGAGCAACAACCACCGGCCGCCCGGGGATGAGCGCCGTCGCCACGCCAGGACCATTGCGGCGGCGGTCGCCACAGCCGCGCAGAAGTAGATCACGCTGTACGCTGTCATCCGCAGTGCCAAGCGGCCTCGCTCTCGGTAGTCAGCGGCCCGTTGAGCTCGAAGGAAGCGATGTGCGGCACAGCCACACCGACCCCTTGTTGGAAGCAGCTCTCGCCGCTGCCCACGCCCTCCCGCTCACGACACCGTGAACACAAAGCCCTCCGCGAAGACATGCTCGCAAGCCGCCACGGCGGCGGCGTCGAAGCGCGTGCCGGCGCCGCTGCGCACTTCCTCGAGCGCCGCCTCGAGGCCCAAGGCCGGCCTGTAGGGTCGGTTCGAGGCCATGGCCTCGACAACGTCGGCGACCGCGAGGATGCGCGCCTCGGGAAGAATCTCATCGCCCCTGAGCCCCGCGGGGTAGCCGGAGCCGTCCTGGCGCTCGTGGTGCTGCAGAGCCATCTCGGCGACGCGCCAGGGAAAGTCGATCGCCGCGAGGATGTCGAAGCCGGCCTGGGCATGCCCCTTGATCAGTTCGAACTCCATCGTCGAGAGGAGCCCCGGCTTGGAGAGGATCTCAACGGGGACGTTGACCTTGCCGACGTCGTGCAACATGCCGCCCACGCGCAGGCCCTCAGCGAGCTCCTCGCCGAGCCCCATGCGCAGCGCCATGGCGGCGCCGAGCTCGCTGACGCGGCGCTGGTGACCGGCGGTGTAGGGATCGCGGGCTTCGATGGTGTGCCCCAGTGCCGCGATCACCCCCTCGGTGATGCTCTGCTGGGCGGCGAGGCTCTCGAGGAGTCCCTGCTCGGCCCGCTTGCGCGCGGTGATGTCTCTGGACGAGCAGCTCGCAGAAACGGCTTTCCCGGCTGCGTCCTTGATCGCCGTGATCGTGGTCATGTAGTACCGGTCACCGTCTGCCCGCGTGACGCGCGCCTCGATGACCTCCCGCTCCCCGGTGCGGAGGACCTGGCTCAGGGCCGCGAAGCGCTTGTCCGCCTCTTCCTTGGGAAAGACGTCCCAGAGGCTCTTGCCGATGATGTTCGCGACCGGCTTGCCGACCCCCTCGGCGAAGGCTGGGTTGACATACGTGTAGCGGCCTTCGGGCGTGAAGGAGAACATGGGGTCGGGTGATTCTTCGAGGAGGACGCGGTACCGCTCTTCGCTATCCCGCAGCGCGTCCTCGGCCTGTTGGCGCTCGGTGACCTCGGTGAACATGCCAAAGGAGCCGACGAGCTCGCCCTCCGGTCCAATGTCGCTGGCGAAGGACACGATGGCCCAGACCTCGGCGCCGTCCTTGCGTCTGAGGCGGGTCTGGTGGCTGCCCGACTGCCCCCGGCTGAGCTCGCGCATCGCCGTGCCTTGAGTGGCGAGGTCCTCCTCGAACAGGCAATCGGTGACCACGCGCCCGAGCATCTCATCGACCTCGTAGCCGAGCATCGCCGCCATCTGCGGGTTGACGAAGGTCGTGCGGTACTCGCCGTCCATCGCCCAGATGCCCTCGCGGGCCGTTTCGACGATGCGCCGGTACAGGGCCGCGCTGGCGCGCGCCTGCGCTTCGAGCTGGCGCTGCTCGGTGACGTCGCGCAGGAAGCCGGCAAGGCGCCCGCCTTCTGTTGCCAGGAAGCGGATGCTGATCTCGACGTCGAAGAAGCCGCCATCCTTGCGGCGGTGCCGCGACTCGAAGCGATCCTCGCCCTGCGTCACGAGCTTCTGCATGCGGGCGGCGATGTCGGCAGCAGTCTGCCCGACCTCAAGGTCGGAGACGCGCATGGCCAGCAGTTCCGTCTCGCTGTAGCCGCTCATCCGGCAGTAGGCCTCGTTGACCTCCAGCAGACGCCCTGCCGTATCCGTGAGCCAGAAGCCGTCCAGGGTCGTCCTGAGGATGGCCTGGTTCCGCTCTTCGCTCTCCCGGCGCGCCTCCTCTGCCCGCCGGCGCGCGGTCTGGTCGATCATGACGGTGAGGAAATACCGCTGTCCCTGGCCCTCGATGATCTCCCCGGAGAAGAGGCCGTCGAGGACGGTGCCGTCTTTGCACCTGACCTTCAGCTCGCAATCGGCCACGCGGCCCTGCGCCCGCAGTTGCCGCGCTATCTCGCGCTGCTGTTCCGGCTGGACGGCGAGTCCCAGTTCCGCGCTGGTCCTGCCGAGAACCTCTTCGCGGGAGTAGCCGAGCGCGCTCAGGTAGGCTTCGTTGACATCGGTGAACTTGCCGTCCGGCTGGCTGGTCAGAGCCATCAGGGCGGGGTTGTGCCGGAACAGGCGCTCGAACTTCTGCAGCGCCTCCTGCTCTGTCGTGAGGTCCTTGGACACGCCAAAGACGCAGTCGGCGCCGCCCCAGCGGCCGAACCACACGCGGGTCTCGACGGGGATCAGCGCGCCCGACTTGGTCTGCAGTGGCAGGGGGCAGCTCTCGCGCTCACCGCGGAGCATGTCGGCGAAGATCGCTTCGGCCTCCGCGCGCCTGCCCGCCGGGTTCAGGTCGAGCACGCTCATCTCCGCGAGCTCTTCGGCGCTGTAGCCCAGCTTGGCCGACACGGCGGGATTGGCATACACGAGGCGGCCGTCGGGCGTGCCGACCACGATGACGTCGTCGATGGTTTCGAAGAAGGCGCGGAAGTTCTGCTCGCTCTCCAGCAGCGCCTCCTCCGCTTGCCTGCGCGCGGTGACGTCCGAAAACGAGGTGACGACGCCTTCGACCTCGCCGGCGGCATCGAGGAGCGGCGCGGCGCTGACATTGAACCAGGAGACCGAGCCGTCGGCCCACGTGAAGCCCGTCGCGACGTCCTTCACCACGCGCTTTTCGTAGGCGGCGCGGGGACCGGGCGTCTCCTCCAACGGCAGCGGCGTGCCGTCGGGGCGCCGCAGATCCCAATGCGGGACGTCGTAGGCGCGGCCCTGGATCTCGGAAGGCGTGAGCCCGAGGAGAGTCTCGGCCGCACGGTTGGCGCTGACGATCTCGCCCTGCGCGCCGAAGAGGATGACACCCTCGGTCATCGTCTCGAAGAGGCTGCGCAGTCGAGCCTCGCTCTTTGTCAGTGCGCCCTCGGCCGCCTTGATCCTGGCCTGGTCGACCATGGCGGTGAGGAAGTGCTGCCGTCCCGGGCTCCCGAGGATCTCCCCGGAAAAGAGGCCGTCGACGATGGTGCCGTCTTTGCGGCGGACCTTGAGCTCGCAATCGCTGACGCGGCCCTGCGCCCGCAGCTGCTGCCCCACCGCGCGCTGCTGTTCTGGCTCGACGAACAGGCCCAGCTCCTCGGGGGTGTGGCCGATGACCTCCTCGCGCGTGTAGCCGAGAGCGTCGAGGAAGGCGTCGTTCACGTCGGCGAACCTCTGTTCCGGCAGGCTGCTCAGCGCCATCAGGGACGGGTGGCCCTCGAACAGGCGCTCGAACTTCCGCAGCGACTCCTGCTCCGTGGTGAGGTCTTTGGAGATGCCGAAGATGCAGTCGGCGCCGTCCCAGCGGCCGTACCACACGCGGGTCTCGACGGGGACGAGCACGCCCGCCTTGCTCCGCAGCGGCAGAGAGCAGCGGTCGCGTTCGCCGCGGGACATCGCGACGAAGATGGCCTCGGCCTCGCCGCGCCTCTCTTCTGGGTACAGGTCGAGCCACTGCGTCCCCGCGAGGTCGGCAGCGCTGTAGCCGAGCTTGACCGACAGGGCGTGATTGGCATAGACGAACCGGCCGTCGAGAGTGGCCACCCCGATGATGTCGTCGACGGCGTCGAAGAAGGCGTGGAAGTTCGTTTCGCCCTCGCGCAGCGCCTCCTCCACCTTCTTGCGTTCGCTGACGTC
>CAIOZS010000161.1 GCA_903862845.1 uncultured Thermoleophilia bacterium
GCTGCCGCAGGCGCCGCCGGCCACCGACGTTAGCAGGCCCCGCGCCTCATGACGAGGGTGACGAAGGTTGACGTTGCGCCGGCCCGTCGCCGTGCGCACCGGCGTCACCGTTTCTGGCAACGGCAAGCCGGTCGCCGCCGCCCCTTTTCTGGCGTTCCGCGCCTAAGTGCGATACACATGGAGCCTATCGGGTCAGGGGGTCGTGAATGAGTGATACAGCAGATCAGAAGGGCCGCGTCGCCGACCGCGGCCGCGACGCCGCCGCTGCGGCGGCGGACCGCATCGCGGCGCTGGAGAAGACCGTGCAGCACTACGAGGTCCTCCTCGAGACGAGTGCCGCCATCACTGCCGGCACCGACCTCGCAGGGACTCTGGGGCTCATCACGCGCCTCGTCACGGAGCGTCTGGACGTGGCCTGGTGCGACCTCTACGACTACGAGGCGGCCGGCGACGAGCTCGTGGTGATCGCCTTCTATCAGCTTCCCGAGCTCGAGATCGACTCTTCGGCCTGGATGGGCACGCGCTACGATTCGAGCAACTGGAGCGGCCTCGATGCCTGCGTGCGCGAGCGGCGCCCATCGATCTGGTACCGCGACGACGCCGAGCTGCTTGCCAGCGAGCGCGCCCACATGGACGAGTGGGGAGAGCTTTCCAACATCAGCGTGCCGCTGGTGTACAAGGGCAGCGTCATCGGCCTCATCGACGTCGGCGAGAGCCGCAGCATGCGGCGCTGGACCGAGGACGACAAGCACGTCCTGCAGGCCATCGCCGACCAGGCGGCCATCGCCATCGTCAACGCCCGCGCCTCTGCGGCACTAACGGAGCAGGCCGTCACCGACGGGCTCACCGGCCTGTTCAACCACCGGCACTTCAGCGAGCACCTGCGTCAGGAGGTGACCACGGCGCGACGGTACGGTCAGGAGCTCTCCCTGATGATGATCGACGTGGATGACTTCAAGGCGTTCAACGATCGCTACGGTCACCCGCAGGGCGACAGACTGCTGGCCGAGCTGGCGGAGATCCTCCGTAGCGGCACGCGCAACGATGTGGACATCCTCGCGCGCTACGGCGGCGATGAGCTCATGGTGATCCTGCCGCAGGCCCGCGCGAACGGTCCGGAGCCTTCGGCGGCGCGCCACGTGGCGGAACGCATCGCCTCGGCTGTGCGCCGCCACCGGTTCGAGAGCGCGGCGGGCAGCCGGGACGTGGCCGTGACGGTGAGCATCGGCGTCGCCGGCATCGGCCTCGGCGGATACACGCACGAGGAGCTGCTGAGCAGCGCCGACAAGGCGCTGTACCTGGCCAAGCACCAGGGCAAGGACCAGGTCAGCGTCTTCGGCACGTAGCCCGCGGGCGGGAGCGGCTGCGCCGCCCGCCCCCCGCGCCGACGGCGGCGACGGCATGCTGCACGAATGGCCGGTGCCGCTGCCACACTCGAGTTCATATCTGGGCGCCTTCCGGCCGATACACAGAGAGATGGGACCGCGACTCCTGCACAGCGACTGGATCACCGGACGGGTGCCGGACGAAGTCCGTGCGCAGATCCGCCGGCTCGTCGAGGTGCTCGGCTGCCTGCCGCACCTGCAGCCGCTCGGCGTGGTCACGACCGATGGGGTGCTGCTCGCCGCCAACCAGTCCCTCCTCGATCTCCTTGGGGCGGGGGGCGACGACCTGCTCGGCGCCGACTGGACCGACATCTTGCCCGGCTGGGAAGAGCGTGTGCGCGGCTGGGATGCCGAGGGCGACGAGGAGCCGCGCACCCACGCCTTCGAGGATTACGCGGTGTACGCCGGCGGCCGGGAAGTCTGGACGCACGTGGTCGCGACGCCTGTGGTGACTGAGGGCGCGGGGGGCGGCGAGGGCGGAGTCGCGGATGCCGCTCCCGTGCTCGCCGCCTGGACGGTGTTTCTCAGCGACTGCAGCCCCAAGATGCCCGACGAGACCGAGCGTCGCCGCCGCGAGATCCTCGACCTTCTCTTGGAGAGCCCCCGGGAGCTCGTCGTCAAGCTGGGCGGCGACGGCTGCGTGGAGTTCGTGTCGCCGTCGCTCTGCGCGGCTCTCGGGTGCACGGCGGACGACCTTCTCGGACGGCCGCTGGACGGCGCTCACGGCCACGCCGCGGCGTACCAGGTTCAACTGGCAGGGGTGTGGGAGGAGCTCAGCCGCCCGCCGTTCGGCTTGCAGCGCGAAATGACGATGGCGACGCCCGAGGGCGAGAGGACCGTCCTTTGGACCTTCGAGCCTCTCATCGAGGACCGGGGCGTTGTGCGCGGCGCCTTCGGTCTCGGTCGCGACGTCAGCGAGCGACGCCGCGCGGAAGACGCTCTGCGGCGGCAGCTCGACCTCGAGGTCATGCTGGCGTCGATCTCCACACGTCTCATGGCCGCCAGGGCCGCGGACATGCGCGAGGTCTTCGACTATGCGCTGGCCGAGGTCGGGTGGGGCACCGGCGTCGACAACGTGAGCATGCACGAGCTGGCCGCCGACCGCGTCACGGTCGCTCGCGGAAGGGCTTGGCGCCGCGACGGCCACCTCGTCGAAACGAGCGAGTCTCTTACGACCCTCGCCGGCTTGGACTGGCTGCGCCCGCGCCTCCAGGCCCGGGAGATCGTGACCGTTGGTGACGTCGATGAGCTGCCGGTTGAGGCCGCGGCCGAGCGCCGTTTCTGGGGCAGTCTCGGCATGCGTTCCGTCGTTGTCGCGCCCCTTGTGTACGACGAGGCGCTTGTCGGGTTCCTCGTTCTGAGCACCATCCAGACGCCGCGCGTCTGGGACGAGAAGGACCTGCGCGTGCTGCGCGTCCTTGCCGACCAGGTCACCAGCGAGCTGGTGTGGTACTGGGATGAGTTGAACCTTGCGCAAGTGAGCCGCTGCTTCCTGAGCTTCGGCCCCGATTGCGCGAGCAACCTGGACGCCATTTGCGCGGCGCTCGGCCGCTTGAGCGGCGCCTCCTTCGTGCTCTACAACCGGCGCCGCGGCGAGGATCTTCTGACGGCGGCCTCGTGGGAGGCGCCCGCCGACCTGCCGCGGGTCACGGCCGCCTCGGGGCGGGCGTGCGCCGACGTCATCGCACGGGGTGGCGACGACGTCGAGGTGATCGCCGATCTGCAGGACACCGTGTACGCGCACACGAGCCCGATCATCAAGAAGTACCGTTTGCGGACCTACTACAGCTACCCGGTCAAGGCTGAGGGGCGCACGATCGCTTCTCTCTGCGCCCTCTTCGCTGCCGACGTCACGCTGCGCTCGAGCCAGCTCGAGCTCTTCCGCGTCCTCGGTCGTGCCGCCGCCGTCGAAGAGGCGCGGCGGCTCGCCGACGAAGACCGCCTGCTCGGCCTCGCCCAGCTCGAGCAGGCCATGGAGCGCACCGTGGCCACTCTGTCGGGCGCCCTGAGCACGCGTGACCCGTATACGGCCGGCCACGAGCGCCGCGTGGCGCAACTGACCGTGGCCATCGGCGGCGAGATGGGCATGCACGAGTCTGAGCTGCGCCTTCTTCGCCTGGCGGCGACGGTGCACGACATCGGCAAGATCATCGTGCCCGCCGAGATTCTCAGCAAGCCCACGCGCTTGAGCGAGGCCGAGTTCGCCATCATCAAAGGGCACAGCCAAGCCGGGCACGATCTGCTCGAGCCCGCCGAGCTGCCCGGCGAGGTCGTGGCCGCGGTCCTGCAGCATCACGAGCGCCTGGACGGCAGCGGCTATCCGGGCGGCCTCGAGGGCGACGCCATCGGCCGTTTCGCGCGCATCCTCGCGGTGGCGGACGTCGCCGAGGCGATATCCTCGCACCGGCCGTACCGGCCGGCGCTTGGCGTGGAGCCGGCCCTGCAGGAGATCGCGAGCGGCCGCGGGGTCCGCTTCGATGCCGAGGTCTGCGACGTCTGCCTGCGGCTGTTCCGCGAGAAGGGCTTCAGCTTCGTGGACTGAGGGGGGCGCGGACGCGCAGAGCGTGCCCTATCAGGCTCACGTCGAGGGGCACGTCGCCCAGTGCTTCGCCGTCCACGTCGAGGGGAAACACGCCGCCGCGCGGCGGCCGCGCGGGAGGGTCGAGGGGTTCCAGGCGCAGGGCGCGGCAGGTGAAGTGGTGCACGCCCGGCTCGCTGGTGTGGGTGCCCGCGTACACGGTGAGAAACCGCCCCATGAGTCGCCAGCGCGTGCGCGTCTCGAAGGCGATCACCTCCAGCAGGCCATCGTCCGGGCGCGCCATCGGGGCGATGCGCATGCCGCCGCCGAAGGTCGTGCCGTTGCAGATCGCCACGGCGTGGCTGTCGAGCAGGCGTTCGCTTGCGGCTCCGTCGGGCAGCGCGACCCGGCAGCGCAGCCGCACACGGCGGCACATGACGATGCCACGCAGGGCGGCCTGCGCGTAGGCTATGCGGCCGCCCAGGACGGCGGGGGCGCCGGCGGCGTAGCGGTCCACGAGCCCGCCGACGCCGGCGGACAGCACGTTGATCCAATACCGCTCGAGCGGGGCGCCGTCGGCGCCGGCGAAGCGCGCCAGCCCGACGTCGAGGGCGCGCTCGTGACCGCCTGCCAAGGCGGCGAGGTAGTCCTCCACGCGCGCCGCGATGCCGAGCGCGCGGCCGAAGTCGCCGCCGGTGCCGGTGGCGATGACGCCGAGTGCGGGGAGCGCGGCGGCTTCAACTGGCGCGCCGGGGAGCGCGCCGCGCGCCTGCATCAGCCCGTTGACGACCTCGTGCAGCGTGCCGTCGCCGCCCAGGCTGACGACGAGGGGCCGCCGCTCATCTACGGCGGCGGCGGCCAGCTCCGTCGCCTGGCGGGCGCCGGCGGTCGTGACGACGTCTAGCTCGCCGAGGGCATCGCGCAGGGCGCTCACGAGATGCGACAAGTCACGGCCCGTGCGCCCGCGACCCGCGGAGGGGTTGGCGATCACGAGGGGGCGGCGCACGGCGCCGGGGTCGGCCGTCTGCATGAACCAAAGGTACCAGACGGCGCGACCGGCGTCAGGCCGGCGGCCGGCGGGCGCCGCAAGCCGGCGACGTGCAGGGATTGTGCCGCCGCACGGCAAACAGTGCACGAGATGGAGACCCGGGCGGCCGAGACGATCGTGGACCAGAGCAAGGAAGTGGCGCGCATCGCCGCCTTCAGCGACGGCGTCTTTGCCATCGCCATCACGCTGCTCACCCTGCAGCTCCAGCTCCCCAAAGGCGGGACTCTGGCACAGGAGCTGGGCGGTCTGGGGCCCAACTTCTTCGCCTTCGTCGTCAGCTTCCTCGTGATCGGCACCTACTGGTTGGCGCACCACCGGCTGTTTGCGGTGGTGGTGCGCTACGACGGCCGTCTCATCTGGCTGAACCTGTTCACGCTCTTCTTCATCGTGCTGCTGCCGTTCACGAGCTCGGTGATCGCCGAGCACGGCAACCAGCCGCTGGCAGTGATCGTCTACGCCTTGTCGCTGGCCGGCGCGGGCTTCGCCAATACGGCTATGGCCGCTTACGTCCTCGTCGGGCGTCGCATGTGCCCGGCCTCGACGCCATGGGCCGTGGTCGGCTACAACCTCTGGCGGGGAGCCTCGGTGGCGACGTACTTCTGCGCCTCACTGCTCCTCCTCCTGCTGCCGGGGGGCGTCTCTCTGGTCACGTACTCGTGGCTGGGGATCCCCGTGGTCGGGGCTCTGCTGCGCCGGCACTATCGCGCGGTTTGACCGCGCCGCGCCGCCGGCGGCGCGAAGTTTGCGCGAGGAGCGCCGCTTCGATCCTGCGAGGATTGCCTATCTGGTCGGCGCCGCCGACTGGTGGTATGAATGGGCCGTCGCGGCGGCGCGGCGCACGCCGCGTGCCCGCGCCGCCGTCCCGTCGTCCCCGAGCCGGAGGCTGATTTCTTGGCATCCATCCCACGCCCGCTGATCGAGCCGCTGAGGCCCGCCTTCGCGACCACCTATCACTCCGCGGCGCAGCTCGAGCGCCTCAAGCAGGCTACCCTCGACATCCTCGAGACGGTGGGCGTGCGGTTCCAGTCGGGCAAGGCGCTGGGCCTGCTCGCCGAGCACGGCGTGCGCATCGACCGCGGCGCGCAGACCGCCAGGTTCCCGCCCGAGATCGTGCTCGCGGCCATGGCGCGGGCGCCGCGGCGCTTTACCCTGGGCGCCCGCGACGCGAGCTGCGACATCGCCGTCGGCGACGGCAACACCTACTGCACGACCGACGGCTGCGGCGTCGAGATCATCGACTTCGCGACGCGCCAGCGGCGGGCGTCCACCAAGGCCGACCTCGCCGACGTGACCCGCATCCAGGACTACCTTTCGAGCATCGCCTTCTGGTGGCCCACGCTCAGCGCCGGCGACTGCGGCGAGGCGGCGCAGCTCCACGAGCTCGACGCCGGCTGGAACAACACCGTCAAGCACCTGCAAGGCATGGTGAACGGCGAACGCGAAGCGCGCTATGCCGTGGAGATGGCCACGGTGATCGCGGGAGGGCCGGAGGAGCTTCGCCGCCGGCCCGTGATGAGCGACCTCATCGGCACGATCTCGCCGCTCGTCATCGACAAGGACGGCATCGAAGCGGCGCTCGTGTTTGCCGCGGCCGGCGTGCCCGTGACGTTTGTCACGATGCCGACCTTGGGCACGACGGCGCCGGCCACCAAGGCCGGCGCCTACGCGGTCGGCTCCGCGGAGCTGGTCGCGGCCACCGTGCTGCTGCAGCTTGAGCACCCCGGCGCCCCGGTGCTGCACTCCATCATGCAGAGCTGGGCCGACCCGCGCAGCGGCAACTTCGTGAGCTTCCCCCAGGACGGGCGCTGCCGCGCGCTGGGCACCGAGCTTGCGCATCACTGGGGCGTCCCGGCCGAGTCGGCCACCTGCGGCACCGACTCGCCGCTGCCCGGCACCTGGCAGGCCGGCGTCGAGGAAGCGCTCGACCTCGTGCAGGCCGCGCAGGAGGGCTCGGAGCTGCTGCCTAGCATCGGCCTCGTCAACGTGTACACGCTGTTCTATCCCGAGCACATCATCCTCGGCGACGACATCTACCACCGCGCCCGCCACGCGATCATGGACATCGACGTGGGCGACGAGGCCCTGGCCCTGGAGGCCATCGCCGAGGTCGGCCCCGGCGGGCACTTCCTCGGTCACAAGCACACGCGGCGGCACATGCGGGCCGCGGTCAAGCCCGCGATCACCCACCAGCCGGGGCCCGACGGCGCCTTCCGCGACCCCGTCGAGGTAGCGCGCGAGAAGGCAGAGTGGATCTGGCGCGAGTACCGGCCGGAGCCGCTTGAGGCGGACAAGGCCGCCGCGCTCGCGAAGATCCTCGCGGCGGCCGACGCCGAGCTGCGCGGCTGAGGCGGCCGAGATGAGCACGCGCGAACGCCTCACCGCCGTCATGGACGAGCTGACCGGCAAGGCCAGCGAATCGAGCCGCGCCGGCATGGCGCGCTACGGCATTAACGTGGCGCACGCGTTCGGGGTCTCGGTGCCCGAGCTGCGGCGCATGGCCAAGGCTCTCGGCACCGACCACGACCTGGCCCTGGCGCTGTGGGATACCGGCAACCACGAGGCGCGCCTGCTCGCCGGCATGGTCGACGACCCGGCGGCCGTGACCGAGGCGCAGATGGAGGAGTGGGCGGCGGGCTTCGACTCGTGGGACGTCTGCGACCAGGTGACCTCCAATCTCTTCGACAGGACGCCCTTCGCCTACGACAAGGTTCGCGCCTGGAGCGCCGCCGAGGATGAGTGGGTCAAGCGGGCGGCCTTCGCGACCGCGGCCGCGCTGGCCGTCCACGACAAGGCGGCGCCCGACGAGCGCTTTCTCGCGATCCTCGAGCTGGTCCGCCGTGAGGCCGGGGACGGCCGCAACTTCGTGAAGAAGGCCGTCAACTGGGCGCTGCGCAACATCGGCAAGCGCAACGCGGCGCTGCACACGGCGGCGATAGACGCGGCCGCGGCCATCCTGGCCGCGGCCGAAGCTCTCGCCGCCGCCGACCGCCGCGACCCGGCCGCGCGCAGCGCCCGCTGGGTCGCGCGCGACGCCCTGCGCGAGCTGCGTTCGGACAAGGTGCTGCGCCGCTTCTGAGCGCAGCACTTCTCAGCCTCTCATTTCGGTAGTAACATAGGGCGTGTGCGCAGGCTCGGCCCGCACCCAGCGGCAGGGGGTCACGCGACGGCCTCATCGATTTCAGGCACCTACGGCTCGGCCGAACGACGGCACCCGCGTCTGGTGCGGCGCACGGCTTGGCTGCGGCGTCATTCCGTCGCCGTTGGGATTGCCGCCGCCGTTCTCATCATCATCGTCTTCTTGCTCGACGCCGTTGTGCACCCCGTGACCATGGCGGGGTTCTACCTCCTGCCGCTCACGCTGCTCGCCCTGACGGCGCATGAGCGGCTCGTGGCCGTGGCCGGCATCGTCTGCGGCCTGTCCACTGTGCTCGTCATGGCCCTTCAGGACACGCTGACGGCCAGCAACCTCTTCTACCTCCTCTACGGCGGCCTTGCCGGCCTCAGCCTCATCATCCTCGCCTATCTCATCCGCCGCCTGTCCACGATCAGCGACTACGCCACCCTGCGCGCCCAGCTCTCCGAGGCCAGTGCGGACATCCTCACCGGTGGCGACGCGCGCGACGACCTCGACGAGCTGCTCCAGTACGCCCTCGAGCGTCTCGGCGAGCAGCTCGACGCCACGGCGGGCGTTCTGCTGCTCCTCGAGGACGGCTACTGGCAGGGACGCGCCGGGTTCGGCCTCGGCGTCGACGCTCGTGAGATCGCGGCGGAGTACGGCGACATGGTGCTCTCCGCGGAGGCCATGCGCACGGAGATGACCGTGGCGCGCGACCTGACCGGCGGCGACCCGTCGCCGGGCCCGCTCGCCGCGCGTCTTCGTCTCGAGCGCGTGCTGGTCGTTCCGATGCGCGCCCTCGACCGCGAGGTCGGCGTGCTCGTGTACAACCGCGCCCAGGCGAGCGGCGCTTTCGATCGCGAGCAGGTGAGCCTCGCGGAGTCGGTCGCCCGCTATCTGGGCGTCGCTGTGGACAACGTACGTCTTATGCTCGAGCTCGGCGCCAGGCGCCGTGACCTCGAGCTGGTGCGCGACTCGAGCCTCGACTTTGCCCAGAGCCTGGACATGACCGAAGTGCTCCAGGCCGTCGTCACGCGGCTGCTCGACGCCCTCGGCATGCACGCCTGCGACGTGTACGAGGTGGACCAGGACGCCAGGGTGCTGCGCGTCCTCGTCAGCTTCGACGACCAGGAGTTCGACGAGGGCGAATCGACAGGGCGCGAGCTGCCGCTGGACCACTTCGCCGCCAGCGCTCTGGCAATCGCCGGCCGCCGGCCCGTGCTCGTTTCGTCGCTCGACGATCCGCGTCTTAACGACACCGAGAGAGAGCATCTGGAGCGTCTCGGTCACCAGACCAAGCTCAGTATCCCGCTGCGCATCCGCGACAGCGTGATCGCCTTGGTCGAGCTCTTCGACAAGGAGGCGCGCCACTTCAGCGACGAGGAGATCGATCTGGCGCGGACGATCTGCCGCTTCGCGGCTCTCGCCGTGGACAAGGCGAGGCTGTTCGACCGGCAGCGCGTCACCGCCGCACGCAGCGAGCGGCTGGCGCGGCGGCTCCAGCGCCTGCAGTCGTTTGCCGTCGGCCTCAACCGGCGCCTGGACCGCGCCGACCTGCAGGACGTGCTGGACGAGGTGGCGCACGCGGCGCTCGACCTGCTGCATGTGCGCGCGGCCGCCGTCCTCAGCGGGTCCGGAGACTACCTCGGCGCCCGGTCGATAGCCGTGGCCGATGAGGGTTCGCCGGTCCGCCTCGCCATCGCCCAAAACGAGCTCCTGGAGCGCTGCCGGAAGGCTCTCGCGGCGCCGGCCGACGAGACCATGGCCGGCGGCGAGCTCGTGGCGGTCGCCGTAGCCCAGAGCGGCGGCCTGCTGTTCGCGCCGCTCGAAAGCGAGGCTCCGCAGCAGGCGTCGACGCTTGTGGTGGCCGACAAGCAGGGCGGCGAGTTCGACGACGAGGACCGCTTGCTCGTGGCGACACTCGGGGCGCAGCTCAGCGCAAGTCTCCACAACGCCACCGCCTATCAGCGCGAGCACGCCATCGCCGAGACCTTTCAGAAGGCGCTGCTCATGGAGCCGCCGGCGATCCCCGGCATCGACGTCGGGGTGCGGTACCGTGCCGCCACGGACGCGGCCCGCGTGGGCGGCGACTTCTACGATCTGGTGACCCTGGGGCCGGGTCGCCTGATGGTCATCGTCGGCGACGTGTGCGGCAAGAGCCTGAGCGCCGCGGCGCAGTCTGCCGTCGTGAGGTACATGCTGCGTGCCTACGCCGCCGAAGGGTCGCCGGGAGAAGCGCTCTCCCGGCTCAACGCGGCGGTCATCGCGCAGGCCCCCGACCAGCCCTTCGTGACCCTGGTCGTGGCCTACATCGACGTGGCGCGGCACATGTTCGAGTACGCCGTAGCCGGCCACCCGCGGCCCATCGTCCTGGCCGGCCACGGCGCGTTTCCCGTGCCCGGTGAAGGCAACGTCCCCGTGGGTATCTTCCGCGGGGCCGTGTATCCCACGAATCGTGCCATCCTGCCCGATGACACCTGCGTGGTGTTCTACACCGACGGCATCACGGACGCGCGCGTCGACGGGACGCTGTTCGGCGAAGCGCGCCTGAACGAGACCGTACTGCGCAACCTCGGCATGCCCGCGCAGGAACTGGCCGACCGCATCCTCGAGACCGTCAAGGAGTTTGCCGGCGGCGTGCTCGGCGACGACTGCGCGGTGGTCACGATCAGGCTGCCGTGAGGGTCGGGGCTCCGCCGGCGATCGTCAGCGGCCGCTGACGACGGTGGCCATGGCGTCGGCCACGGCGAGCACGCGGGCGCGCCGGCCGAGGCGTGCCTCGGCCGCGGTGACGGCCGCGTCGACGCAGTCGAACGCGGCCACCCCGAGCGGCTCCAGAAAGCCGGGGTCCCCGGCGCCGACCACGGCCAGGCGGAAGCGCTCGAGCACGCGCGCCATCACGAAAGCCCGCTGACCGCCGGGGCCGAGCGGCTCGCGCAGCCCTCGCGCGACGAGCGCGGCCGGCGAGGCCGCCGCGGCGAGCACGTCCGCGAAGTTGCGCTCGCCGGGTCCGTCGCCGGCGCCGCCCGGCAGGTCGGCGCACACCACGAGCAGTCCGCCGTCGGCGAGGGCCGGGACGGCGGCGAGGCCGATGTAGGTGGCCGCGCGGCTGGCCTGGTAGAAGCTCGCGCTCTTGGGCGCGTGCACGCCGGCGACGATGACGTCGTACGGCGCGTCGACGGCGCGCAGCCACGCGCGCCGGTGCGCCTGAGCCAGCCAGGCTTGCGCGGCCGTCGGGTCGCCGGCGGCGACCGCCGCCGCGTGGCCGCCCTCGTTCATCACCGCGTTGACCGCCCAGGCGAGCGGCGTGCGCGCGGCGATCTCGAGGAGGGTCTCGTGAAAGGGGTTGCCCGTCAGAGTCCCGACGGCGACGCCCGACGCGCTGACGAACGCCGGGCGGTGCGTCCAGGCGATCGTCTCGTGGCCGGCGCAGCCGATGGCGACGCCTTTCACCCCACCCGAGAAGCCGGCGTAGAGGTGCGGCTCGACCACGCCCACCGTGACGGCAAGGTCGGCGCCCGCCACGCGGCGCGCGACGTGCACCGGCGCGCCGCCTGAGGTGAGTCCGAGGTCCGCGCACGGCGTCTCCAGGCCTTGCGCGTCCTCGCTGCCGACGCGCGCGGCCACCGCGGCGCCGACGAGCGCTTCGCGCTCGGCGGCCGAGGTGGTGCGGTGCAGGCCGCAGCCGACGACCACGGTGATGCCCTCGTCGGGGACGCCGGCCTCGTGGAGCTCGTCGAGAAGGTGCTCGAGAATCGCTGCGCTGGGGCAGGGGCGCGAAACGTCGGGGATGGCCACGGCCACCGTGGCGGCGCCGCGCGCCAGCTTGCGCAGGCGCGGCGCCCCCACCGGGTGGGCCAGAGCGTTCTCGACGGCGTGGCCGAGATCGGCGGCTTGCGGCAAGCGAGCCGGCGGTTCGAAGGCGTCGGCGCGGGGGACCGGCAGCCGCGCCGCCCCGCAGAAGACCCAAGGGCCCGCGCTCATGCCGGCGGCTCCGCGTCCTGCGGCGGGCCCGCGGGCAGCGCCGCTCCCGCGCGCCACCACAGGCCGAGCATGACGAGGACGCCGGCGAGCGGCACGAGGGCGGCGAAGAAGGCGACGATCAGCCAGTTGAGCAGGTCGCCGGCGGTCTTGCGGGCGGCGAGGTAGCCGAGCAGCACGCAGATCACCATCTGCGGGCCGAGCGCATAGAAGTACCAGCCGGTCTTGTAGGCGATCCAGGCGAGGCTGGCGACGGTCATCGTCCGTACACGGCCAGCAGGCGCCGGAGCGTGGCGCGCAGATCGGCGACCGCCTCCGGCGGCGCGACCGGGCGCGCCTCGTCGGCGAAGCGCAGCAGGTGATGCGAGAGCCAGTGCTCGTCCACGTAGGGCTGCTCCGCGAGGCACGAGCCGTCGGCGAGCGCTCGCACCGGCTGGCGTTCGGCGATCCAGCGGTGCACCGCCGGGCTGTACCAGATGGTCGCGGTCCGGGGCGCGTAGCTGCCCGAGGCGGGGATGCCCTCTCGGCGGTAGAGCGCGAGCTCCACCTCGGGGCGCGGCTCGAAGCGCTCTTCGAGGAGCCGCGCCGCCTTGGTTGTGGCCACGCGGAAGACGCGTGTGCCGCCCGCGGTCCGGCACCAGCAGACGTAGTACCACTCACCGCGGCTGTGGATGAGGAGGTACGGCTCGACGGTGCGCCGGCTGAACCGCGCGGTGCCCTCGGTCCAGTACTCGATGTCCAGCAGGCGGCGCTCGACGATGGCGGTGTTCGCCGCGTCGAGCACCTCATCCGCAGGCAAGAGGAGATCGCCGCTCACGAGCGTCGGCGTCGTGCCCTCGCGGGCGTCGCGCAGCTTGGCGGCGGCGCTGGCCAGAGCGGCGCCCGAGGCCGTGGGGAGCTGGCCGCCGACAAGCTCGATGGCGAGGAGCAGCGTGTCGGCCTGCAGCGGAGACAGGCGCGCCGGGCGGGCAAAGGCGGGCGCCGCGAGGTCGCAGGAGACGCGCAGCTTCGTGCGGCCCTCGTACTCGGCGTACAGAAGCGCGCCGTCGGCGCCGAAGTTGACGAGGTTGAGCAGGCGCACGTCGGCGCGCAGTTCCACGGCCGAGACGCCGAGGGCGCTGCGGATGGCGGCGACGTCGAGCAGCGCCTCGCCGCCGCCGCAGCTCTGCAGAAGATAGGTGGTGAGCGTCGCGAGCCGCGTGAAACGGTCGACCTCCACGCGCCAGTCGCCTGGCGAGCGCCGCCGGCGGCGCCCGCCGGCGGCCGCGCCGCGGCCGGCGGGCTGCAGCGCCGGCGCCTGAGGCGGTGCCGCGTCGAGCAGGCTGTCGAGGCGGCGGAGCCGCGCCGCGAGCTGCTCGCGCAGCTCGGCCGGCTCCAGGAGCTCCGCCGCGTCGGCCAGCCCGAGCAGCCAGCTCAGGAGCGGCCGCGCCTCGGCGTAGGCGGTCTCGTAGACGATCGCCCCGTCGTTCTGCGGCTCAATGGCTCCGCAGTGCGCCCAGTGTGCCTCGACCCACCAGGCCATCTCGGGGGCGACGCGGATGCGCGCCGTACCAGTCGGCTTCGCGAGCTGCCAGGCGGGCCGGTCGCGGTAGGCGCCGATGTCGAAGCCCGCCGGCTTGGCGAAGTCGTGCGGCGCGCGCGTCGCGTGGGTGACGCGCGAGCGGATGCGCGACAGGCGAAAGGTGCGCTCCGCCTCGCGCAGATGGCACCAGCCGATGAGGTACCACTCGCCGGCGACCAGCTGCAAGCCGTAGGGGTCGACGATGCGCTCGAGCTCCTGGTCGCGGCTGATGGCATAGTAGGCGAAGCGTACGGTCTTGCGCTCGGCGATGGCGGCCTGCAGCTTGGGCAACACGGTCGCCGGGGCGGCCGTCTCGGGGACGACCGTCAGCGGCGGGACCTCGGCGTCGGTGATGAGCTCCGGTCGCCCCTGGGCCAGGCTGAGAAGCGCCAGACGCAGGGGCTGTGAGTAGGCGAAGCGCTTCTCCAGAACGACGAGACACGCGGCCAGCGCGGTGAGCTCCTCGCCGCTCAGCGCGACCGGCGGCAGGTAGTAGGCGTCGGCCGGCAGGCGGTAGAGCTCCGGGCCGCCGTAGGCGTCCGTCTCGGAGGTGATCTCGACGCCGAGACGAACGAGCTCGCTGCGGTCCTCGTAGAAGCGCCGCTTGAAGGCGTCCTCGGTCATCGTCGGGTAGCCCTCGATCCTGCCGCGGATCTCGTCGGCGCTCACCGGCTGGCCGCGGCGCGAGAGCAGAAGCGCGACCAGCGAAAGTCGCCGCACCAGCTTGTCGGCGTCCTTGGAAAAGCCTTCCTCGCGGACCCTCTGGCTGTTCATCGGCGGCGCTCCGGTCAGAAGTGGTGAGGCGCGGGCGGCGGCTGCGCCTCCCGCGCCTCACCATGCTACCTCAGTCGGCGCCGCGCGCGGGAGCGGCCGGGCCGCCGCGCGCACTGCTGTGGCGCACGGCACCATCGCGGCACGTCATCTACTGCGCCGCGGCCTCCCGCGCCGCCGCGGCGATGATGGCGTCGAATTCCGCGCCGAGGTCGGCCGGGAACGGCACCGGCTCGGCGGCCAGGATCTCCGCCACCTTCTCCTGCGCCTTCTCTGTCGTGCTCCTGGCGCCGGCGTTCTTCCAGCCCTCGTAGCTCCCGGTCTCGCCGAGCTTGGCCTGCCAGAGCTCGCGCACGTGCGCGCGGGTGTGGTTGTCGAACAGGTAGTTGCCGCCAAAGCCCATCTTCTTGATGAGGTCGACGGCCAGCGTCTCCTTGCTCACCTCGATGCCCCTGAGGATGCGCTTGACCATGCCGATGATCTCGTCGTCCACCACCATGTTCTCGAGGCAGAGGATGCGCGAGCCGTCGAGCAGGCCGGTGCCGAAGGTCACGTCGGCGCCGTTTGCGTAAGTCATGAACATCGCCAGGGTGTTCTCGTAGGCGCTCTGGATGCCGGGCTCCTTGGCGGTGGTGGCGCCGGCGCCGTACCAGGCCGGCACGCCGTAGAAATCGGCCATATGGCCCTGGCAGCTTCTCAGCAGCAGGGCCTCGGGCGAGTTGCTCGCGTAGGCCCCGGAGCTCATGTACATCGCCGTGGGGCCGCCGCCGTGGATCACCTTGGCGCCGGGGTGCGCGAGCTGGACGAGCACGGCCCCGCTGACCATCTCGGCGTTGGTCATCACGGCCGCGCCGGCGATCGTGATCGGGCCGGTCGCC
>CAIOZS010000162.1 GCA_903862845.1 uncultured Thermoleophilia bacterium
ATGTTAGCCCCGACCGCGCAGCCCAACAAGCCCTGCACCACGCGGAGCAACTGCGTAGCGGCTGCGCGCTTCTCGAGGCCATCCGGGACCGCCCGGCTACCCGGACCGCCGACGCGGCCCCGGCCACAGGTCGATCTCGGGATTGCGCAGGAGGAGGAGCTACAGCCGCGCGCGGAAGGCGCGCACGTCCTGCTTCACCCAATCGCCGGTCGCATTCTTGGCGCCGGTGTAATCCTTGAAGTACGGGGAGCTGTTGGCCATGGCGTGGCCGGTGACGTTGCCGGTCTTGATGTGGAAGCGGCCCTGGAGGTAGCGCACCAGGCGCAGCACAGCGTCGATCTGCTTGGTGCGGTGGAGTATCTGCTGATCAGCCCAGTGTCCCGTGTTGCCTGAGGGTACCTCCTGCACAATCTCGATACCGATCGCGGTCCAGTTGAGACCGATGGCGTGACGACCCCGCAGGCTCAGCGGAAGGCACTGAATGATGGTGCCGTCCTTGCAGACGATGAAGTGCGCGGAAACCCCCGGATACTCCCAGAGGCCCGGAGTGGACATGTACTTGCTGTCCGCGGCGAAGGTGTTCCAGGCGCTCTGCCACTGGGCGCCGGCGGTGAAGTGCAGCACCACGACCTTGGGGTTCGTCAGGGCAAAGGTGTTCTCGTGGTAGTGGCGCTTGTTGTAGGCGGCGGTCTCGGCCTTGCGCTTGGCGCCGAAAGGCACGTACTTCTGCGTGATCGGCGGGCGCGGCGCGGAGGCGGTGGCCGCGCGAGCCGGCGCGGGCACGCCTCCAGCAGAGAGAAGGACGGCCGCGCAGATCGCGAGCGCCACTGCGGCGAAGAAGGCGATGCGGGTGAGACGAACCATGTGGGGAGTATACGTCGCGAGCGACCTGCGGGCCTCCGGCGGCCCCGGCCCGCTCCGGGCGGCGCCTCACTCCGCATCGATGTATGCTAGTCCGCCTCGGCGCGGCGTTGGCATTCGCCCCCGCGCCGGCGACGGCAAGGAGCGCCTGTGACCGATCCGGCCGGCAAGGTCGTCGACACAAGCATCATCACCGCGGAGGCGCGCATCGCGCTGGAGCGCCTGCGCGAGCTCGCCGCGGAGCTGGTCGCAATCGTCTACGATCCCGACTGCGACGATGAGACCGTGGACGACGCCGGCCGCCTCCTCATCGAGATCGGGCCGGCCGCCGCGGAGCCGCTGGTGCAGTTCGTCTGCGACGACCCCAAGCGCGGCCGCGAAGCGGCCGCGCTCATCCTCTGCGAGATCGGCGAGGCGGCCGTGGAGCCGCTCCTCGCCTGCTTCGAGCACGCCGACCCTGACGTGCGCTCGACGGCGGCCTTCCTGTTCACCGCACTGCGCGACGCAGATGAAGTCGCCGAGCAGCCGCTCATGCGCTTGCTGGACGATCCGGAAGAGCTGGTGCGCCAGTCGGCCGCCTACGCGCTCGGCGCCCACGACTCCCGGCGCGCCGTGCCCAGGCTCATCGCCTTGGCGACGCGCCCCGTGCAGATGCCGTCGCGAGAGGCGGAGCCCGAGGAGTGGGCTGAGGCCTATCCCTACGACACCTGCGCCGCCATCGATGCCCTCGGCCAGCTCGGCGACCCGCGCGCCGTGAGGCCGCTCCTGTTCCTCATTGAGACGCAGGGCGCGGACGGCCCGATCTACGACGAGGCGGTGCGCGCCCTGGGTCACCTCGGCGACCTCCGCGGCGCCCAAAACGTGCGGCAGGCGTTCGAGGGCGCGCGTTTCGACGGCACGTTTGCCGAAGCGCTCGCGGCCATGTTCGGCCGCGAGGCGCTCGAGGAGCTGCTGGAGCTCGCCGACAGCGGCGACGCCGCCACCCGGCGAGCCGCGTGTGAGGACCTGATCAGGCTCGCTTCGCCGGTGGCCGCCAAGACCGTCGCGGCGCTGCTCGTGGACCCCGACGACGACGTGCGCGCCACGGCACGCGAAGCCCTCGGTCAGACCATCGACGCGGAGAAGCTTGAGGAGATCCTCACGGGTCTGGAAGACCCGTCACCCGAGGTGAGGGCCTGGACGACCAGCCTGCTGCCGCTGTCCTGCGCCTGGAGCGACTAGATGATTGATTCCACGAAACCGAGCCTGCACAAGGAAAGCAGTGCAGAGAGGCCGAAGCCGACGCTGTCATGCACATCGTCTGCTTGGAGGCCACGATGCACGCCGACCTCGACACTCTCTGCATTGTCGTTTATTGC
>CAIOZS010000163.1 GCA_903862845.1 uncultured Thermoleophilia bacterium
CCGTCGACTTCGCGTCGCACGAGGGCATCGTGCACGCCGTCGACAGGGTGAGCTTCTCGGTCGCGCCCGGCGAGCTCGTGGGCCTCGTCGGCGAGTCGGGCTGCGGCAAGAGCGTCACCGCGAGCGCCATCCTCGGCCTCACGCGCATGATCAACAATGCGACGATCAGCGGCACCATCGAGTTCCTCGGCCGCGACCTCGTGGCGCTGCCTGAGAGCGAGGTGCGCGACATCCGCGGCAAGGACATCTCGATGATCTTCCAGGACCCGGTCACGAGCCTGAACCCGGTGCTCAGCATCGAGCGGCTCATGACCGAGGGCCTCGAGGTCCACCTCGGCCTCTCGCACGGCGAGGCGGTCAAGCGCTCCATCGAGCTCCTGCAACTGGTCGGCATCCCCAAGGCGGCCGGCCGCATCAAGGACTACCCGCACCAGTTCAGCGGCGGCATGCGCCAGCGCGTGATGATCGCCATCGCGCTCTCGTGCAACCCCAAGCTGCTCCTCGCCGACGAGCCTACCACCGCCCTCGACGTCACCATCCAGGCGCAGATCCTGCGCCTCATGAAGCAGCTCAGTCGCGAGTACCACGCCGCCGTGATCGTCATCACCCACGACCTCGGCGTGGTGGCCGGCATGTGCGAGCGCATCCTCGTCATGTACGCCGGGCGCATCGCCGAGAGCGGTTCGGCCAAGGCCCTGTTCGGCTTCCCCCACCATCCCTACACCGTCGGCCTGCTGCGCAGCGTGCCGCGCCTCAATGAGCCGCGCAAGGACAGCCTGCAGACGATCGCCGGGTTGCCGCCCGACCTCGCCCACCTGCCCCCCGGCTGCAGCTTCGCGCCGCGCTGCTGGCTGGCCACCGAGGAGTGCTGGCAGCAGGTGCCGGAGCTGCTCCCCACCGACCCCGGCCGCCTCTCCGCCTGCTTCCACGCGGACGCGCTCATCGCCGGCGCGGAGATGCCCGCGTGAATAGCCACCGCAGGCAGGCTATCGAGCGGGGCGCCGGAGGGGCACCGCTCTGCGCCGACCCGGTGAACGCGACGGCCGCCGGCAAGTCCAGCGGCAGCGAGACCCTGGTCACGGTCGAGGACCTCAGGGTGCACTTCCCCATCACCAGCGGCATCGTCTTCAGGCACAAGGTGGGCGCCGTGTACGCGGTCGACGGCATCGACCTCGCGATCCGCCGCGGCGAGACCCTCGGCCTGGTCGGCGAGAGCGGCTGCGGCAAGAGCACCACCGGCCGGGCGATCTTGCAGCTCATCCGGCCGACCAGCGGCCGCGTGCTCTACGAGGGCGGCGACCTCGCCCACCTCAAGGGCGGCGCCTTGCGCCGTCAGCGCCGCCGCATGCAGATGATCTTCCAGGACCCCTACGCCAGCCTCAACAGCCGCATGACCATCTCGGCCATCGTCAGCGAGCCCCTGCTGGTGCACAAGCTCGCCGATCGCGCCGGGCGCAAGACCCGGGTGCGCGAGCTCCTCGAGACGGTGGGCATCAACCCGAACACCCTGAACCGCTACCCGCACGAGTTCAGCGGCGGGCAGCGCCAGCGCATCGGCATCGCCCGGGCGCTCGCCGTGGAGCCCAACTTCATCGTCTGCGACGAGCCCATCAGCGCCCTCGACGTCAGCATCAGGGCGCAGATCATCAACCTGCTGCAGCAGCTGCAGCGCGAGCTCGGGCTCACCTACCTGTTCATCGCCCACGACCTTTCGGTGGTGCGCCACATCAGCGACCGCGTGGCGGTCATGTATCTGGGGCGCATCGTCGAGCTCGCCGAGAACGCCGAGCTCTACGAGCGCTCCATGCACCCCTACACGCAGGCCCTGCTGTCCGCCGTGCCGATCCCCGACCCCGTGGCCGAGGAGCGCCGCCGCCCGGTAGTGCTGACCGGCGACGTGCCCTCCCCGGTGGAGCCGCCCAGCGGCTGCCACTTCCACACGCGCTGCCCGGCGGCCCGCGAGGGTCTCTGCGACGTCGAGGGCCCGAAGCTCACAGAAGTGCGGCCCGGGCACTGGGCCGCCTGCCACCTGATCACGGCGGACGACTACCCGCACATCCGCGCCGGCGAGGACGACCTCGCGGTGGTCGCCGAAGGCGGCGGCGAGGCAGCGGCAGCCGGGGGAGGTGAGGCGACGTGAGCGACGAGAACCGTCTCGAGCCCGAGGTCGAGGTCGACCTCGGCCTGGGCACGGCGGCGCCGAGCTCCGAGGTCGCCACCGGCGTCGGCGCTACCGGCATGTGGGCCTCCGACGCGCTGCTCATCGAGAGCAGCTCGCTGTGGGGCGAGATCTGGCGGCGCTTCCGCCGCGACAAGTTCGCCATGATCGGCCTCGTGATCATCATCCTGCTGGTGGCGGTCGCGATCCTCGCCCCGTGGATCGCGCCGCACGACCCGACCAAGCAGTACGACGAGGGGCTCACCATGCAGGGCATGCCGGTCGGCCCCTCCTCGCAGTTCTGGCTGGGCACCGACACCCTCGGCCGCGACCTGCTCAGCCGCCTCATGTACGGCGCCCGCGTCTCCCTCGTCGTGGGCGTCTGCGCGAACGGCTTCGCCCTCATCCTCGGCGTCATCTTCGGGCTCACGGCCGGCTACTTCCGCGGCGGCACCGAGACGGTGCTCATGCGCATGACCGATGTGATGATGGCCTTCCCCATCTATCTGCTCGCGGTCGCTCTGGTGAGCGTCCTCAAGCCGAGCATCGGGATCATCATCCTGGTGATCGGCATCGTCTACTGGACGCCCATGACGCGCGTCATCCACGGCGAGGTGCTCTCCATCCGCGAGAAGGAGTTCGTCGACGCGGCGCGCCTCATCGGCTGCACCAACCGCCGCATCCTCTTCCGCCACATCCTGCCGCATCTCGTGGCGCCGATCATCGTCTACACGAGCCTCGGCATCGCCACCACCATCCTCTTCGAAGCCACGCTCAGCTACATCGGCCTCGGCGTCCAGCCGCCGACGCCGTCGTGGGGCCAGATGATCAGCGAGGGACAGGCGTACTACCTCTCGGCGCCGCACCTCGTCATCTACCCGGGCCTCGCCATCATGGTCACGGTGCTGGCCTTCAACCTCGTCGGCGACGGGCTGCGGGACGCTTTCGACCCGCGGCAGCGGCGCCGGTAGGCCATGACC
>CAIOZS010000164.1 GCA_903862845.1 uncultured Thermoleophilia bacterium
GATCTGGATCGTGTGCACGCCCTCTTTGACGGCGGCGTTCTTGGCCTTGTCCTTCTGGCTGACGTACAGCGGAAGGGCGATGGCCGTGAGGATGCCGATGATGATGATGACGATGAGCAGCTCGATGAGGGTGAAGCCCTGGTGCGCTGCGTGCCTGCGAGCCTTCAACGTGTTCCCCGTTCGTTCGACGGCGTGTCGGTGTCTCATCTCTATTCTCGGCAATTGCGGCGAACGCAGACGGGAACATCCGTCTATGTGGTGACGAAAGCGCGCCGTCATGCGCTCTCGCAGGCGACCCGCGGCGCGCCTCTTGGCGCTCGTGCGTGAGCGAGGCTTTGTGAGTCCGGATCGTGAGCGTCGATCACCCGGGCAGTTTGGACGCTTCAGGCCGCGCGCACCTCGCGGGGAATCGCGGTACACTCTCTTCATGACGGCGACGGCCACTTCTGACGCGCGCACCACCTCCTCGTGGAGGTCGCCGGCGCTTATCGTTGCGATCTTCAGCGTGGTCCTGCTGGTCTGGCCGGCCTCCGCCGGCGCCGCCGGCCAGGCTCGCCTGCCGCAGCCCGGCCCGCTCAACCCGGCCTTCGTGGAAGCGCTGCACAAGCCCCTGGCCGGGGTGTTCGGCAAGCTGCCCAACCCCGTCAAGGTGCAGATGGGCAGTGCCCTGACGGCGCGGCAGGGGGCCGGTGCCCTGCCAATCGCCTACGATCTGCGGACGCTCGGCCGCCTCACGCCCGTCCGCGACCAAGGCACCTGGGGCACCTGCTGGGCGTTTGCCAACATCGCCGCCGTCGAATCCCGCCTGCTGCCGGGCAAGAGCTGGGATTTCAGCGAAGACAACCTCGTCACGCGCAGCGGATACGGGCCGTTCAGCGGCGGCCCGTACGAGTGGGGCGGCTGGGACTTCATGGCGGTGGCCTACCTCACACGCTGGGCCGGGCCGGTGAACGAAACCGACGACCCGTACTCCACCCCGGCCCCCCCGCAGACGAACGTCACGCGCAAGCACGTGCAGGGCGTGATCATGCTGCCCGGACGCACCGGGTTCCTGGACAACGATCTCATCAAGCGGATGGTCATGCAGAATGGCGCCCTCAGCGTGGGCATGTTCTGGGCAAGTGCGTTCGACACGTTCCACCCCGATGCCTCCGACCCGGCGGCCACCGCCACGTACTACTGCAACATCGCCGCCGGCGAGGTGTTCGATGGGTACGATGTCGGCGAGAACCACGGCGTCTGCGTTGTCGGCTGGAACGATGTCTTCCCCGCGGCGCGGTTCTCGGGCTCGAGCGCCGGCGTACCGCCGGGCGACGGCGCCTTCCTCGTGCGCAACAGCTGGGGCGCCGAGTGGGGCGACCACGGCTACTTCTGGGTCTCGTACTACGATCGCTCGTTCGCCTTCGACGACTGCACGAGCTACTCGCGCGTCGAGCCGACCAGCGACTACCGCCGCAACTATCAGTACGACACTCTCGGATGGACCGCGTCATGGGGCTACACCGGCGTGCCCGACCCCTCGGTAGCGTGGGCCGCCAACCGCTTCACCGCGAAGGGCACCGAGAGCATCGTCGCCGAAGGCTTCTACGCGCCGGCAGCAGGCACCAAGTACCAGGTGTGGGCCGGCGCCGCCCTCGACTCGCTGAAGCTGCGCGGCACCGGCACGATCGCCCTGCCCGGTTTCGCTACGGTTGACCTCACGACGCCGCTCAAGGTTCGCACCGGCACGAAGTTCGTGGTGGCGGTGCGGCTGGACACCGCCGGCGACGCGCAGCCCGTCGCCATCGAGGCACCCGCCGAGTCGTGGGAGGCACGCGCGACGGCCGCGGCCGGCCAGAGCTTCATGAGATACGGGGACGGCGATCGGTGGGTCGATTTCGCCGCCGACCCCTCGACGGCCGGCGCCAACGTCTGCCTCAAGGCCTACGCCGGCAAGTGACTACGCGAGACGCCGGGCGCCGGGCGAGCTGACCGCGGCGGACTCGACGAGGAGCCTTAGGATGCACGACCCCAAGCCCGCGGACGGCCCGCGGCCGTTTCGTCTGCGGGCCGTGATCTTCGATTTCGACGGCACGCTCACGCGTCCGGGCGGCCTCGATTTCCCGGCCATCAAACGTGAGGTCGGTTGTCCGCCCGACAGCCTCGTCCTGGAATGGATAGAGGCACTGCCCAGCGGCGCGAAGCGCGCCGACGCGTTGACCGCGCTCGAACGGTTCGAGCTGGCCGCCGCCGCCGAGTCCGAGCCCAACCTGGACGCCGAGCGCGTCGTCCGGGGTCTGCGCGCCCAGGGGCTCAAGATCGGCGTCCTCACGCGGAACGGCCTTCCGGCCGTGCTGGGGGCACTCGCGCGTTTTCGCGACCTGGACGCCGGCGATCTCGACGTGATCGTCACGCGCGACGACGGGATCCCTGCCAAGCCCGCTCCCGACGGCGTTCTTCACGCCGCGGCAGCCATGGGCGTGCCCCCCGAGGAGACGCTCGTGGTCGGCGACTTCGTGCTCGACATGCTGGCCGGACGCGCGGCCGGGTCGGTGACCGCCTACTTGACGAATGGCGGTGCCGGGGAGCTGCCCGGAAGCGATGCCGACGAGCTCGGCCCCCCGGATGAGGACGCCTGCGACTTCGTGCTGCACGGCCTCGCCGATTTGGACGAGGTGGTCAGTCTCGGCCTGCCGCTGCCTCATGGCAAGCTGCCCAACGAGTTGCTCGCCCGGTACCTCCGCGGCCTTGCGCCGGCAGACCCGTCGGTGCTCGTCCCCGCGGGCATCGGCGAGGACGTGGCCGCTTTGGACATCGGCGGCGCGGACACGCTCGTGGCGCACGGCGACCCCATCACGCTGTCGAGCCGGAAGCTCGCCGCCTACGCGGTGCTGGTCAACGCCAACGACATCGCCGCCTCGGGAGGCGTTCCCCGCTGGCTGCTCACCACCGTGGTGCTGCCCGCCGGGACCACCGCGGCACAAGCGCTGGCGCTGCTCGCCGAGCTCGGGGCGGCGGCTGCGAGCGCCGGCGTCGCCCTCGTTGGAGGGCACACCGAGGTGAGCGACGCGGTCACCCGGCCCGTCGTCTCAGCGACCATGCTGGGCACGATGCGCCGGGCAGACCTGCGCGACAAGCGCGAGGTACAGCCCGGCGACCAGGTGATCCTCACCAAGGCGCTCGCCGTGGAGGGCACGGCCCTGCTCGCCCAGGAGCTGGGCGAGCGTCTCCGCGCCCTCGGCATGGGCGAGCGTGAGCTCGAGGCCTGTGGCGAGCTTCTGAGCGGCTTGAGCGTCGTGCCGGAGGCGCGCCTCGCCGCCGGCTTCGCCGGCGTGCGCGCCATGCACGACATCACCGAGGGCGGCCTGGCCACGGCGCTTCGCGAGCTGGCCGTGGCCTGCGGGCACGGCATCCTCGTCCACCGTGAGCGCGTGCCGCTGCTGCCCGAGACCCGACGCCTCTGCGCGCTGCTGGGCGCCGACCCTCTGGGTCTCATCGCCTCCGGCAGCCTGCTCATCTGCTGCCGCCCGGACGAGACCAGGCAGCTGCTCCGGGCGCTCAGCGACGCGAGCATCGCCGCGACGGTTATCGGAGAGGTGGGCGAGAGAGGCGCCGGTGTCACCGCGCTGGAGCGCGGCCGGCCGGCGCCTTGGCCGGAGCTCGTCGCCGACGAGGCCGCTCGCCTTCTGGCGGCGCCGGGCGCCGGCTAGCCCGGCGCGCGGTCCGCGCCCGCCTGTCGGCCCGCGCCCGCTGCGGCGCCCCCCCCGCGTGGGGTAGAGTGAGCGGGTGACTCAAGCACGCGTGACCTATCGGGCCGACCTTCACGTCCACTCGCGGTGCTCGGACACCCCCACCCACGCAGGCATCCGTGCGCTGCGTGGGCGAGAGTCGTATGCCGAGCCGCTGGACGTGTACGCGGCCGCCCGCAGCCGGGGCATGGACTTCGTCACGATCACGGACCACAACACCCTGAACGGCTCGCTGGCGATCAGCCACCTGCCGGGCACGTTCCTGAGCACCGAGCTCGACACCTGGTTTCCGGAGGACGGGACTCGGGTCCACGTTGTGGCGCTGGGAATAGACGAGCGCACGTTCGCCGAAGCCCAGCGCACACGCGCGTCGATTCACGACCTCGTCGCCTGTCTGCGCGAGGCCGGCGTGGTGCACTATCTCGCGCATCCCCTGTTTGACATGACCGGCGCCTTGAGCGCCGACACGGTCGAGCGCATGCTCCTTCTGTTCAACGTCCTCGAGGGCCGCAACGGCGCCCGCGTGAACCGCTGCAACGGGCTGCTCCGCGAGATCGTCGCGTCCCTGACGCCCGAGAGGATCGCCGAGATGGCCCGGCGCCAAGGCATCGCGCCGTACGGCGAAACCCCCTGGCGCAAGGCTCTCGTCGGAGGGTCCGACGACCACAGCAGCCTCTTCGTGGCCGGCGCGTACACGGTGGCTTCCGGGGACGGCACCGTGGAAGGCTTGCTCGCCGCCGTCGGGCGCGGCGATTGCGAGCCGGCCGGCGCCGACGGCGATGCCCGCCTGCTCGCGCACAGCATCTACACCCCGGCCTTCTGGAAGCTCCGCGAGATGCTGCGCCTCGACGAGCCCACGCCGCGCCGGGGCCCTCTCAAGCTCATCCGCAAGGGTTTCGGCCGCGTCGGTCCCGACGTGCCCTTGCTCGAGAAGACCATTCGCGGCGTGCGCAGCATCGCTCCGGGCCTCTATCGCGGCGACGACGGCCGAGGCCCGGCGTGGGAGGCGCTGCTCGAGCAGGAGATCGGCTCACTGCTCGCGTCCCCCGGCGGCATCTACTCCGTCGATGGACGGGAGCTCAACCGCCGCATCTTCAGCGTCGCTCAGCGGCTCGCCGCCGACGTCGTCAACCTTCACCTGCAGCCGCTCGTCGACCCCTCCGTGAGCCTTGGTCGCAAGCGCTGGCTGCAGTCGGTCTTCGCCGTCGGCATGGTCCATTTCCTGCAGCTGCCGTACTTCATCGCCTGGAGCCTGCAGAGTCGCGACCGGGCTTCGCAGGAGCGGCTCCGCCGGCACTTTCACTGTGGGGCACCCTCGGAGCCAAGGATCGCCGTGTTCACTGATACCTTTGACGAGGTCAACGGGGTCTCGGTGAGCATTCGCCGGCTGGCGGAGACCGCGGCGGAGCGCGGCATCGCCCTCGAAGTCATCACGTCCACGAGCGCCCCGAGCGCACGGCGCGACGGCGTCGTCAACTTCCAGGCCAGCGCGTGGCGCCCCCTGGCGCTCAACCCCGATTACCCTCTCGTGGTCCCGCCGATCGTGGCCGTGCTCGACTACCTCGAGGAGAACGATTTCACGGCCCTCCACGTGAGCACCGCCAGCGGCACCGGCCTTGTCGGGCTGCTGGCCGCTAAACTGCTGCACCTGCCCATCACGGGCGCCTTCCACACCGACTTGCCGCGCTACGCCGAGCGCCTCTACCCGGGCACCGCCGTGCAGAAGAGCACCTGGCGCTACGTCACCTGGTTCTACAGCATGCTCGACGAAGTGTTCGCGCCGTCCCGCGCGACCGCCCGCGACCTCGTGGCTCGTGGCGTCGACCCCCGGCGCGTGCGCGTGCTGCCGGCGTGGGTGGACGGAGATCTCTTCTCACCGTCGCGGCGTGACGACGGCCTGCGTGCGCGTTGCCATGTGAACGGAGGACCGCTGCTCGTGTATGCGGGGCGAGTCGCCCGCGAGAAGAGCGTGGATCTCCTGGCGCGGGCCTTTCGCGATGTGATCGACGGCGGAGCATCGGCGCACCTCATCGTGGCCGGTGACGGCCCATACCGTGCGGAGATGGAGCAGCTTCTTGCCGGCTATCCGGCGAGCTTCCTGGGGTTTGTGCCGCAGGAGGAACTGGCCCGCGTGTACGCCTCCAGCGATCTGTTCGTCTTCCCGAGCAGCACCGACACCTGCGGCCTCGTAGTACTTGAAGCCCAGGCCGCCGGGCTGCCGGCGATCGTCAGCGATCGCGGAGGGCCGGGGGAGTACGTGCAGCCCGGCCTCACCGGCCTGGTCGTGCGCGGCGACGATCGCGCGGCGCTTGCCGACGCCATCCGCAATCTGCTCGCCGACGAGGACCGCCGCCGCGCCATGGGCCGCGCCGCGAGGGAGCACGTGCTCGGCATCGCCGGCGCGCCGGCGGTGCACGGTGACGCCATCCTGGGCAGCCTCGGGGGACCGTCGCCGGCCCCCGGCTGGCGGCACTCGCAGGGCGTCAGGAACGCGGTGTCCCTGAGGACGAAGAGCCGCGTCCCGGCGGCGCGCGCCTGACGCCCGGCTTGAGGCCCACGGCAACGCGCGGGCCCCGCCGCGCTCCCGCACACGTTGAGTGTGGAGCGCGCCTGCGCTGAGTCCCGCGTTGGCTACGCTGCGCCGGCTACCGCGCGCTGCGCCTCGCGGCGCACCGCGCGGTGATCGGCCCGACGGTGGTCAGTCGCCCTCGGCGAGCAGCTCGTAGATGCGCTTGCGCGCCTCGGCGAGGATCTCGATCGTCGCCTCGACCTGCTGCGCCGAGCCCGTGGTGCCGACTTGCTTCACGGCGGCACCGATCTGGAACACGGCCTTGCGCAGCTTGAAGCGCGGGCCTTCGTCGCCGCCCTCGGGGCGCTCCCAGGGCACGCCGTGGCGTTCCTTGCTCGCCTCGGCCTCGGTCTTGCCCGCCTCGGTGAGCGAGAACACGCGCCGGCCTTCGATCTCCTCACCCTTGACGAAGCCCTGGTCTTCGAGGAGCTGCAAGGTGGGGTAGACCGAGCCCGGGCTCGGGCGCCACATGCCGCCGCTGCGCTCTTCGAGCCGCTGCATGATCTGGTACCCGTGCATCGGCTCTTCGGCGATCACCGAAAGGATCGCGGCGCGGACGTTGCCGCGGCGCGCCCGCGACCAAGGGCCGTGGCCGTGGCCGTGCGGGCCGCAGGAGCCGTGCGGGCCGAACTTGAAGCGTGCCGGCCCGCAGTCGCCGGGAGGGGTCTGGGCGCGTTCGTGGCCACACCGGAAGCTGAAGCCGCGCGGTGCGTCAACCCCGTCCGGGCCGCCGCAGCGGCCCTGATGCTCTGTAGACCGTGTCATGTTCTTCCTTTCCGAT
Organism: uncultured Thermoleophilia bacterium; assembly: GCA_903862845.1. GTDB lineage: Bacteria > Actinomycetota > Thermoleophilia > UBA2241 > UBA2241 > CAIXSE01. The sequence continues at coordinate 7,079 of CAIOZS010000164.1, forward strand.
AACGCTGTAACGCGATATATCGTAATGCATCGTGTCCAGATGTCAAGCGGCGCAAACGCGACCGTTGCCCGCAGCCGGCAAATCGCGAGACCGGACCGGCGGAGTCGGTCGCGGCGACATGCGATACAATGCCCGGCGCATGATCCGCTACTTGGACACCCGTGGTCTCAGCGACCGCCCGCGCACGTTCACCGAGGCCATCCTTGAGGGCATCGCCCCGGGCGGCGGCCTTTTCGTCCCCGAGCGACTGCCGCACTTCGGGCTCGACGAGATCGTGGCGCTCGCGGCGCTGCCGTACCGCGAGCGCGCGGCGCGGGTGTACGAGGCCTTCGGCCTCGACGTCTCCGCCGCGCGCGTCCGCGAGATCGCCGCCGCCGCCTATGGCGCCAACTTCGACGACCCGGCCGTCGCCCCGGTGCGCGAAGCCGCCCCGGGGCGCTTCGTCCTCGAGCTGTGGCACGGCCCCACGCTGGCCTTCAAGGACATGGCGCTGCAGTGCATGCCGCTGTTCTTCAGCGAGGCGCTGGAGCAGGCGCACGCCGGCGCCGCGACCAACCTCGACTTTCTCATCCTGGTCGCGACCTCGGGCGATACGGGCGTAGCGGCGCTCAACGGCTTCGCCGATCGCGCCCACACGAAGATCTGCGTGTACTACCCCGACGCCGGCGTCTCGGCCCTGCAGGAGCTGCAAATGGTCACGCAGCCCGGCGACAACCTCACCGTATTCCGCCTGGACGGCGACTTCGACGCCTGCCAGAGCGCCGTGAAGGCAGTCTTCGACGACGGTGCCTTTGCAGAGGAACTGGCCGGTCGGCACGGCTTGGCGCTCTCTTCGGCGAACTCCATCAACTGGGGCCGGCTCATGCCGCAGATCGCCTACTACGTGAGCGCCTACGCCGACATGGTCGCGCAAGGCGCCGTGGGCGCCGGCCTGCCGCTGGACGTCTGCGTGCCGACGGGCAACTTCGGCAACATCCTGGCCGCGTACTACGCCAAGCGCATGGGCGTGCCGCTGGGCCGTTTGCTGTGTGCCAGCAACGCCAACAAGGTGCTCTCCGACTTCATCGCCACGGGCGTCTACGACATCGCGGCGCGGGGTCTGGTCAAGACGCCCTCGCCGAGTATGGACATCCTCATCTCGTCGAACCTCGAGCGTTTGCTTTTCGACATGTGCGATGACCACGCGCTCGTGCGGGGGTGGATGACGGAGCTCAAGGAGGCGGGCCGTTTCGCGGTCGACGATTCCACGAGACTGAAGCTGCAGGCCGAGCTTACCGGCGCCTGGGTCGACAACGACGCCTGCCTGCGCACCATCGGCCGCGTGCAGCGCGAGCACGGCTACCTGCTCGACCCGCACACGGCCGTGGCGTGGCAGGTGGCCGAGGAGCTCGGCGGCACGGGCACTCCCACGCTGATCGTGAGCACTGCGCACTGGAGCAAGTTCGCCGCCGACGTCGTCCGCGGCCTGCGCGGCGTGCCGGCCGGCGAGCCGATCCCCGGCGCCGGCCCCGACATCGGCCTGCTCGACGTCGTCACCGAGCTGGCGCCGGGCGCCACGGTGCCGCCGCAGCTGCAGGCCGTGCGCGAACGCCCCGTGCGCTTCGACGCCCGCGTTGAACGAGGCCGAGACGCCGTGGAGGCCAGCCTGCGCGCCTGGCTCGGCGACTCAGCGCTCTAGCAGCTCCTTCAGCGGGCCCAGGTAGTAGTCGTCCCAGCCCGCGTCGAACTCGTCGGCCTCGTCGTCGGGCACGTTCGTGTGCGCGAGTGTGAGCCTCGTCCCTTCGCCCTCTGGACTCAGTTCGAAGGTCACGACTGACGCCTCGTCCCACTCGTCGTCGCCCCACCACTCCTGCACCAGCCTGACGGGCGGCTCGGCCGTCGTGACGGTGCCGTGGATGTCGCCGCCCCAGAACGCGAAGGCGGCGCCGGCCTCGGCGCGGATCTCGGCGGGCCCACCGCCCCACTCTTCGATCACCGCGGGGTCGGTCAAAGCGCGCCAAACCGCTACGGGCGGCGCGCCGATGAAGTAGCTCTTGCTCGCGTCCATGGTTCACCCCCGGTCGGATGTCATGCCGAGGTGATGCCCGGCGCCACGCCGCACGAACCCTCGAATGGAAGGCCTTCAGCCCGCGTCGCCAACATCGCGGAACCCAGTAGTCGCAGAATGCGAACCTTGACACATGTAAACGGAATGTTTATGCTTCGCACGTGATCCAGACCTTCGCCGACAGCGAAACGGAACGCTTCTCCACCGCAGGCAAGTCCCGCCGTATGCCGACGGAGATTCGAAAGCGCGCAGCCATGCGGCTTCTTCAGTTGAAGGCGGCCACCCGGATCGAGGATCTGCGGCTGCCGCCCTCCAACCGACTGGAGCAGCTACGCAGAAACCGCGCCGGTCAGTGGAGCATGCGCATCAACGACCGGTGGCGCGTGTGCTTCCGCTTCGAGAACGGCGATGCCTTTGACGTTGCGATCGTGGACTACCATTGAGAGGAGACGGCATCATGGCCAAGATGGGCTTGCCCGCCATTCACCCGGGCGATTTCCTGGCGGAAACGCTGGAGGAGCTGGGCCTTTCTCAGGCGGCGTTCGCGCGGGCCATCGGGGTGTCGCCGATGCGGATATCGCATGTGATCAAGGGCGCGCGTCCAGTGACCGCCGAACTGGCCCTGTTGTTTGGACGGGCTTTTGATCAGTCGCCGCAGTACTGGCTCAACCTCCAGGACGACCACGACCTGAAGACCGCCGCCGCCCGTATCGGGCCACGCCTGCGCGCCATTCATTCCGTCACTCACGCGTAGGTCCTATTCCGCGACCGGGGCCAGCGGCAGGACGATGCGGCTCGGCCGCTCGCCGTCGTGGTACACCGCCTGGTGGGCCACGCGCAGATCGGAGGCAGCGTCGACGCCGAAGGCGTGGCCGGTGTTCGGGTTGCGGTCCCAGCGGTCGAAGGCGCTGCTCGAAACCTCGACCCCCACGCGGTGGCCGGCGGCGAGCTCGTAGCCCGTCGCCGCCATGTCGACGCGCAGCTCGTAGACCTCGCCGGGCGTCGCCGGTGACCCGGCGTGCTCGCCGGCGCCATCGCGGAAGCGCAGCCGGCAGATGCCCTCCTGCACGAGCTGAGCGTAGCCGTCCGGCCAGATGTCGACCAGCGTGACGGTGAAGTCCGTGTCGGGCGCCGACGTGCCCACGAAGAGCGTCGCTTCAAGTGGCCCAACGATCTCGAGCGGCTCGGCGAGCGGCGCCGTGACGTAGCCGAGCACGTCCGCGCGGGCCACGATTTGGCGGCGGTCGGCGAGCGTCTTGGCCGCCGCCCAGGCGTCCTTGCCGACCCAGTAGTCGGCCGGCGCTGCCGGGTCGTAGTCGAAGCGGTCCGGCGGCTCCGCGGCGGGCGGTCGCTGCGACAGCCCGCCGCCGCCCCGCAGGTAGAAGTCCGTGAACCGCGTCCCGGGCAATGGCCACGCGGCGCCCTCCCGCCAGCGGTCGGCGCCGAGGATGTAGGCGCGCACGCGCGCCGTCTGCGCGAAGTCATCGCTCTCGCCGTGCCTGAGCCAGTGATCGAAGAAGCGACAGACACGATCGTTGGTGATGCCCTGCATGTCCAGGCTGAGGCGCCCGGCCCTTCCCGTCTGCTCCGTGGTCAGCTCGTGATCGGCGGGGCTGATGGTGAGCCACTGGTTCTGGCGCACGGTGTCGTACACGTTGCGCTCCTGGATGCCCCGCCAGCCCTCGAGCGAGCCGCGCAGGAAGTTGTCGTACCAGCCGGTCCAGTGGAACACCGGGATGTCCAGCTTCTCCCACAGCTCCGTGAGGTCGAAGCCGGTCCACAGCTCGTCGCGCTCGGGATTGGACATCGCCAGATCGTAGAGATTGCTGGGCAGGTTCGCAGCTCGAGGCAAGTCCTTGAGCGGGAGGTGCCCCGGGTCCAGCCGCAGCCAGTTGATGTAGCCGCGGTGGGCCTGGTCGCAGATCCACAGGCCCGTGGTCTTCAGGCAGAAGGCGCCGTTCTCGAAGAGCAGACGGTACAGGTCGAGGCCCATGTCGCCGGGGGCCAGGCAGCGAAGAGCGGGATGAAAGCGCGTTGCCGCCGCCCACTGCGTGAGCGCGAAGTAGGACTCGCCGACCATGCCGACCTGGCCGTCGCACCAGGGCTGCGCGGCGATCCAGGCGATGGTGTCGTAGCCGTCGTCCGCTTCGTGGACGACGGGGAACCACTCGCCCTCAGAGGCGAACTTGCCGCGCACGTCCTGGATCACGCAGACGTAGCCCCGGCGCGCCCAATACCGGCCGTGGGCGGGCATCGCGGCGTAGGGCTCGTCCTTGCCATACGGGAGGCGGATGAGGACGGCCGGGAGGCCCTCTTCGAGCGCCCGGCCGTCCTCGTCCGCCGGCCGGTACACATTGGTCGAAAGGCCCACGCCGTCGCGCATCGGCACCCTCACGCCGCACTCCTCGACGACCCCGAGGAAGCGTGGCGGCAGCTCTGTCAGCAGCTCGCGCTTCGGCAGCCTGACCCGCTTGTCGTACTCGATGAACGCTCTGACCGCCGCCCATTTGGTATCGGCGCGCACGTAGCCCAACGGTCCCCTGCCCACGCGGTGCTGTGCGATCACGCCTGCCTCCCCATCGGTGGTCCTGTCGACGATCCCGGAGCGCGTGACCAGTCTATCCCTCAACCTCCGTGCCCTGCGCGTGACGTGGGGCACCATGCGGGTATAGTTGCCGTCGAACGCACGTCGCTCTTCGCGACGCGGCGACCCCGAGATGGAGGCAAGAGATGAGAATGCGAAGAAGGCCGCTGCTGGGAGCCGCGGTAGTAGGCGGTGCGGCGTACCACATGGGTAAGAAGGGCGCCCAGGCCAGCCAGCAAGAGGCGGACCAGAACGCGCAGATCCAGGAGCTGCAGCAACAGCAGGCACAACAGCAGGCCCCTCCGCCATCCGCGCCGGCACCCGCTGCCGCCGCGCCGGTCGCGGCCGCAGGCGGCGAGAGCATCGCCGATCAGCTCACCAAGCTCAAAGGCCTGCTGGACGCGGGTGTGCTCACGCAGGACGAGTTCAACACCGCCAAACAGCAGGCGCTGGCGGGCGGCTGAGCCGGACCTTCTGAAAGGAGATCGAAATGGCAATGGGTCCGGTACAGATCCTTGTGGTGGGTTACGGCGCGGGCGCTGAGTTCAAAGGCGAGGCGCTTGACGCGCTGAAGCGACTGCGCGATCAAGATATCGTGCGGATCGTCGACCTGCTCATGGTCCACAAGACCGAGGACGGCACGATCGAGAAGATCGAGATCGCCGACGACAGCGAGCTCGCCAAGCTGGGAGCCTTCGCTGGAGCACTCATCGGCTTCGGAGTCGCCGGCGAGGAAGGCGCCGAGGTGGGCGCGATCGCCGGTGCCGAAGCGGCCGCCCAAGAAGGTTCGCTCTATGACGACGAGGACGTGTGGTACATCGCCGACGCCATCCCCGAAGGATTCAGCGCGGCCATCGCCGTCCTGGAGCACCGCTGGGCTATCCCCATGCGCGACGCCGTGGCGCAGTCTGGCGGGGTCTTGCTGGCCGACAGGTGGCTCCACCCCCAGGACCTCCTCGCTGTGGGCGCCGAGATCGGCCTGGAGCTCGATGACTAGGTCGCTTGGCGACGACGTGCCGGGCCGGCGACTGCGGGCGGCGGGAACGCCGCCC
>CAIOZS010000165.1 GCA_903862845.1 uncultured Thermoleophilia bacterium
CCTGGCGATGATCTTCGAAGCCGCTTCCACGCGCACGCGCGTCAGCTTCGAGAACGGCTTCGCCGAGCTCGGCGGCAACGCCCTCTACCTGCGCCCCGGCGAGATCCACCTGCCCGGCCGCGAGAGCATCGCCGACACGGCCCTCACGCTCAGCCAGTACCAGTCGGCGATCGAGATCCGCAGCAAGAAGAACGAGACCGTGAACGAGCTGGCGGCATGGTCGACCGTGCCGGTCATCAACGGCATGGACCACGACCGGCACCCCTGCCAGAGCATGAGCGACGCGCTCACGATCCTGGAGCACGCCGGGACGCTGGCCGGCGTCACGTTCGCCTACGTGGGCGACTCTGGCGAGCCGTGCAATTCGCTGACCACGACGATGACCAAGCTCGGGCTGAACGTCCGCGTCGGCACCGCCGCCGGCTACGAGGTGGCGCCCGAGCTCCAGAAGCTCGCCGCCGGGTTCGCCGCCGAGAGCGGCGGGTCGTTCCTGATGACCAACGACCCGCTCGAGGCGATCGCCGGCGCCGACTTCATCTACACCGACTGCTGGTGGTGGACCGGGCAGGAGGGGGAGCACCAGGACCGCGTGGCCATCTTCAAGCCTTTCCAGGTCAACGCCGAGTTGTGGAGCCACGCCAAACCTGGCGCCCGGTTCATGCACTGCCTGCCGGCGTGGCGCGGCGAAGAGGTCGTGGACGAGATCGCCGACGGCCCGATGAGCATCATCTTCCCGCAGGCCCAGAACCGGATGCACTTCCAGAAGGCGCTCATGCTCGCGCTGATCGGCATCGACGAGCTGCCGGCCGACCCCGAGCTGCAGGACATCGGTCGTGCCCTGCTCACCTGAGGGACGGGGCGCCGCCCAATCGGGATGCGCGCAGTGACGCAAACGTCAGGCAGCGGGAAGACCGTCGTCGTCGCTCTCGGCGGCAACGCGATCCTGCAGCCCGGCCAGGTCGGCGCGTTCGAGGAGCAGCTCGTCAACGTCGATGCGGCGACGCGACGCGTCGCGCAGATGGTCGCTGACGGCTACCGCGTCGTGATGACGCACGGCAACGGCCCCCAGGTCGGCAACCTGCTGATCCAGCAGAAGGTGGCGGCCAGCCACGTCGCGCCGATGCCGATGGACGTCTGCGGCGCCATGAGCCAGGGGCAGATCGGGTACGTGCTCGGGCAGACGCTGCAGAACCACCTGCGCAGGCGAAGGCTGGACTCGCCCGTCGTGACGCTGCTCACCCAGGTAGCGGTCAACGCCGAGGACCCGTCCTTCGACAGGCCGTCCAAGCCGGTCGGGCCGTTCTACGACCAGGCCAAGGCGGAGTCGATGATGCTTGAGCAAGGATTCGCGATGAAGGAGGACGCGGGCCGCGGCTGGCGTCGCGTCCGGCACCAGGCTCAACGACTAGGAGGACGAGGAGAGCTCCCGGCGCACCATGTCCTCCCACAGTGAGAAGGTGCCGTCGACGTCGGCGTCTGGGTCCGCGGCCAGCCGCAGGGCGACCCCGTCGCCCAGCGCCCCCGTCAGCGTCGCGAGATCCGTGACGCTGCTCATCGGGCGCCCGCTGTGCAGCGCCAGCGCATAGGCGTCCACCTCCCGATACCAGGCGCTCCAGCCGACCAATCGCTCACGGAGCCGACTGTCTCGCGTCAGCTGCGGTATGAGTTCGAAGTAGGCCAGTACCGTAGGAGCGCTTGCCGCTCGGCGATGCTGCGCGAAGAGGACCTCGAGTGTGTCCTCTGCCTCGCTCAGACGGGCGAAGCGCGCGATATCGTCGACGTTCTCGTCATGGATGACCGACTCCACCATCGCCGAGACAAGACCGGCCTTGTCGCCGAAGTAGTAGCTCACCGCGGCCTTGTCCAGGCCGGCAGCGGACGTCACGGCAGACACGCTCAGCGCTGCCCACCCTTGATCCTGAAGGATCCGCTGCGCCGCTCTCACGAGTCTGCGACCCGATTCCGGGACATCGTTCAAGGGGTCCGGCACCCTGGGTTGCTCGAGCCGGCGAGGAATCGAGGCGTCAGGGCTCCGCCGGTCGCTGGTCGCTGGCCGAGCAGGTGCTTCTGCGGCCGCCTCTGCCGGAGCATCCCCCCGCATGCCCGGATCGCGGCGAAGCATCGACAGCAACAGGCGCAGGACGGGTCCGAGGTCCAACGAGGGGTCGGGTACCGACTCGATCAGGAGTCCCGTGACGATCGCCTGCACCACGGAGGCGAGCGTGCGCAGACGCCGGTCGGCGCCGTCGCCGCAGCGCGCAAGCACCGTGTACTCCATTTCACACTGGTGTCGCAGCCAGTCCGCGAGTCGGCGTCGCAGCTCATCGTGCCGCAGCATGACCGGCACGAGCTCGAGGAACGTGATCGCGTCCGGTCCTGTGATCCTGGCCCGCTGCTGCTCGATCCGGGAGTGCAGTGGATCCTCCTCCAGGGCCAGCTCGGCGATGCTCCGCTGCTCGTCCGCCCCGTCCGCGGCCAGGATCGCGTCGGCCAGCGAGACCACCAGGCGGTCCTTGTTGCCGAAGTAGTAGCGGACCGCCGACTTGTCGAGACCCGCGGCCTTGGTGATGGCGCCGACCGTGCACGCGGAGGCGCCCTTGCTGCGCAGGATCCGGTGCGCCTCGTCGAGGAGCCTTCGTGCCCCCGCGGGGGTTTCGCGAAGCGGGTCTCGGACTGAAGTGGGCTGTTCCATCTCGAGGCATGATACCAGCAGTTCCTCCGATTGCCTCCAACGTTCGTTGCATACAACGAACGTTTGATGTACCGTCCCGTTGTCTTCACTTCTGCCACGCGATCGATAGGGGGTACCTGCCTTGAGCGATGAGGACAAACGAGAGCTTCTTGAGGCAACGGACGTAGCCAAACAAGCTGGCAGCGACGTCGCTGCGGCATACGGCGACGAGATGCAGTCCCTCCCGGCACAAGCCCGGGTCACGCACATCCCTCTCCTCGGACACAGGATCGCCACGACCGGGTTTCTGGTGCACGAGGACGCCCACTACTGGCTGCTGCCGCCGCGCCATGTCTATCGGATGAACGACGACGGCATCCGCGAGCCGTTCGATCTCGCCATGACCGTGATCGAGGCGGTCACGCGCAAGGCTTGCGTCAAGGCGGTCATCCACGGCTGCGTCTGCCGGGCGTCATTCGACTGCCAGAACTACCCCCAGGACGTCGGCTGCATGTTCCTGGGTGAGGCCGCCCGGGGCGTCCCTCGAGAAGACGGTCTCATGGTCGACGTTGAAGGAGCCCTCGAGCACGTGCGCCGCGCCCTGGATGCGGGCCTCGTCCCCACGCTCGCCTGGGAGTGGGACATGATGCTGTACGGCGGCAAGCAGAACGAGGGCCTGGCCGTCTGCTTCTGCGACTACTGCCACTGCGACCTTCGTCTGAGCGCGCGCGAGGGGACCGAGCGCTTCCGTCGCAAGTTCGAGTCGGTACCCACGTTGACCCCATTTGTCGGCGCTGCGTGCAAGCTGTGCGGCACCTGTTCGCGCGACGAGGTCTGCTGCGTCAGCGCCATCTCGCAGGGACCGGAGAGCGCGGAGATCGATGCCTCCGTGTGCATCCGTTGCGGCCGTTGCGCCGACGTCTGTCCGGAAGAGGCGATCAGCTTCGAGATCCCGGCCGGCGCGGACGTCGTCGCGCTTCTGATGGCCGAGCTCGGCGCAGTGACCGATCTGACCGGCCCCGCCGGTGAAGGGAGCGCGTCATGAGTTTCGACCTGAGCGGAAGAGTCGTCGTCGTCACCGGCGCCTGGCATCCTTACGGCCGCGCCACGGTCGCGCGCTTCGCAGAGCATGGTGCCCAGGTCGCGGCCGTGGACCGCAAGAACATCGGCACGCTGGCGGAGGCGGACGGAGTGCACTACCGGCGCGCCGATGTCGCCAACGAGCTGGAGGCGAGCGCGCTGCTGGCCGAGGTCGCCGCCGAGCACGGGAGACTGGACGCCGTGATCTGCGCCGCCGGGAGCGAGGCATCGGCGAGCGAGACCCCGATCGACGCGATTGACCTGGCCGCGTTCCAGCACGAGATCTCCGCGAACGCCCTGAGCGTTCTCTGGGTCCTCAAGCACGCGCCCCGGCTGATGACAGGGGGAGGCAGCATCGTCACCGTGGTCGCGAGCACCGCGCGCACCGGTGCGCCAACCCTCGGCGCTCACGCGGCGGCGGAAGCGGCGATCCTCGCTCTGTCGAAGAGCGCGGCGCTGGAGCTGGCGGGGAGCGGCGTGAGGGTCAACACCGTCGTCACTGGTCCCTTCGATACGCCGTACCTGAGCCAGGAGGAGGGCGAAGCCGCAATCGCCGCCAGCCTCAATCCACTCGGCCGCATGGCGCGCCCCGAGGAGATCGCCGGGCTGTTCCACTACCTCGTGTCCGACGAGAGCGCCTTCATCACCGGCGCCGCTCTCGACTTCGACGGCGGAGCGTCCGCTGGAGCGGTCGCGCCGAACGTTCTCGACGCGCTGTTGCTCAAGACCGGCACCATCGGTCCGTTCGAGGAATAGTCCTGGGTGCGTCCGCAACCACTGAGGGGCAAGGGGGAGTCATGGAAGTGAGGGAGCAGGCGGCGGCTGCCGTCGGCCTCGAGGATCTGGATGCAACGGCTCCGCGCGGTGCGGGCGTGCACTTGCCGAGACGCGTCGCCGTGGGGTGGGGTGCCGGCGAGTGGGCGGGGAGCACCGTCTACGCCATGACCAGCACGTTCTTCCTGTTCTTCATGACCGACGTCGTCGGCATCGGCGCCGGGACGGCCGGCATGATCGTGCTGATCGTGACGTTGTTTTCCGGCGTCGTCACACTGCCCGTCGGCGTCTGGACCGACGGGGTCAAATGGAAGTCGGGCCGCCGGCGTCCGTTCCTGCTCGTCACGGCAGTCCCCCTGGCGGTGGCCCTCTGGCTGGCCTTTACCGACTGGGGACTGGGGAGCACCGCCACCTTCGTCTACCTGACCTTCATGGGATGCATGTGGGGGCTGTTCTTCGCGATGCAGCAGGTGCCGCTCACGGCGCTCGCCGCCGAGATGACGCAGGACTACGACGAGCGCAGCCGCCTCGTCGCCTTCCGTTCGGCGTGGAGTCAGGCCGCCTACATCGTCGCCAGCGTGGCGGCGCTGCCGCTCGCGGGCTGGCTCGGAGAGCGCCTGGGCAGCGACGCCTGGGGCTGGTCGGCGATGGCCGGCGTGCTCGCCGTGACCTGTATCCCCGCCGTGCTCTGGGCGTGGGTCGCGACCCGGGGCCGCGAGCTCTACCGCGAGAACACCGCCGGCGGCCTGCGCGAGATGTGGCGCGCCACGGCTCACAATCGTTCGTTCCACTGGGCGACAGCCACCTTCCTCGGCGTCTACACGGGCGGCGGCATCGCCTACGCGGTCGTCGTCTACTTCATGTCGTACCAGATGGGCTTCGACGACAACCAGATGGCGCTCGCCTTCCTCGTCGTCAACGTCCTCGGCCTGGTGGCGGTCCCGTTCGTCGAGCGGCTGGCCATGCTGGTGGGCAAGCGCGCCGGACTGCTGATCACGCAGCTCGTCGGTGTGGCCGGCTTTCTCGGGTATCTGGCCTGCGACCCCAGCCGGATGTGGCTGTTCTGGATCTTGCAGGGCTTCTGGGGAGTGTCGCTCGCCGGCGCCATCATCTTCAGCTGGGCGGTGATCCCCGACGTCACCGAAGTGGACGAGTACAAGAGCGGTCAGCGACGCGAAGGCCTGTTCTACAGCGTCACTACGGTCCTCCAGACGCTCGCCACCGCGATTGCCGTGTCGCTCGTCGGCTTGATCCTCGGGTGGGCCGGCTACGACCCCGATGCAGAGACGCTGTCGAACAGCGCGATGTGGGCGATCCGCCTCATGATGGCCGTCGGACCGGCCGCCCTGTGTCTGTTCGTCGCCTTGACGGCGTTCCTGCAACCGATGACCAGGGCGAAGCACGCCGCGCTGACCGACGCGCTGGCCCGCAGAAAGGCCGGTGAGACCGACATCGACGAGAGCGGGTTCGCCGATCTTCTGTAGGCCAATGAAAGCCGGCGCCGAGCTGATCGTGCTGCCCGAAGCCTTCGGCTGAGCCGAGCCTGTGTCCCACTCGCTGCTACGAACAAGGAGTCACTGATGTCCCGCCTGCTCACCACAACCCCTCGCGGCGACGGCTTCCACATGCCGGGCGAGTTCGAGCCCCAGTCCCAGGTCTGGATGCTCTGGCCGCAGCGCTCCTCCACCTGGCGCGACGGCGCCAAGCCGGCCCAGCGCGCCTGGGTCGAGACCGCTACGGCCATCTCCCGCTTCGTCCCGGTGGCGGTCGGCGCCGATCACGAGCAGTTCGAGAACGCCCGCGCCATGCTGCCGAGCGAGATCCGTGTCGTGGAGCTCTCCAGCAACGACGCCTGGATGCGCGACTGCGGGCCGATCTTCGTCAGGAACGAGGACGGTGAGGTGCGCCTCGTCGACTTCGACTTCAACGCTTGGGGCGGCCTGTACGACGGCTGCTACTTCCCCTGGGACAAGGACGACCGGGTGCCGCGCAAGGTCGCCGAGATCGAGCGCGTCGACCGCTACCGGGCGCCGATGGTGCTCGAGGGCGGAGCGATCACCGTGGACGGGCAGGGCACGCTGATCACCACCGAGGAGTGCCTGCTCTCGCCCGGGCGTAACCCGCAGCTCGACCGCGAGCAGACCGAGCAGCATCTTGGCGACTACCTCGGTGTCGAAAAGGTGATATGGCTCCCGCGCGGCATCGATCCCGAAGGTACAAACGGCCACGTCGACGGTGTCTGCTTCTACGTGGAGCCCGGCGTCGTCGCCCTCTCCTGGACCGACGACACCACCCACCCACTCCACGAGATCTGCAAGGAAGCCCGCGACGTGCTCGAGAGCGAGACCGACGCTCGAGGCCGCCGCTTCGACGTCCGGCTGCTGCCCGTGATGGCCGAGGACATCGTCGTCACCGAGGAGGAGGCCGCCGGCATCGACGTGTTCGAGGGGGGCTGGCGGCTGCTGGCCGGCTCGATGGGCCCCGGCACGTACGCCAACGTACTGATCTGCAACGGCGGCGTGATCGTGCCGATCTACGACGACCCCAACGACGAGGCCGCCGTCGCCGCCATTCGGGCGCTGTTCCCCGACCGCGAGGTCGTGACCGTTCCCGGCCACGAGATCGCGCTCGGTGGCGGCAGCGTCCACTGCATCACCCAGCAGCAGCCTTCGGGCACGAAGACGTCCGCGCATGCAGAGTGACACGGTCACAGCGGATGGTCGGCGACCAGCCCCCGTGACGCGGCCGGGCAGCGGGACGATCAGTTGAACGAAGCGGTCGCGAACACTCGGAAGGACGACGCACATGGATGCTCACTCAGCGTCTGAGCACGGATCGGGCGCATCTACCCATGGGAGCGCGATCGTGATCGGCGCCGGCATCGCCGGGCTCACCGCCGCCTACCGCCTGCAGCACGAGGGCTGGCGTGTGACGGTGCTCGAGCGCGCGCCGCACGCGGGCGGCCGGATGAGCAACACGATGATCGGCTCGCTCAAGGTGGCGACCGGCGCCACCGTGCTCTTCGACTTCTACGCAGACATGATGGCGTTGATCCGCCACCTCGGGCTGGAACGGCGGATCGCGTGGTTTCCGGATGGGGAGGCGCCGACCATCCACACGCGGGATGCCGTGTTCTCCGCGGACATGGCAGAGGGACCTTTGCAGCTGCTGCGCTCGCCGGCGTTGAGGCCGTTGAGCAAGGCTCGTCTTGTGCGCCTGCTCCCCGACGTGCTTCGAGCGCGCCGGACGACCGATCCCAACCTGCTCGGCGGCGGCGGCGGGCTCGACACCGAAACGGTGTCGAGCTACATCCGCCGCCTCGTCGGCGATGACTTCCTCGAGAGCTACCTCGAACCGTTCTTCCGCGCCAACTGGTCCTGGGAGCCCGAGGAGGTCAGTCGCGCCTACCTGCTCTCGCTGCTCGCGCGCGTCGGCGGCCGGCTCCGCATCTTCTCCTTCGACGACGGCGTGCGCGTGCTGACGACCGAGCTTGCCCGCCGACTGGATGTGCGCACGGCGGTCGAGGTGCACGCGGTGCGCTCGAGAGAGGGCGGCGGCCGGCTGCTCGACGTGCACGGGCCGGACGGCGACCAGACTCTGGAGGCCGACGCCGTGGTGGTCGCGACGACCGCGTCGACCGCACGCAGGCTCGTCGTCGACCTCGAGCCTTGGGAGCGGGACTTCCTCGATGCCGTCGAGTACAGCCGGGTGGGCATCGTCCACTACGTGCTCAGGCAGACCCCGGAGCTCGTGGATACGTTCTACGCACGCTCGCACCCCTCTCCGTTCGCGCTCTACGGGCAGTACCCCGCCGGGCGCAAGGATGCGGGAGAGGTGCCGGAGGTCTACTGCGAACTGAGCCCTGCGGCGGTGGAGGAGTACCTCGCCTCCGATGCCGACAGCCTCGACGCCTTCGTTCGACCCCGCGCCCGAGCCCTCTATCCCCGTCTCGGGGAGCAGGCCGTGGAGGTCGCCGAGCAGTGGTGGGACGAGATGCTGCCCAAGTTCCCCTACGGCTACCCCACCAGGCTGGCGGCCTTCCTCCGCCGCCAGGACGAGCTGGCCAGACCCGATCTCGTCTTTGCGGGCGACTACCTCGCGCACTCGCACACCGGCGGCGCGTGCGCGAGCGGGCGTGTCGCGGCCGACCAGTTGCGGGCGAGGCGCTCACCATGGTGAGGACCACCCAGATTCGGGGCTGCTGATGCACGAGTTGCCGATACTGCGGAGCATCGTCGGCGTCGCCCTCAGGCACGCGGTTGAGGCCGGGGCGTCGCGCGTGCTCGCCGTCGACGTGAAGGTCGGCGAGCTGCGCGGTCTCGACGCGGCGTGGATCCAGTCCTACTTCGACTTCGTCACGGAAGGGACGCCGGCAGCCGGTGCGTCGCTGCGCCTTAAGGAGAGCAAGGCGCTCTTTCGCTGCCGATCGTGCGGCGCCACGTTCCCACCGGGCCCGCACGCCGGCGGCGATGTCGCTTGCCCGCATTGTTCATCGAAGCATGTCGAGCTCGCCTCGGGCAACGAACTGCTCATCGAGAGCATCGACGTGGTGTAGGAGCCGCGGCATGGCCGAGATACGCACGATCGACATCAAGGAGGCAGTGCTCTCCGAGAACGCGGGTCTTGCCGACCGACTGCGCCGACGGCTGATGGAGTCGGGCACCTTCCTGCTCGACGTCATGAGCTCTCCGGGCGCGGGCAAGACGACGCTCCTGCTCGAGACCATCCACCGCCTTCGTGAACGGGGGATCAGGACTGCCGTCATCGAGGGCGACATCGAGTCGACGGTGGACGCGGAGAAGATGGCCGCGGCCGGCGTCAAGGCGGTGCAGCTTCGGACCGGCGGCGCCTGCCATCTGGACGCCGCCATGATCGAGGCGGCGCTCCACGAGCTCGCTCCGGGCGACTACGACATGATCGCGATCGAGAACGTGGGCAACCTCGTGTGCCCTGCCGAGTTCGACACAGGCGCGCACCGCCGCACGATGCTCCTCTCCGTGCCGGAGGGTCATGACAAGGCGCTCAAGTACCCGCTCATGTTCACCGTGGTGGACTGCCTGGTGGTCTCCAAGACCGACTACCTGCCGGGGTCGGATTTCGACCTGGCGGCGCTCCGGGCGGAGGCTCGCCGGCTCAATCCCACGCTGACCGTGTTCGAGGTCTCCGCCCGCACGGGCGATGGCATGCAGGGCTGGTGCGACTGGGTCGCCGACGGCATCCGGGGGGTCGCGGATGCGCGCGATGGAGCGTTGGACTGTTGACAGAGCGGACCGCCGCGGGGTGGTCCGCCGCACGAACAGCCATTGGGCTGAGGAAAGGATGTGGGTGATGGGCTTCCTGTTGAGGACGGCGTTGAAGCACCCGCTGCTCACGGCGGCGGGTGGCGCCGCGGTCGGCGGCGCGACGTTCGCCGGGATGTGGGCCTACGGTCTCGGGCACGCGGTGCGCCCGGACGAGAAGGCGAAGGAGCTGCCCGGCGACGACCTCATCGATGCCGGCGTTCCCAAGCTCCGGCTGGAGGCGGCGATCACGATCGACGCGCCCAAGGAGCAGGTCTGGCCGTTCATCGCCCAGATCGGGCAGAGGCGCGCGGGCTTCTACAGCTTCGGCTGGCTCGAGCGCCTGTTCACCTTCCACATCTACAACACCTACACGCCTGTCGAGGAGTGGCAGGACATGCGCGAGGGTGAGTTCATCTTCTACCACCAGGCGGGGATCGGGTCCGAGGTCCAGGAAGTCAAGCCGGGAGAGTACTTCACCAGCTTGTCGGACACGCAGCGACCGCCCCAGGCGACGGACGCGATCGCCTTCAAGGCCCCCTTCGGCCTGAAGGACCTGGCGTTCACCTGGAACTGGTTCCTCTTCGACGAGGGCAACGGCAAGACGCGCTTCATGAACCGTTGCGACTGCGCCTTCGAGCCCTTCACCCCCATGCGCAAGTGGCTCATGATCCTGATCTTCGGGACTGCGTCCCTGGTCATGAACCGGCGCATGCTCGACGTGATCAAGCAATGCGCCGAGGGGCGCAAGAAAGAGCCCGGGCAACTCGTCCGCAGGCTCCTGAGCTAGGAGGCGGGGTTTGGAGGGACAGCCGTACAAGCCTCGCCGCCCCCTGCTGGGCATCCGCGATGCCATCAAGCGAAGGACGGCGGTCAAGGCCGGCTCCTGGAAGTTCGGAGAGGTCTTCTTCCGGACCATCGTCGCGTCTGCGCCGTTCACCCGCTACCGCCCGCTGGACGCGATCATCAAGCGTGTGGCGCTGATGGGCGGGAGCCACCACACGGCCGGCTTCTCCGTGCCGCTCAACGTCGACCTGGCGGACGGCGTCGCTCCGGTCACGCTGCCGATCGAGCTGATGCGGCAGACGGTCCGGGACGCCTCGTACCGGGCGATCATGAGCCAGTGCCTCTGCCGGCGCACGTTCGACTGCCATGACTATCCGCACGACGTCGGCTGCCTGTTCCTCGGCGACGCCGCCCGCGCCTGCGTAGCGAACGGGGTGGCGCGCGAGGCAGGCATCGAGGAGTGCTTCGCGCACATCGACAAGGCCGCCTCTCTGGGACTCGCCGGACACGCTTTCTGGGTGGAGGTCGAGGAGTTCGTCTGGGGGTTCCAGGATCAGCGCATGCAGCAGTTCCTCGAGATCTGCTTCTGCTGCCCGTGCTGCTGTGCCGCCTTCCGCTACGAGGAGCAGGCGTGGGGCGAGACGCGGCACATCCTGCACAAGTCGATCGGCTGGACGTGCATCGTCGGCGAGGACTGCAAGGCCTGCGGTGATTGCGTCAAGACGTGCCCGCGCCACCTGATCACCGTGGGTCCCGACCGGGCCGTCGTCGACAGCGACTGCTCGGGATGCGGCTTGTGCATCGACATCTGCGCCACCGGCGCGCTGCACCTCGAGCAGCAGGCCACCACCAAGCCGAGGCTCGTCGACTACTTCGACGGGCTCGACCTGCGCATCTAGTGTTGCGTTCCTGAAGTCCATTATGCATATTCACACCGTCAGCGGCTTGCCCGTGTAGTTCCAGGCGAAGGGCGTCGCGCTCTCGTTGTAGCACTTGATGTAGTACATGGCCTGGTCGATGAGCTCCTTCTTTGAG
>CAIOZS010000166.1 GCA_903862845.1 uncultured Thermoleophilia bacterium
GCAGAGCCTCTCTCCATGAATCAGCCATCGTCGTGTCCTCTCTCTGTCATTGACGCCTGCAGACCCGCCGCTCGCGCGGCGACGGCCAAACGGTCGCTCGCGACAGGGTCACGGGCCGACGGATCAGGCGCCCGCGAGCGGGCGCCTCGTCTGGCTTCTCGTATCGGCAGCGCTAAGGCGAAACTTGACCCGGGGCGGAGCCGAAGCCGCCCGCCGGCGTGCGCTGTGGCGCTCATCAGAGCCGCCGAGAAGTCTGACGCGGGACTGCCGGCCGCCTCGGCTGAACGGGCCGTGGCCGGCGAAGGCTTGAGAAGGACCGAGGGATACGGGGTGGAGGGCTACCCGTGGCGATGCGCCGAACGTGCCGACCGCGCCGACGGCGCGATCGCAGGCGGCGACCGCGTCGATCTCGAGACGGGCGCTTCGGTATCTCTTGCGATTCAGCGAGAGTCGCGCGCCGGCCTCGGACTTGTCGTGGCGGCCACACGGGTCTACGGTTTGGCGGGATTGGCAGCCATAAGCGGCTGCGACGGGCGACGCGGGCCGTGCGGAGCACGCAGCACCGTCGCAGTCTGAAGCAGGAGGACGAATGAACGGTCACCAGTACGTGCGGCGCGCCGGTGCCGGGCGCATCTTCACCATGACGGTCGGGTTGACGCTGATCGCCGCCTGTCTGACGCTGCTCGCCGGGAGCGGGCCGGCGGCGGCGGGCCAGAGCGCCGCCGCCCAGTCGGTGCTCACGCTGCGCACCGCCGGCGACCACGATGCCCTGTGGCTCGTGCCGCCCAGCGGCGGGGCGGCCACGGCCGCCGGCATCCTCCCCGGCCTCGCCGCGGCCGTCGCCGTCTCGCCGGACGGCACCACCGTCGCCTACCTGCCGAGCAGCGGCAAGCCCGAGGTGTGGATCGGTCACGGTGCGCTCGCCCCCAAGACGATCCCGCTGCAGTCCGCCGGCATCAAGACGCTCGGGAGCATGACGTGGATCGCGGCGGACACGCTGCTGGTTTCGGCGTTCAAGAAGGCGCAAGACTATGGCTGGTACGCAAGCCGCCTGTACACCGTCAACGTGACGACCGGCGCCGTGGCGCCGTTCCGCGGCCTCAGCGGCGTGGAGCCGAGCGCCGACGTCACCACGGGCAAGATCGCCTACGTGCAGTTCAAGAAGCTCGACAACGGCAGTGCGCAGTACGGTCACATCCCGAAGTACCGGGAGAGCCTCATGCTGACGACCGTCGGCGGCAGCGGCGCCGGCCGCACCCTGGGCTCCGATGACTACCGGCCTACGGCCGACTACCGCGCCTTCTCGGCGCCCCAGCTCGCGCCCGGGGGGAGCTGGATCATCGCCGGGCAGACGGGCAGCGACGTGAGCGTTACGTACAACGTGTACTACGTGAACAACGACTACTGGGAGCCGTGGATGACGATGCCGCAGCCCACGCCCCAGGCGGCAGCCTGGGCCCCCGGCGGCAGCAGGGTCGCCTTCGCCGGCGCTCCTGTCGGCCCCGGCGACGATCTGGCCTGCGTCTACGTGGCGGACGTCGCCGCGGGGGCGCTCGCGAGGACGCCGGTCGCTCTGCTGTCCGGCGCCTCCGCCGGCTGGATCGTGGGCCTGGCCTGGTCGGACGACGGGAGGCTCGTGGCCGATTCTCTGAGCGCCGATCCCGGCACGGCGGATGAGCGCGTGCTGTTGCTGGACAGCGCGGACCTGAGCAAGATCAAAGATCTCGGCGAGGGACACCTCTCCGTGTGGGTGAAGTAGGGCCTGCAGACCGGGCGCCGGCCGGCTGCTCGATCCAGACCCTCGTGAAGTCGAACACGTTCATCTGGCTGAGCACCGCTTCGCGCAGCCTCGCCGAGCAGACCACGGTGCGGTTGAAGTAGGCGATCGGCGTCACCGGCACGGCGGCGGCGATTGTCGCGTCGATGCTCTGGAGGGCCGCCAGCCGCGCCGCATCGTCGAGCGTCGCGCAGGCCCGGCGCAGCGCGGCGTTGACGGCCGGGTCGTCGTAGAGCGACAGCGACCCGTCGAGCGGGCCGTAGAAGCCGTTGTAGAGAACGTCGGCGGCGGTCGGGTACCAGTTCCATCCGTCCTGCATCATCATGTAGTCGCCGCTGTCCCACCTGGTCAAGAACTGAGCCTGGCTCACCTGTGTGAAGGTCACCTTCACGCCGATGGCCGCGAGGTCCGTCGCGTACTCCGACTTGCCGGCCTTGTTGGTGGTCAGGAACGTGATCTCGGGCAGGCCCGCGCCGCCGGGGAAGCCGGCCTCGGCGAGCAGCGCCGCCGCCTGCGCCAGGTCGAGCTGCGCGTAGAGCCACTGGCCGGGCGCATACCCCGGCATGCCCGGCGAGAGCACGCCGGTGGCCGGAGTCAGAAATATACCCGGGATAGGCTGGGTGGCGGCGAGCCGCGTGCGGTCGAGGGCCAGGGAGATGGCGCGCCGCACGCGCACGTCGTTCAGCGGCGCCTTCTTCGTGTTGAAGACCGACCACATCGCCCCGGCGATCGGCCCGGGGACCACCTGATGGCCCGGCGACGCCGTGAAGCCGTCGGCGCTCGTGCCGCAGGCGGCCTCGACCTCCGCCAGCGAGTCGCTCGGGAAGTTGGCCACGTCGAGCGTGCCGGCCTGGAACTGCGCGTAGGCGGCGGCGGGATCTTCGATCACGGTGAAGGTGATGCCGGCGATGTGCGGCTTGGTCCCGTTGTAGCCGGGATCGGCCGCCAGGCGGACCGTGTCCTTGCGGTTCCACGGCTCGGCGAGCAGGAACGGTCCGTTGCCGACCGGGGCGCTCCGGAACTGGCGGCTCTTCTTGGCCGTGCTCAGCAGGCTACTCGGCACCGGGGCCAGGCTCGGATTGGCCACGGTCGAGGGAAAGTCGGCGTACGGCGCCGTGAGCTTCACCACAAGGGTGGTCCTGTTCTGCGCGACCACGCCGCTCAGGTGCTTGGCCTTGCCGGCGGCCAGCGCCGCGGTCCCCTTCACGTTGCTGAGCATGTAGCTGCCCCAGTCCCTGTTGGCGCCCGTGAGGAGCCGCTCCCAGGCGAACTTGAAGTCCTGAGCGGTGACGGGCGTGCCGTTGCTGAACTTCGCGTCGGCGCGCAGGTGGAAGGTCCAGACCGTGACGTTCGCGCTGGCGTCCCATGAGGAGGCGACCGCCGGCAGCACGGCCGAGGTCTGAGCGTCCCAGCTGGTGAGACCGTCGAAGAGGGCGTCGACGACGACGGCCGCCTCGGGGCCGGACGCGAACAGCGGGTCGATGCCGGCGAGCTTGGTGCTCAGCTGGTAGACGAGCGTGCTGCCGGCCGCCGGCGCCGCGGACGCGGCGGGCGCGAGCAGGGCCGCGAGCCCGAGCGCGAGGAGGACGAGCGCGACGAGCGGTGAACGCGAGCGCAAGGAGCGTGACTCGCCGCAGCGCGCGCCGGGATGCCTGGTCTCGATGGTCACGTGCGTCCTCCCCCAGTATCGCAGCCTGAGACTGCGTGATCGCCAGAAACGGTGCAGGCCACGGGGGCCATGTCGCTGGAACAACGACAAACGTCTCCGGCAGCCGTCCTGCCTACCATCGGCACGCGAGGCGCCGCTCTTGAGCCGCGCTGGGCACGGCCGGACGGCAGTGGCTAGAATCTGCTCTGTGACCATGGACACCGGCTTCATCACCCGTTCTCTGCTCGACGGGCAGGACCAGCGCCTCTATCAGGTGTACGTGCCGAGCGACTACACCCCGGAGAGGCGCTGGCCGGTGATCCTCTTTCTGCACGGCGCCGGGGAAGGCGGCCGCGATGCGCTGCTGCCCACCGAGTACCAGCTCGGCAGCGCGATCCGCCGCAACGCCGCCCGGTACCCGGGCATCGTCGTGTTCCCGCAGGTGGGGCGCACGCGCGCCTGGGCCTCCGCGGACGTCCAGTTCGCCCTGGATGTGCTCACGCAGGCACAGCGGGATTTCGTCACCGACGATGACCGCGTGTACCTCACCGGCGTGTCCAGCGGCGGCAAGGCCGCGTGGCACGTGCTCTACCGGCACCCACGGCGCTTCGCCGCCGCCCTCATCGTGTGCGGGCTGGTCAGGCCGCGCCTCGCGAACGGCGGGCGGGCGCCGGACCCCGACCCCGTCGTGCCCGACGCCGACGGCGACCCGATGGAGCAGCTGGCGCGCCGGCTGCGCACGACGCCTGTGTGGACGTTCCACGGAGACGACGATCCCGTGTTCCCCGTTGAGGACGCGAGGGAGATCATGACGGCGCTCGCGAAAGTCGGGGCGCCTGCGCGCTACACGGAACTGGCCGGCTTCGGACACGATGTGTGGGACATCGCGTACTACTCCGAAGAGGTCGCGGACTGGCTGTTCGCACAGTCTCGTGCGTCCTGACGGGTCATGTCGGCTGAGCAACTGAACGCCTTCCTTAGAACGGTGGCTGCCGACGTCTCCCTTCAGGAGCAGCTACGGAGCAGCGATGCCATCGCCGCCGCCGCCGTCGCCGTCCGGGCCGGCTTCGACGTGACCGTGGCCGACTTGACCCGGTACAAAGCGCGGGCGACGACCTGGCAGCTGTCCGACGATGAGCTCGCGGTGGTGGCCGCGTGGCAGCCGAATCACCAAACGTACTGGTGGCAATGCATCTGGGACTGCTAGCATGTGGGATCCAGGGCAATGCGCCTGGCGAACGTTTCTTCATGCATCCGCGGTCGTGCCGTGGAGGAGGGAGGGTCGCAATGTCGGACGAAGAGAAGACGCCCGAAGCCGCAGACCACGACGAAGACCTGTCCGAACAGGACTTGGAGTACGTGTCCGAGCAACTCGCGGACGAGGCAACAGAGGGCGTGGTAGGAGGCATGTACGTGGACCCGCCGGACCAAGGCCTCGGGGAGGCGGGCCTCGGGGAGGCGGGCTGAGGCGGCGCGGGTACCGCCGCCGCCGAACGGACCGCGCTGGGTGGAGCACCTGCCGGCCGACCGTTCGTTGAGATGTCCCGCTCGCGCAGGCCGGGGGACCGCTCACCGAGAGTGATCCCCCCATGAAGTTCAGCCAGGTCATAGAACGCAGCGCCTACGGCACCATCGGCTACATCGCCGGTGAAGACGATCTGCGGGTCCTGGAGCGGCAAATCGTCCACAATCTGCCGCTGCTCAAAGCGTTCACGAACGTGATCGTCGCCACCAACTACGGCGGCGGATCGCCTCACGAGCTGGCTGCCGGCAACAGAGCAGTGTGGCGCCGGTATTTCCCGGATTGCGCCATTCTGGACTCCGGGTACAACAGAGGCCATTCCATCGGGACGTCCGATCTGGACAACCTGGTGTTCGACCACTGCAAAGCCAACGACATCGAGTGGCTGTGCAAAGGAGCAAACGACGTCCTGCTCAGTGCGCCCGTGCTGGACATCGAGATCCAGGCCGCCGATTTCTACTATCTCAATGCCATTTCATACAGCGCGATGCAGCAGCAGGATTTCGATTTCGCCCGAATCAGTGCCCACCTCTTCTATCCTCAGACCAGCTTCTACGCCCTCAACGTGGGCAAGACCGATTTCCTGGTGGACAAGGAGCTCCTGGACCGCTCCTACGCGATCGTGAACCGGATCCCCGACTACAACGGCAGGATCTGGGAGCACATCCCCAGGTGGTCGTGCGAGCTCCTGCTGCGGAAATGCGTTCTCCGGAACGGCCTGACGCGCTGCCACCTGATGGACGATGCCCAGTTCTCCCGACTGCTGAGCATCGTGCAAGAGCGCGGCATCGAGGATTGCAGCCACAAGAACCTGACCATCAAGGGCATCTGTCACTGCCATGAGGCCGCACTGTGACCACATCCGTGGTGACCGGCGGCGCCGGCTTTCTGGGCTCCCACCTGTGCGAGTACCTGCTGGCAAAGGGCCACCGGGTCATCTGCCTGGACAACCTCGACACGGGGACGCTCGAGAACATCGAGCACCTGCGCGACGGCGGCTTCGAGCTCCGTGCCGTGGACGTGAGCGAGCGCATCGACATCGGCGAGCCGGTGGACTACATCTACCACCTTGCCAGCCCGGCGAGCCCTATCGACTACCTTCGGCTGCCGCTCCACACGCTCAAGGTAGGCTCCTACGGCACGCACAACGCGCTCGGGCTCGCCAAGTTCAAGCGCGCCCGTCTCCTGCTCGCCTCGACCTCGGAGGTGTACGGCGACCCGCTCGAGCACCCGCAGAAGGAGTCCTACTGGGGCAACGTGAACCCCATCGGCCCACGCGGCGTGTACGACGAGTCCAAGCGGTACGCCGAGGCACTGACGATGGCCTACCACCGTCAGCAGGGCGTGGACACGTGCATCGCCCGCATCTTCAACACCTACGGGCCGCGCATGCGGCCCTACGACGGGCGGGCCGTGCCCACCTTCATCCGCCAGGCGCTCGGCGACGAGCCCCTCACAGTGTTCGGCGACGGCTCGCAGACGAGGTCGTTCTGCTACGTCGACGACCTCGTCGAAGGCCTCTTCCGCCTCGCCGGGAGCGGCGTCCACGACCCGGTGAACCTGGGCAACCCCCGCGAGCTCACGGTGCTGGAGCTCGCGGACCTGGTGCTGGAGGTGACGGGCAGCGCCGCTGAGGTCGTCTTTCAGGCGTTGCCCACCGACGACCCCAGGATCCGCTGCCCCGACATCACGAGGGCGACCGAGCTGCTCGACTGGGAGCCGCAGGTGACGCTGCGCGAGGGCCTGGCGCGGACTGTGGACGCCGAGCGGGTGCGAACGCGTCGTCCGGAAGGTCCGGGCGCCGCCGCCGAACCTGTCTGATCAGCCTGCCGGGTCCGGGTCGCCCGCGGTCCGCCCGGCATCAACATGGTACCTGCGCCGGTCCGCGATCCAGTTCCGCGTCTCCCGCTCGCCCATGCTGCGGCCGGGAAAGCAGGCCGACTCGTGGCCGACGTGCTTGAACAGGCTGGGCACGTGCACGGCGTAGGCCGACCGTTCGCCGCCGAGGTAGTGGATCAGGAGTGAAAGTCTGATGTCGCTGCAGTTGCGGCCTTCATCGTCGTAGGAGGCCTTGTGCGTCAGGATGCCCCGGGAGGTCTCGATCCTGGGGCTGAACCAATCCTCCCGCAGGCACATCGCGACGGTGTCGCGGTGGATCAGGAGGGCCTGGTTGCCCCACCACCCGCGGCCGTCGCTGCCCAGCGGGCTGCAGCGGTGGAGACCAGGCGGTGCGTACTCGGGCACTTCTCGCATGTCGCAGAAGGAGATGACGGCCACGCCGGGAGGGAGCTCGACGCGGGAGATCACGTCCGGCGCCTCGGCATCCGCTACGATGTCGTCCTCGAGAAAGAGGACGTGGCCGCCGCCGGCCGCGGCCATGGCGATCGCGTTGCGCGTGGAGACCGCCGCGCCGTCCTGCCGTTCGTCACAGTAGATCATCGGCTCGGCAAAGTGCGCGCGGCCAGAGAACGCCGCGGCCAGGACGGCGACGTGCTCCGCCGTCCGCTGGGGTGTCGTCAGAATGATGGGCTGTATGGGCTGTATCGCCATCGAGTACGTGCCTCATCCCTCGCCATGCGTCCGCGAGAATCGTACCGGAACACGCCGCCTCCGCGCGCCCTGATAAGCTCCGGGCATGACTCAGCCCGAAGAGCTGGCGATCTATCTCCCCCACGGCCAGGTGGCGCCGCCGGTCAACCCCTACGGCCGGCTGATCGCCAATGCGGGGGTGTACCGGGCGCTGGTGCGCTACGGCGGCTACCAGAACATTCATGTCCAGAGCCACCGCGCGCTGCCGCTCGACGGACTGGCGCGCGAGCTGCTCGCCGACATCGCCCCCGGCGCCGCGGGGGCCGCCGGCCCCGCTCTCAGCACGGGCTCGCCGCTCGCCACGGGGGTTCCCGCCCGCGCCGGCGTGCTGCTCTCAGGCCAGCCGTACTTGTCGGAGCTGGCCTGGATCAGGCGCCACGCGTCGAGGGACGACGCCTACAGCATCGTCGGGTCCATCTTCGCTTTTGCCTCCGCCACCCACCGCGAGCAGATGATGGGCTCGGCGCTCGCGCCTCTTCACGAGTGGGACGCGCTCATCTGCTCGTCGCCGACTCTCGAGGAGGTCGTCCGGCGGACGTTCGACACCTGGGAGGACTATCTGCGGGAGAGGCTGGGCGCGACGCGGCTGCCGAGGCCGCAGCTGCCGGTTATCCCTTTCGGCGTCGATGTGGAGATCCTGGGAGCGCAGGCGGCCGATGCGAGCGCGCGGAAGTCCCTCCGCAGTGCCTACGGCATCGCCGACAGCGACGTGGTTGTGTTCTTTCTCGGGCGCTTGTCGTTCTACGACAAGGCCTTTCCGCAGGCCATGTTCAAGGCGGTCGAGGCAGCGCAGCGCGGCACGGGGGCCAAGACCCATTTCGTCATGGCGGGCTGGTTCCCGGCGGGCGAGCGGGATCGCGCCCGGTTCGGCGAGGCCGCGCGGCGATACGCGCCGAGCGTCGCCACCCAGTTTCTGGACGGCAACGACGCCGCCGTCGTGGCGCAGTGCTGGGCGGCGGCGGACATCTTTCTGCTGCTGTCGGACACGATCCTCGAGACGTTCGGCCAGGCGCCCCTGGAAGCGATGGCGGCGGGCCTGCCGCTCGTGGTCAGCGACTGGGACGGCTATCGCTTCATCGTGCGCGACGGCGTCGACGGCATCCTGGTGCCGACGCTCGGCGCCGCCGGCGGACGTCTGGGCGAGACCCTCGCCCACCTCCAGTCACTCGGCATGGTCGACTATCCCCACTATGCCGGCGCGGTCGCTCAGCACACGGCGGTCAACGTGGGCCGCGCCGCGGACGCGCTGAGCCGTTTGATCGCGTCCCCGGAGCTCCGCGCCTCGATGGGCGCGGCTGGCAAGCGCAGAGCCCGAGAAGTGTTTTCGTGGCCGGTGATCGTCGACCAGTACAACCGGCTCTTCTCCGAGCTGACGGAGCGACGCCTTCTGGCCGGCGACGCAGGCACGAGCGCCTCAGGGCACCGGATGAACCCCCTCCGCGGGGACCCCTTCGTGGATTTTCGCGGTCATCCCAGCGCCGTGATGCATGACCGTCTCCGGCTCCGCCTCACGGCGGCCGCCGACCAGGAAGCGCTCGGCCCGGACCCGGCGGTGGAGCTCGACCAGATGTTCCCCGGACTCCGCGGCAGCCCGGCGGAAGCGCGCGAGGTCGTGAGCCTGCTGCGGGAGGCCGGATCGCTGCCGGTGCGGGACGTGCTGCTCGCCTTCCCGGCGGGCCGCCGCGCCTTCGTGCGGATGTCCCTGGTGTGGCTGGCGAAGGCGGGCGTCGTGGACTGGCTGCCCGCCGCCTGACCCGCCCTCAGGCCGATCGACCGGCGCCCAGGCCTACCGCAGCGGGAAGTCGACGAAATGCGACCAGTCCCGCTCGTCCTCGCCGACGCGTCGCACGACGAAGAGGTTCTTGCAGGCCGTCGCGACCTCGGCAAAGTCCGGGCGGTCGCGGCGGACAAACGAGGCGACCGCCTTGATGCTGTCCAGCCACATATCGTGGAGGACGATCAGGCCGCCGCTGCCGCACAGTCGCGCGGCAAGCGTGAAGTCGACGAGGACGTCGTCGAAGCGATGGTAGCCGTCGATGAAGACGAGACCGCAGGTCCGACCCGCCCTCTCAAGGTCCACGAGGGCGCGGTCCGAGCGGTCCTCGATCCAGATGAAGGAGCGTGACGTCAGCGTGGCTGAGTGAGCGGTGAGCCCGTTGGCGTGCGTCACGCCGATGCCGTGCCAGTCCGTCATCTGGAACGGATCGATGGCGGTGTGCGTGCCGCCGCCGATCCGCTCGAGCGCCGCCAGGAGGAATACCGTACTGAATCCGTAGGCCAGGCCCACTTCGAGGAGGGAGGTCACGCGGTTCGTGACGCACAGGGAGTGGAGCGTCATGCCTTCTGCGAGCGACACTCTCGTGGTGCCGTCGATTGCGTGCAGGCGGCCATCCGCGCCGCGTTGGGGCTCCCCGTCATACAGGGACAGCAGCACATCCCGATAGCGATCGCCCAACGGCGCGAGCTCATCGATCTCCATGGGCATGCGGGCGTCCTCTCGGCGCTTCCCGGTGAACGTTGCTGTGGCCTGTCGTGGTCCAGGATCCTATCGTTTCCGGCGTGCTGGCCGAGACCCCCGGCATCGGGTCGAGCCTCGCTCATCGACCGGGCCGGGGTCGCGTCCCGTCAAGTGGTGTACGAGTCTGACCGCAGGGTCATCCTCGCTGCGTAGCGCTTCAGGCTGCGATCATCGCCACCTCCATGGTCGCTTCAAGACTCGGCGGCGCCAGCGTCTTGGCGATCACCTCGAGGCTCATGTAGCGCCTTCCTGAGTCAGCCCACTCGTCATTCTGTTCGGCCAGCACGACGCCAACGAGGCGCAGGGCCGCAGCGCGGTTGGGGAAGATGCCGGCCACGTCGTTGCGCCGGCGGATCTCGCGGCTCCGGCGCTCCAAGGGGTTGTTGGTCCAGATGAGGCGAGAGGAACGCCCGGTGGTATCAGGCAACAGCGAGAGCCAAGGAGGCCCTTCTGGGCGGGTCATGCGGGGTCGGGGCGGGCTGATCGGCGGACTTGGGCTGACTCTCACCGCAGGGGAGGCACGCCGATGTCCCGACAGATCTTCCTGGCCAGATCGTTGCTGATCTCGACATGCCTCGGTATGGCCGAGCGCTTGTTGAGAACCGGGTTGTGCCACCATGAATGGCGGCTGCCTTCCCTCAGGAGATCACAGCCGTGGGAGCGTAGATGCGCGATCAGCTCGCGCCGTTTCAAACGGCGATCGTCTCTTCCGAGTAGAGCTCTCCGGCGGCGGCAAGGGCATCCTCACGATTGAGATCGAGAGCCTCGCGGAGGGTCACCGTCAGGCTCTCGATGAGCTCGTCGCGGGTGGCCTCCTGGCAGTTGACGCCCGGCACCTCCTCGATCCACCCGATCCACCATCCGCCGTCTCGCTTGACCACGGCAGTGAACTCGCTCTTCATCTCGCGACCCCTTCCATTCCGGCCCAGCGCGGCGTCAGCATGCAGTCGCCCCCGTGGGGTGGCGGTCGACCTCGCCCTGTTGACCGAGTGTACCCCAACCACGGCGTTCGCCGGCCGCTCGCGCGCGTGGGCCGGACCCTCCTGCCTCTGCGGCTGCGCGGGGTCAGCTGTGGTGGCGCCGACCATGCGAGAAGGTCGCCGCCGCGGGCCTTGCCGAGAGGACAGCGCGGGTCTACGGTTGAGCAGGCCTGAAAACCCGCGAGCGGCGGCGCCGACGGCAGGGAGCGACTCGAGACACGCGGCACGATCACGGTCCGGAGAGGGAGGACGAATGAACGGGTTCCATTCTGAACGGAGAGCGGCAGTCGCGGGCATCATCGCGGCCGGCGCGCTGGCGCTGGCCGTCGCCTGTCTGCCGCTGCTGGCCGGGGGCGGGCCGGCGGCGGCCGAAGGACTCCGCGCCGCCGGCCACAGCTCGGCGGCGCGCGAGACCAGCACTACCGAGTCGGTGCTCACGCTGCGTACCGCCGGCGACCAGGATGCCCTGTGGCTCCTGCCGCCCGCCGGCGGCGCGGCATCGGCGGCGGGCACGCTGCCCGGCATCGCCGAAACCGCCGCCGTCTCGCCTGACGGCACCACCGTCGCCTACCTGCCGGCCGAGGGCAAGCCGTTCGTGTGGATCGGCTACGGCCCGCTCGCGCCCAAGACGATCCCGCTGCAGGCGGCCGGCATCAAGACGCTCACCAGCATGACGTGGATAGCGCTGGACGAGCTGCTGATCTCAGGGTCGAAGAAGGCGAACGACTTCGGCGGGTACAACGACCGCCTGTTCACGGTGGACGTGACGACGGGCGCCGTCGCCCCGTTCCGCAACCTCAGCGGCACCGAGCCCGACGCCTCCTTCGACACCGGCAAGATCGTCTACGTGCAGTTCAAGAAGCTCGACAACGGCAGCCCGAAGAACGACCACACCCCGAAGTATCGCGAGAGCCTCATGCTGACCAGCGTGAGCGGGACAGGCGCCGGCCGTGCGCTCGGCTCGGAGGAGTACCGCCCGATGGCCGACTACAGGGCGTACTCGTCGCCGCAGATCGCTGCCGGCGGAGTGTGGATCATCGCCGGGCAGACCGGCAGCGACGTGCGCGTGACCTACAACATCTACTACGTGAACGACGACTACTGGGAGACATGGCTGACGATGCTGCAGCCCACGCCCCAGGCGGCCGCGTGGTCTGCGGACAGCCCGATGGTCGCCTTCGGGGGCGCCCCGACCGGCCCCGGCGACTCCCTGGGCTGCGTGTACGTCGCGGACGTCGCCGGGGGGTCGCTCGAGAGAACCTCGTTCGACCTCATCTCGCGGGCCTCGGCCGCGTGGGTGATGGACGTCGCCTGGTCGGAGGGC
>CAIOZS010000167.1 GCA_903862845.1 uncultured Thermoleophilia bacterium
GCGTCGACCTTGTCGATCTGCCCCCAGATCTGGACGTCGCCGGTGACCGCGGCGACGAACGTGTCGAGCTTGCCGTTCAGAAATGCGCTCGCCATCGGCAGGTCACGCAGAAGCACCAGCGCGCTCGGATGCGGCAGCTCGCCCTTGACGGGGATCACGCCGGAGGCCCCGCACACGAGGCTCACTGCCGGCCCGTCCGGAAGCACCTTGATGACGATGGTGCCGGAGCCGAGCGCGTGCCGCAGCGGGATGCACTCCGGGTCGCTCTCGAGCAGCTCCGGCACGGCGAAGGCCGCCGTGTTCAGCGTGAGCTGCGTGTTCATCGCCAGATAGCCGGGGTGGGCGAGCAGCTCGTCGCTGGGCGCGAGGTAGTACGCCATGCGGTCGGTGAGCTGCGTGAGCTCGTTCTTGAGGAAGCCGAGGTGGTTGAAGCCCCACAGCGGGATGGGGCTGCCGGTGCCGTCGAACATCTTGTTGAGGTGCGACGCCGAGGCGAACGAGAGAATGACGGAGGGCGTGCCGCGCGAGCCGGCCGGCGCGCCGGCGGCGCCCGGCCCCGACCCCCGCCCCACGGTGCAGACGCCGCCGGCAAACCGCACGTACGCCGTGGGCCCCCCGACCACGAGGAACTTGACGGTGACGCGGGCGTCGCTCACGAGCGCCCGCATCTCGGGATCGTCGCGCACCACGTCTTCAAGGTTGGGGAGCACGGCGTGCAGGTTGAGACGGGCACGGATCGAGTCGTGGCTCATGGCGCTGCCCTCCATTCAGACACCCGGGGTGAGCTACGCTCATCGTAGGCCACCAAGCGGGCGGCGTCTACGGGGGCTGCTGTGCACAGCCCCGCCGGACGCCGCCTCAGATGCCCGCCGCGACCACCACGGTCCACAGCACGACGAGCGCCAGGAAGAGCCGTTGGAGCAGGCCGCCGTAGCGTCCGAGGCCGCGCGCCGGAGGGCGCGCGGCCTCGGCGAAGCCGGCAAGCTGCGCGAACATGGCGAGCGCCGCGACCAGCGCGATGAGAAGCGTCCATCGGCCGACGACCGCGGTCGCCGCGCCGTGACGCAGCCGCAGCGACACGAGGATCATGCCGGCCACCGCGGCTGCGTAGGCGGCCAGAGCGATGAGCGCGTGCGCCCGGCCGCGCCGCGTGGGCTTGCGGCCCGGCATGTCGGTGTCGTAGCAGGCCAGCAGCCCTGAGCCTCCGCCCCACACCGCGAACAGCACGAGGCCGGGGACCGACAGGGCCGCCGCCGGCGCATTCTCGGCCACGGCGGCCACCAGCGCCAGCGCCGTCAGGCCGCGCGCCGCGAAGGCCACTTTCATCAGCCAGCCGTACCTCCCGGTGGCCAGCCCGCTCATGCCCATGCTGAGCGCGCTCTGCCCGGGCGTCAGCACCTGGGCGGCGACGACCAGCGCTACCCACAGGGCGGCGCCGGCGATCGTCAGCAGGGAGAGAGCGGGCATGCGGCAACCCTACAGCAGGGAGGCGGCCGCGCCTCAGCAGCTCCGCCGGTCGTCGACCCTGTGGCAGGCCGTTTTGCCCTGGCCGCTGGTCATGCGTGGCAACGAGAACGGCTCGCAGAGCTGCATCTTGGGCGTCACGCCGATCGTCGCCTTGACGCCGGCGGCCACTCTCTTGGCCAGCCTCCCGCGTTCCTCCTCTGTGAGCTCCGCGAAGCCGCGGACCTCCACCTGCAGCGTCAGCCGGTCGAGGTTGTTCACGTTCTCGACGACCATGCAGAAGTTGTTGGCCACCTCGTCAAAGCGCAGCAGCGCTTCCTCGATCTGACTGGGAAACACGACGAGGCCGCCGATGGAAAGGGCGTCGTCGCTGCGCCCGGTGATGCGGCCGATCCTGGGATGAGTGCGGCCGCAGGCGCACGGCGCCCAGCTCAGTGAGCTGAGGTCGTGGCTGCGGTAGCGGATCATCGCCATGGAGTCGCTGGTCAGCGAGGTCCACACGAGCTCGCCCGGTTCGCCGTCGGCGACGGGCTCGCAGGTCTCGGGGTCGATGCACTCGACGAGCAGATGGTCTGACCACACGTGCATGCCGTCCTTGACCGGGCACTCGCAGGCCATGCCCGGTCCCAGGAGCTCGCCCATGCCGTACTCGTTGAAGGCGTCGACGCCGAGGGCGGCGCTGAGGCGGTCGCGGCCCGACTCGGGCCATGGTTCGGCGCCGAACAAGCCTATGCGGAGCTGTGAATCGGTGGCCAGGTCGATGCCGCGCTCCTTGGCCTTGTCGGCGAGGTAGAGCCCGTACGACGGCGTGGTGCAGATCGCGGTCACGCCGAGATCGACGATGAGGTCGATGAGCAGCTCCTGGCGGCCGATGCCGGCGGGAACGACGCCGATGCCGGCGTGCTGCGCGCCGTACTGCAGGCCGATGCTCGTCGGGAGGCCGTAGCCGAAGCAGTTCTGCAGCAGGTCGCTGGGGCGCATGCCCACCATCCACAGGGAGCGCGCGTTGCGCAGCGCCCACGCGTCCATGTCGCGGCGCGTGACCCAGATGGGCGTGGGCTTGCCGGTGGTGCCTGAGGTGCTGTGCACCTCGATGATCTCGTCGAGGCCGCAGAGGCGCAGGCCGGCCGGGTAGGTGTCGCGCAGCGTGGTCTTCTCGAGAAACGGCAGGCGGCGGACGTCGTCGAGGGTGCGGATGTCCGCCGCCGCGACGCCGGCCGCGAGGCACATCTCGCGATAGACGGTGCTGCGCTCGTAGGCGACGGCAACGATGTGCCGGAGACGCTCGAGCTGGAGCGCCCGCAGGGCGCCGGGCGCGAGCGTCTCGTTCTTGGGGTCGAAGCAGGCCCGGTCGCTCATGCGTCCCCCACTCCCCGGCCGGCCGCGAACGCGGCGCGGTTCATCTCGAGCCAGCTTGCCGGCACGTTCCTGGCGATCGCCCGCTCCCACGTCTCGACGGCGAAGGGCAGGTGCGTGGAGAGTGCGCCGACGAGCACGACCCCGGCGACCCTGAGGTCGCCGACCTGCGCGGCAACGGCGTTGCCGTCGACCACGGTGAGGCGTCGGCTGCCGTCGTCCAGGCGTGCGACGGCGTCGAAGGGGTACGAATGCTCGCCCTGCGCGGCGAGCGGCGGGACGATCTGCTGGGTGTTCACGATCGTCACGCCGCCGGGCACGACCGAGGGCGCCAGGCGCAGGCCCTCCGCGGCCTCGAAGGCGAGCAGGTAGTCGACCTCGCCGGGGCTGATGCTCGGCGCGATCACCGTGGCGCCGATGCGGATGTGCGAGCTCACGCTGCCGCCGCGCTGGCTCATGCCGCGGGTCTCGCTGAGCTTGACCTCGAGGCCGCCGTGCAGCAATGCCGCGTCGGCGATGATGGCGGCGGCCACGATCACGCCCTGGCCGCCGACGCCGACGACCATGATGTCGTCGACGACGCCGCCCGCGTAGTGCCGAGCGGCGGGGTCCGCGGCGGCCTTGCCGCCCCTCGTCCTTGAGGCGGCCGGCGCTGTCTTGGCCTTCTTGGCGCTCATGCGTCACCCGCCTTCTTGATGGCGCCCGGTGTGCAGAGCTGGGCGCAGAGCGAGCAACCCGTGCAGGTGCTCGCGTCGATGTCGACCTTGTGCCTCTTCTTGAAGACCGCCGCGGCGTGGTGCATGGACGGGCAGCCGAGCTTCATGCATTGCTGGCAGGCGTTGCAGAGCTCCGCGTCAACCTCGTAGATGCCATCGGCGCCGACCTTGCGGGGGAAGAGCATGCAGGGCCGGTTCGTGATGATCACGGCCGGGCCGTCGCAGGCGAGCCCGGCCTTCAGCGCCTCGAGGCAAGCCTCGTAGTCGTAGGGGTCGACGGTCACGATGTGCTCGACCCCGAGCGCCCTGCAGATGCCGGCCAGGTCGACCGGCTTTGTCTGGGCTCCCGCCAGCGTCTTCTCGTTGCCGGGGTTGGTCTGGCCGCCGGTCATGGCGGTGATGCTGTTGTCCTGGATTAGGACCGTGACGTTCGTGCGCTGGTGCACGGCGTTGAGCAGCCCGGTGAGGCCGGAGTGCAAGAAGGTGGAGTCGCCGATCACGGCGAGGGAACCCTTCTTGCTGCCGCCGGCCCGCGTGAACCCCTGCTCCATGGGGATGCTGGCGCCCATCTCGACGGCCGCGTGCATGTGGCTGACGGGCGGCAGGCTGGTGAGGTCGTAGCAGCCGATATCGCCGTGCACATCAAGGTCGAGCTTCTTCATGGCCGTGGCCATGCCGCGATGCGGGCAGCCGGTGCACAAGACGGGCGGCCGCGGGATGACTGAGTCGTCTTCCGCGGCCTTCTGCTGCGCCCAGCGCGGCAGATCGAGGCCGGCGGCGTAGAAGCCCCGGCCGACCCGCACCGGCGTGAGCTCACCGAGCGGCGAGAACCATTGCTTGCCTTCGACGGCGACGCCGGCCGCGAGGATCTGCTCCTCGAGGTACGGCTCGAGCTCCTCCACCACGAAGAGGCGCTCGACCGTGGCGGCAAAGCGCTTGATGGCCTCGAGCGGCAGCGGGTGGACGATGCCGAGCTTGAGGAAGGTGGCCCCGGGCAGCGCCTCGCGGGCGCTGATGTACGCGGCCCCGGAGGTGACGACGCCGATCCGCGCGAAGGCGCCCGTGCCGGGCTCCACGCGCGTCAGCGGGCTCGCCTCGGCGTAGTCGCGCAGGCGCGCGACGCGCGCGAGCAGGCTCGCGTGCAGCGGGCGCGAGAACTTCGGCAGCAGGCAGTACTTGTCGGCGTGCCTGCCCGGGTCCCTGCGCGCCACCGCGTCGCGCTCGCCGACGCGCACGAGGGACTTCTGGTGCGCCGTCTGGATCGAGAGGCGCACCATGACGGGCACGTCGTACGTCTCACTGAGCGCGAAGGCCAGCCGCGTGAAGTCGTGGCACTCCTGGCTGTCGGCGGGCTCGAGCATCGGCATGTTGGAGATCCGGCCGAAGTAGCGGTCGTCCTGCTCGGTCATGCCGCTGCTCATGCCGGGGTCGCCGGCGACGATCACGACGAGGCCGCCGCAGATGCCCGTGTACACGGAGCTGATGAGGGGGTCGGCGGCCACGCTGGCGCCGGCGCTCTTCATCGCCGTGAGGGCGCGCACGCCGCCCACGGCAGCGCCGAAGGCGACCTCGTAGCCGACCTTCTCGTTGGTGGACCACTCGGCGTAGACGCCGTCGTACTTTGCCAGGTTGGCGACGATCTCGGTGCTGGGCGTACCCGGATAGGCGGCCGCGACCTGCACGCCGGCCTCCCAGGCTCCTCGGGCGACGGCCTCGTTGCCGAGCATCAGATGCGTATCCATGCAGCTCCTTCGGGGGCGTGGCGCATTCCGCCCACGATACGCAGGCGAGGCGACCGGGTGCAAGCGCGTGGGCGCTGAGTCTGGCAGGCCGGACAACGAGCGGCCGCGAGCTCCGCGTCCTCCCGTCCTATACTGTCCGCAACGCGATGCCGACGAGGAGGCGAGATGGGCTGGCTAACGAGAGCTGTCGACGCCGGCGGGGAGTACCGCAACCCGCTGGACGACATCGAGGACGGCCTGTTCCTCACTACAGGCGCGCGACGGGCCAAGACATCCCAGTTCTGGGTGCTGCTCGTGCTGGCCAGCATCATCGCCGCCGGCGGCATCGTCGGCGACTCCACGCCGGCGGTGATCGGCGCCATGATCGTGGCGCCGCTGGCGACGCCGATCTACGGCGTCGCGCTGGCCACCGTGATCGGGTCGAGACGCAACCTGGTCGCTTCTCTGGAGCTTCTGGTGGCGGGCGTCGCCGTGAACATCCTCATCGGCTTCCTTGTCGGCCTCGTCACGGTCAGCCGCATGCCGGTCGCCGACAATCCGCAGATCATCGGCCGCACGGCGCCGACGCTCCTCGACCTGGGGGTCGCGGTCACCGTCGGCGTGGCCGGCTCGTTCGCGCTGGTGCGCCGCGACGTCTCCAACATCCTCGCCGGCGTGGCGATCGCCATCAGCCTGGTGCCGGTGCTCGCCGTAGTCGGCATCACCCTGGGATCGGGGCGCCTGGACCTGGCGTGGGGCGCCTTCATCCTCTTCCTCACCAACGCGGCCGCCATCATCGTCGCCGGCGTGGCCGTCTTCACGGCCGCCGGCTACCAGCGCGTGGCCGCGGAGCGCGGCATGCACCCCGGGCGCCGCGCCAAGGTGCTCATCGCGGTCTTCGTGGTCGTGCTCGTGATCCCGCTGGGCGCCGCGTCGCTGCGCACCTTTCGCTACGAGCAGTGGATGCGCGCCACAGAGAGCGCCTCAGAGCAGTGGGTGACCGGCACCGGCTGGCAGGTCGAAGGCGTGAAGCAGGAGGGCGGCGACATCGTGATCACAGCGATCGGACCCGGAGACTCGCCGCCCATCGACGGCCTCAAGCAGGCGGTGCGCATGACGGTGCCAAAGCGCATCGTTGTGCAGGTCGTCGAGGGCAGCGGCAACACGATCGATCTGTAGCTGCCCCAACCGGATCTCCTGGGCCTTAGCGCGGCCGCGCGTAGTGCCCGTCGACGGCGTTCTGCACGTTGTAGAAGTCCGCCATGACAGCGAGCAGGGGTTCGAGCGCGCCGGCGAGGCCCTCGGCGAGTGAGTCCCCGAGCGGCCGCGTGGACGGCGCGCCTTCGCGCGGCGTCAGGCGCAGCAGGCCCGCGCCCTCGTCGACCTCGATTACAAGGCCGCCGGGCAGCACGTCCCGCGTGAGCGTCTCGCGCTCGATGCGCGTCGGGCGCTCGAGCACCACGACGTCGGCGCCCCAGTTGTACAGGCCCTCGTCGAGCAGATGCCGCTCATCGTACTCGATGAGGGCCATGTCGAGGCGCGGGCTGCGCATCATGTTGCGGACGTTGGCGAGGTGCGCGGGCCGCCGGCTGAAGAAGGCCCCGTTGAAGGAGAGGCCGTCCAGGCGCGTCACGCCCACCTCCTCGACGCCGGGGCAGCGCAGGCCCAGCTCCGTGAGGCGCGCCGCCGTGGCGGCGCCCAAACGGTTGAACACCAGCACCGGGACGCGCGCCGACGCCGGCGTCGGGAAGTGGCCCTGGAGCACGATGGAAGGCACGTCGATCGACTCGCCCTGGGCCGGGACGAGGTGCATGAACACGCCGGGCCCGGCGTTGATCTCGATGATCGCGCAGGGGCTCTCGGTCCAGGGCCGCGTGATGTCCTCGGCGAGCAGGTCGATGCCGAGGACGTGGATGTCGAGGAACCGCGCCACGTCCTCGGCCAGCTTCACGTTGAGCGGGTGGATGACGTCGGTCACGTTGACCGACACGCCACCCTGCGAGATGTTGGCCACGCGCCGCAGAACCAGCTCCTCGCCGAGGGCCGGCACGTCATGCAGGGAGCGGCCCCGGTCGCGCACGAACTGCACGAGGACGTCGTCGATCTCGATCTTGCCCATCGGCGAGCGCGGCGTGTCGGCGCGCTCGGGGCGCGCGTTCTCGAGGGCGATCAGCTCCTCCACGGTGTGCTCGCCGTCGCCGACCACGTAGGCCGGCACGCGCTGCAAGGCCGCCACGAAGCGCCCGCCGACGGTGAGCAGGCGGTGGTCGGTGCCGGCGATCTGTTGCTCAACGATCACGCCGTCTTCCGCGCTCTGCGACGCCTGGGCGGCGAGCTCGTAGCCCATCTTCACGTCCCGCTCCGAGGAGATACCGGTGGTCACGCCCTGTCCCTTGTGCCCGGCGACGGGCTTGGTGACCACCGGAAACCCGAGGCGCGCGGCGGCGTCCTGGGCCTCGTCCAGCGCGAAGACGATCGCGCCGCGCGGCACCGGCAGACCGAGGTCGTCGAGGAAGGCCTTGGCGCGATCCTTGTAGGTGGTCAGCTCGGTGTCCTTGATGCTGTCACGGTGCAGCACCGTGGAGCGCCCGCGAAGCTGCTTGCGCCCGTAGCCCCACTGGACCACGTCCTCGCTCTCCAGGTAGTAGTCCGGGATGCCCGCGCGATAGCCGGCCTCGAGGAGCGAATAGATGGTGGGGCCGCCGAAGTGGCTACGCAGAAAACGGCGCAGCACCGCGGCGTAGCGCGCCTCGAAGTCGAAGGCGCGCCCGTCGAGCTCGTCGCGCAGCCAATCGGCGACAAGCGCGACGCAGCGCCGGCAGACGTCGGGGTCGATGTGCTGCACGGCGACCGTGGTGACGCCGTCGCCCGCCGCGGTCACCGACCAGCGCGTCGCGAAGAGCCCCATGCCGAGCCGCTGCACCTCGATAGTGGTGCGCGCGAAAAGCTCGGCGAAGTCCTGCGGCGGCGCCTCACCCGTCAGCATCGGCAAGTGGCGCACGACCGCGGTCCAGAGGTCGCCGACGGGCAGGCCGGGGTCGCAGGTCAGCTCGAAGGCCGCCGCCTCGACGGGCAGCGGCACGTTGGGCCCCGGATAGACCCGGAGATGACTGAGGTCGAAGTGTCTGGTCGCGGCCAAGGCGGCGTGCTCCTGTGCTCGTGGGTGGCTGATGCGGCGCGCGGTCAGTCGAAGACGACGCGCCGCCTGCGCAGGTCGAACGTGTCGCCGGCGGCGAGGACGTGGAGCTGCAGTCCGGTGAGCGACAGGGCGCGGCCCTGGTCGGTGCTGCGGCGCTCCTCGCCGCCGCCGGGCCGCGGGCCGCCGGGACGCGGCCCCCCCGCGGGTTCCGCTGCGGAACCGTCGACGAAGCACGCGACGCCGGGACCGTACACGGTGGCAAGGCCGTCCGGGGACACGGTCATGCCGCTGCCCTCCTCGATGCCCACGCCGAGCGCATCCGGGCGGGCGGCCACCACGGGCAGCAGGCGAGTCAGCCGCCCGCGCGCCACGAGATGCGTGTCGACGGTGACGCCGGCAATGATGGCGAGCCCGGGCACGTGGGGGATGGCGCCGGGCTCGTAGAACCGCGTCGGCTCACCGCGCACAATCACCGGGTCGCCGAGCGCCATGGCGCCGGCGCTCGAGCCGCCCACCACGAGGCCCGCTGCGCTGCGGCGCCGCAGCTCGTCGACGAAGCGCGTACCCTCCAGGATCGAGAGCAGGCGCAGCTGGTCGCCGCCGGTGAACATGATGGCCGTCGCGTCCTCCAGCGCCTGCAGCATCTCGGGCTCGTCGGCCTGATGGTGCGTGCGGATGTCGATGACCTCGATGTGGTGCACGTCTTCGAGCTCGAAGGCGTTCTCGTAGCGCTCGATGGTTTCGGCGCGCTGCTCGCTGGCCGTCGGGACGATGGCCACGCGCGCGTCCACGGCGCCGCCGGCCAGCTCCACGAAGCGGCGCATGATCGAGCGGTCCATGCCCTCGGGGCCAGACCCGCCCATGAGCACCGTCCAGCCCGCACTGCGGGACGTCACGCGCCGCTCTCCGCGGCGGCGCCCGGCGCTCCGGCTCCAGCGGCGTCCGCCTCCGCGGCGGCGCGGGCGCGCTCCTCGCAGTCGTGCAGCCACTCGATGCCACCCTGCACGCGGCCGGTCATGTAGCAGACGAGGTCGCCGGGCCGGGCGCTCGCGGTGGCGCGGCGAATCGCCTCCGGCTCGTCCGTCGCCTTCTCGATGGCCGCGGCGTCGAGCCCGGCCGCCGTGAGGTACCGCATCTGCAGGTCCATCAGCTCGCCGGGGGCGCGTCCGCGCCGGTCCTCGGCTTCATACAGAAAAGCGGCGTCGAACACCGGGCCCACGAGGCCGCAGATCTCCTCGTAGTCCTCGTCCCTGCGGTCCCCGACCACGTCGAAGACGATGATGCGCCGGCGCTCGCCGAGCTGCTTGACCAGCTCCAGCAACGCTCTGTACGCATGCGGGTTGTGGCCGTAGTCGAGCAGGTAGTCGACGCCGGCGATCCTCTTCAGGTTGAGGCGTCCCGGCGTCTGCAGCGGCGACGGCAGGAAGGAGGTGAGACCGCGACGGATCTCGTCGGCGCTCACGCCGTGCGCGTACGCCGCAGCCGTCGCCGCCAGGGCGTTCTGGATGTTGAACACGGCGCGACCCTCGAGCGTCAGCGGCACGTCGACGACGCGCGCCACGGGGATGAAGTGGTCGTTCTCGAGGATGGCGATGTAGTCCTGCTCGCAGACGACGGCGGTGTGGCCGCGGTCGACGTGCTCGAGCACCACCGGGTTGGACGAGCGCAGCGAGAAGAAGATGACGCGCTCGCGGCAGAACTCGGCCATGTCGACGCACGCGGCATCGTCGGCGTTGAGCACTGTGGTGCCGCCCTCGCGGACCGCCTCGGCGACGACCGCCTTGACCTTGGCGAGCTCGCTGACGTCGCGGATGTTCTGCAGGCCCAGGTGGTCGGGCTGCACGTTGAGCACGACGCCGACGTCGGCGGTCTTGTAGCCGAGGCCCGCCCTGAGGATGCCGCCGCGCGCCGTCTCGAGCACGGCGCAGTCGACGAGCGGATCGCGGAGGACCACCTGCGCTGAGTACGGACCGCTCATGTCGCCCTCGGCGATGAGGTGGTCGCGCACGTAGATGCCGTCGGTGGTCGTCATCCCCACGCTGTAGCCGGCCGTCTTCATGATGTGCGCGGTGAGGCGCACCGTGGTGGTCTTCCCGTTGGTGCCGGTGACGGCGATGATGCCGATGTCGTGGGGCGCACCGCGCGGGAACAGCATCTCGACGATGGGCTGCGCCACGTTGCGCCTCTGGCCGACGGCCGGCTCGAGGTGCATGCGCAGCCCCGGTGCGGCGTTGACCTCGATGACGGCGCCCCCCACCTTCTTGACCGGCTGCTCGAGGGTGGGGGCGATCACGTCGATGCCGGCGATGTCGAGGCCGATGATGCTGGCGATGCGCTCGGCCATGAAGCGGTTGGCCTTGTGCACCGTGGCGGTGACGTCGACCGCCGAGCCGCCGGTCGAGAGGTTGGCGGTGAGCTCGAGGCGGAAAACCTCGCCGGCCGGCAGCAGCGTCTTCAGAGTGAAGCCCGCGCGCTCCAGCAGGTACTGGGTGACCGGGGAGGTGGACAGCCGCGTCATGACCTTTTCATGACCGTAGCCCCGCCGCGGGTTGCGATTCTCGCTGTCGATCAGCTCCTGGATGGTGTGCTCGCCGTCGCCGATGACGGCGGCCGGCTCGCGCATCGCGGCCGCCACGAAGCGGCCGTCTACGACGAGGATGCGGTAGTCGTTGCCCACGTAGAACTTCTCGACGATGACCTTGTCGCTGACCTCCTGGGCGCGCACGAAGGCTTCGCGCAGGTCGGCCTCGTCGTTGATGCCCGTCGTGACACCCTTGCCGTGGTGGCCGTCGTGCGGCTTCACGACGACCGGGTAGCCGAGCCACTCGGCATCCTCGACGGCCGACTCGAGACGCCGCACGACCGTGCCCTTGGGCACGGGGATGCCGGCGTCCCCCAACATGTGCTTGGTGAGCTTCTTGTTGCCGGCGGTCTCGACGCCGATCATGCCCGTGCGCGAAGTGATGCTGGCCTCGATGCGGCACTGGTACTTGCCCTCGCCGAGCTGCACGAGGTTGTAGTCGTCGAGGCGGATCACGGTGATGCCGCGGTGCTCCGCTTCCTCCACGATCGCTGCCGTCGATGGGCCCAGGTAGTGGTCGGCGCCGATGTCCTCGAGCTCGCGGATGATGCCCTCGAGGTCGATGCTGTCGCTACGGCCTTGCAGGATGGCGTTGACGATCGCGATGGCGCGCTCGCCGGCGGTCGCGCCGGCCTCCTCCACCCAGTAGCTGAAGATGACCTGGTAGACGCCGGGGGCATCCGAGTCGATGGTCTTCCCGAAACCGACCTCCATGCCGGCGATGAACTGCAGCTCCAGGGCCAGGTGCTCGATGACGTGCCCGAGGAGGGTGCCCTCGCGCATGCGATGGATGAGGCCGCCGCGCACATCCTCGGAGCAGCGGTGCTCCTCCAGACTGGGGACCAGCTCGAGCAGGGCGTCGGTGAAGCCCTCGATCTTGTCGGTGAAGACCTCGTCGTAGTCCTGAAGGTCGACCTGGAGGACGATCACCGGGCGATAGCTGTAGTAGTTGGCGCCGCGCAGGGCGCGCCAGTCGATGAGCTTGACCATCCCGTCTCCCTTGCCGCGGCGGGCCGCCGAAACTGAAGCCGCGCCCCGGCGGGGCGCGGTCGTGCCATACTACTACCCCAAGCGGGGCGCAGTGGACCCGCGCCCGACCGTGAACCCACGCCCGACCGCAGTGAGGTGGCCGTGATCTTGCTTCGCGACATCGACGTGTACGCCCCCGAGCCGCTGGGCCGCAGCGACGTGTTGCTCGCCGGCGGGCGCGTCGTGGGCGTAGCGCCGGGCATCACGCCGCCGCGCGGCGTCGAGGTGGACGTCGTGGACGGCCGGGGCCTGCTGGCGCTGCCCGGCCTGATCGACGGCCACGTGCACATCGCCGGGGCCGGCGGCGAAGGCGGCCCGGCCACGCGCACCCCCGAGTTGCGCCTGAGCCAGCTCCTCGAGGGCGGCATCACCACCGTCATCGGCGCGCTGGGCACCGACGGCTTCACGCGCTCGCTCGAGGGCCTCCTGATGAAGGCCAAGGCGCTGCGCGCCGAGGGCGTCGGCTGCTGGATCTACACCGGCGCCTACCAGGTGCCGCCGCCGACGCTGCTCGGCGACGTCGGCCGCGACCTGGCGCTCATCGAGGAGGTGATCGGCGTCGGCGAGATCGCGATCGCCGATCACCGCTCGTCGTGGCCCACCGTGGACGAGCTCATCCGTCTCGCCGCCCACGCGCGCGTCGGCGGCATGCTGGGCGGCAAGGCCGGCATCGTGAACCTGCACCTCGGCGACGGAGAGCGACCGTTCGAGATCGTCCGCGAGACGGTGCGGCGCAGTGAGCTCAAGGCGACGCAGTTCCTGCCCACGCACGTCAACCGCAGCGCCGCCGTGTTCGCGGACGCCACGGAGCACGGCCGCGACGGCTACCTGGACATCACCGCCGGCTCGTACCCCTACTTCGCCGACGAGGAAGTGAAGCCGTCGGCGGCCATCGCGCAGCTCCTGGCCGCCGGGGTGCCGCTCGGGCACATCACGATGAGCTCCGACGGCTGCGGCTCGCTGCCCTCGTTTGACGAAGCCGGCGAGCTGACCAGGCTCGAGACCGGCGAACCGGCGTCCATCTTCCGCGAGCTCGTGGACGCCGTACGGGTCGAGGGTCTATCCATCGACCAGGCCGTGCGCGTGGTCAGCACCAACGTCGCCGACATCCTCAAGCTGCCCGGCAAGGGGCACATCGTGCCCGGCGCCGACGCCGACCTCGCCGTGCTCGACGAGGACCTGCGCCTGCGCCACGTGATCGCCGGAGGGCAGTGGATGGTGCGCGACGGCGAGGTGCTGCGCCGGGGGTCGTTCGAGACGTAGCCCGAGCGCGACCCAGACGGGCCAGAGCGCGGTGCTCAGCGCGGCGCCCGCCTCAGAAGCCCTCGCGCAGCACCTCCATGCAGGCCGTGGACCACCAGAACGGCCGCACGGCCACGCCGTCCGTCTGCACGAGCTTCTTGCCGATGTCGCCGAGAACGACGTCTTTGATGGTGTCGATGACCACCGTGTGACAGATAGGCCCGCCCGAGAGGTACGCCTTGGTGCCATCCGACCGGATGGCGATGTACAGCGGTCAGTAGGCCTCGAGTGGTATGCGCTTGACGACCTCCTGCGACTCCATATCGACCACTGCGCAGAAGAACATGTCGGGGCTCGCGCCCGCGGTCGCCGCCGACGTGATCTGGCCGCTGGTCGGCATCACCCCCGCGCAGACGACGTAGACCTTGCTGCCGTCGGGCAGCACGCCCACGCCCCGCGGCTGGAAGTACCTGGCCTTCGCCGACTTCAGGGAGATCACGGCGATGTCGGCCAGGGTGAGCGGATCGACGATGCGCAGCGCCTTGAGCTTGAAATCGCTGCAGAAGATGCGGCTGTCGTCCGGATCCACGGCGATCCCGCCGACCTCTCCGCACTTCACCCGCTTGACGACCTGCCAGGTCTCGAGGTCGAGCAGGGCAAGGCCGCCGCCCACCCCCGCGATGGACATGTTGACCCATTCGAGCATGGTGTGCCTGCCGCGCGTGAGGGAGTCCACCGTGGCGATGTAGGCGTGCTTGCCGTCGAAGCTCACGGCAAGCTCAAGCCCATCGCGGAGCTCGGGGAGCGTGCGCACCACTTCGGAGGAAGCCGTGTCGATGACCTGCAGGCCGGCGGTGGTGAGCACCAGCACCAGCGCACCGTCGGGCGTGCAGGCCACCGCGGAAGAGCACGGAAGGAGCTCTGCGAACGAGTACTTGCCCGTGGCGGTGATGGTGCTCTGCCGGGGCCGGCTCACGCCCGGCAGGCGGATGCTGCGCAGCTTCTGGTGAGTCTCCGCGTCGACCACCCACACGACAGGCTCGTTGTGGTCGGTGACATAGATCAGGCGGCCGTCGGGAGCCACGGCAACGCGCCCCAGGTGATCGCCGAGGCGCGGCCGAAAGACCACTGCGTCGGTCTCGGAGTCGATGAAGGCCAGCGCGCCGAAGGACCTCGCGGTGCCCTGGTCTTCGGCCTCGCCCACGTACGTGAAGCGCGGCAGCCCCAGGCGACGCTCGATCTCGGCGCGGTCGACGGCTGCCGCAGTCGTGGGCATGGGGGTCGCGGGGGTCGCGCTCGCGGGGGCAGCGGCGCCCGAAGCGTCACCCGGCGGAGGCGTCGTGCCGCTACCGCTTGAGCTCGGGCCGCTGGTCCCGCAGCCCGCGAGCAGCAGAAGGGCGCCCAGAGCCGCCACCGTGAGAACGCCGAGCCCACCTGCCCAGGTCGCGCGCGCTGTCATGACCGCCTCCCCAGGACGCCGCATGCACTGTTCTACGACTGTAGGAGCGCAGCGCGGCCGGAGCAAGGCCCCTGCCGTTGTCACCCCCCAGCCGGGACGGCCCGCGACCGGGCAGGGAGCGCGTTCTGGAGAGGCTTGAGACGCGCC
The DNA here is from genome assembly GCA_903862845.1 of uncultured Thermoleophilia bacterium. Lineage (GTDB taxonomy): Bacteria > Actinomycetota > Thermoleophilia > UBA2241 > UBA2241 > CAIXSE01. Next base: position 14,855 of record CAIOZS010000167.1, read on the forward strand.
GTCGCCCGGTCCTGCGCCGCGACCTGGGCGGCGCTCCCCGCTGACTCGTCCGCGCAGGGGCAGGGGCTTGGCGAAAGGTGCCGCATGACCATCCCTGTCGCTCAGGCGCCGGTCAGCCACGAGCGGGGCTCCCGGCGGGCGCGCAACCGGCAGCGCTCCCGGCAGGCGCGCCCGGCGAGCGCGCGGGCGGCCGCGGCGGCTGCGGCGCGGGGTAGTGCGAAAGGGGAAGACAAGGATTCCTTGACTTTCGCGTCGCCCACGGCCGTCCGCAGGCTCACTCGCTCAGGGGGAAGACAAGAATCCGCCAGCTTTTCCTATCTTCCCTCGCAGCACTACCCCGCGCGCCGCTCACGCGGGCGGCTCCGGCAGTTCCCGCGGCCGCGGCGGGTGCGGCGGGTGCGGCGCGCCATGTCCGCCTTTTCGGCGGGCGGCGGGGCCGCCCGCCCATCATCCCAGCAGCCGCCCTTGCACCTTGCCATCGGCGAGGATCACCAGCCGCTGCAAGGCGCGCGTGCAGCCGACGTACAGCAGCGAGCGCTGGGCGGGCGTGTCGAGGGCGGCGACGTCGGTGATCACCACGGCCGGCGCCTCGAGGCCCTTGAAGCGGTAGATCGAGGAGTACTTGATGCGGCCCACGCGCAGGTCGACGGCGTCCAGGTCGCTGGGCACGCAGGCCGCGAGCCAGTCGCCGATCTCCTCTTCCTCCTCACCGTCGTCGCCCGGCTCCCTGACCAGCGGGTCGAGGCGGTCGCGCCAGGGCTGCTCCGTGAGCTGGGCGGCGGCGCAGCGCTCGTTGCCGAAGGGGCTGAGGATGACGACCTGCGGGCCGCCGAAGCCGTCGTCGTGCAGCTCGGTGAGGACTGCCCGCAGCAGCGCGAGCTGCTCGCCGCCGTCCCCGTACCACTTCACCCGCGGATCGACGTGGTCGTCGGGCCGGCGCACGCGCTTGTAGCCGGGGGTCACGTGGCCGCAGGCCACGGCCAGCCCGGCCACGCGCGGCGTGTTGCGGCAGTTGATGCGCAGCGCGCAGCGCATCGCCGAGATGGGCGCGGCGCCGGCCGCGCGCGCGTCCGCCGGCGGGTCGAGAAGCTCTTCAACGGTCAGCGCGGCGGCGTCGTAGATGCGCTGCCAGGTGAAGTCGCCGAAGAAGCGCCAGTGGCCGCAGGCGAGCCCGTCGCGCAGAGTCAGATCGAGCACGTCGAGGTAGCTGCGGCGCAGGACGTCCTGAGCCTCGTCGATGACGATCTCGTCGTACAGCTCGCGCTTGCCCTCGCGCTCGAGGAGCGCCTCGAGGGCCATCGCCGGCAGCTCCTCCTGCCAGAACTCCTGGCGGCAGCGCTGGGCGCGCGTGGGCGCGACGTCCGCCAGCACGCGCAGGTGCTCGTGCAAGGTGCGCGCCGTGACGCCGCGCCCGAGGCCGGCCGTCTCCTCCTGCAGCCACCTGCCCAGCGGCCGGTTGAAGCACAGCAGCAGCACGCGGCGTCCGCGGGAGACGGCGCGCCGCGCCGCCTCGATGGCGAGCAGCGTCTTGCCGGTGCCGGCCGGTCCGTCGAAGACAATGCGCGGATTCGCGTCGATGGCGTCGAGCGCCTCGAACTGCTCCTCGGTGTAGTGGCGCACCTCTTCGTCGAGCCGCAGCCGGCGCGACTTGGGACTCTCGAAGAACTCGAAGTCGGGGCGCAGCACGCCGACCAGCGCGTCGCACTGGGCGGCGGTGGGCTCTCCTCTCTCGGGGTGATACCAGCCGGCCTGGTGCTCGGCCAGGCGCTTGCCCGCCTGGCTCAGCACCCCCTCGATGAGTCGCGCGATCGGCTGCGCCTGCAGCGCGCGGCGGTCGATGATCTGCCAGGAGCTCCATTCCGGGGAGCTCTCGGTGAAGTCGATGAACGGGAAGCAGACCGCCGACCAGAACGGGATGCCGCCGAGCTCCGGATGCAGCCTGGTCAGCCGCTGCCGCAGGCTGTGCATGGCGTCGGAGGCCTGGCGAAATGGCCCGCGGCGGTCGGGCTCGGCGCTGCGTCCGTAGTACCAGTCGCCGCCGTGGCGGCGCAGCTCGTGGCAGCCCTTGACCTCCACGACGAGGACGCCTTTGCCCGGCACCATGCAGAGAAAGTCGATCTCGCCGGCGAGCCGCCGCCGATGGTCGGCGATGTCAAAGGAGTGGAGGACGGTCCAGAAGGAGGTATCGGGGCCGGCGGCCGCACCTCCGGCAGGGCGGCCCGCCCCGGCCGCACCGCCCCCGGCCCCAGCGCGGCGGGCGGCGGAGGTCGCGGCGAGCGCGTCGAACACGACGCGCTCGCCGTCGCTCCGCGTAGTGTCAGCGATCGTGGGCGGGATCAGGCGCATTCACATCGGTGTTCGGCGGCGCGGGCGCGGCCTCCTGTGCACCCGCGTCCTTGCTGGCTCGGCGCGCGAGGAGCTTGCCGATCTCCCAGAGGAACAGGAGCGCTGCGGCGGGCACCACGGACAGCGCCCACTGGTTCTGCGTGAGCGCGGCGGTCCCCAGCGCCGCACGCAGGACGTCCCACTGCGTGACCAGCAGCGACAGCACCACCTCGCCGATGACGATGTAGTTGATCTGCTTGCAGTCGAAGGTGGCGACCTTGAACGTGGTCCCTGTGGTGCTGCGACTCTGGAACGTGCCGACGATGCGGAAGAACAGGAACGCGGTGATGGCCATGGACACGCCCACAGGGACGCTGCCAAAGTGCTGCTTGCCGTAGGCGATGAGCCCCAGCAGGACCACGGCCATGTACGCGCCGACCAGGCCCGAGCTGAGCAGCACGCTGCCCGTCAGGATGGATGCCGTGCGAGGGCGGGGCCGGCGCAGCATCAGGCCCGGCGTCTCCTTGTCGAACCCGAGCGCGATGCCCAGCGGCATGTCGATGAGGAAGTTGATCCAGAGGATCTGCACGGGCGTGAACGGCTCGCCGGCGGCGATGTTGAAGATGCTCGCTCCCAGAAAGACCGCCACGAAAGCGACCAGGGTGATGAGGATGAAGCGCACGTACTTGGCGAGGTTGTCGTAGAGCTTGCGACCCTGCTCCACGGCGTACACGATCGTGGCGAAGTTGTCGTCCTGGAGGATCATGCGCCCGGCGCTCTTGGCGACCTCGGTGCCGGTGCCCATGGCGATGCCGATGTCGGCGGCCTTGATGGCCGGCGCGTCGTTGACACCGTCGCCGGTCATGGCCACCACGTCGCCCTTCTTCTTGAGCGTCTCGACAAGCATCGCCTTGTGCTCCGGCGCCACGCGGCCCACCACGCCGATGGCGTCGATGCGCTTCAGCCGCTCTTCCTCGCTGAGCGCCGCGAAATCGGCGCCCAGGATGGCCTCGCCGGGGATGCCGAGCTGCTTGGCCACGGCCGCGCCGGTGACGACGTCGTCGCCGGTCACCATGCGCACGCGGATGTGCGCCGCCTGCGAAGCGGCGACCGCCGCCTTGGACTCCGCCCGCGGCGGGTCGATCATGCCGACGACGCTCGTGAAGGTGAGGTCGGCGACGCAGGCGAGCAGGTCGCCGTTCGGGTCGAAGCTCGCCGCGTCGAGATCGCGGTAGGCCGCGGCCATCACCCGCAGGCCGTCGCCCTCCATGCGCTCGACGCCCGCCCTGCCGCGCTTCCTGAGATCGTCGTCGAGGGGGACGACGCTGCCGCTCGACATCGTCGACGAGGCGCGCTGCATCACCGCGGGCGCAGCGCCCTTGACGTAGCAGCGCACAACCTCCTTGCCGCTGCTGTCGGTGGCCTTGTTGAAGGTGGCCATGAGCTTGTAGGTGGGGTCGAACGGCAGAGTGGCCACGCGCGGGTACTTCTCCCGCGTGGCATCGATGTTCACCCCGGCCTTGTGGGCGAGCACCAGAAGGGCGCCCTCCGTGGGGTCACCCACGACCTTGCCGTCCTGGAGCTTTGCGTCGCTGGCGACGATGAACGGCAGGATGGCCTCGTCCATGGAGGCCGAGGCACCCACAGCGTGCTTGATCGTGCCCTCGAGGCTGTAGCCGGTGCCGGTGATGGCGTAGCGGTCGGTCGCGTCGGCCAGCACAACGGCGGTCATCTGGTTCATCGTCAGCGTGCCGGTCTTGTCGGAGTTGATCGCCGAGGTGGAGCCCAGGGTCTCGACCGAGGCCAGGTTCTTGACGATGGCGTGGCGCTTGGCGAGGTCGACGGCGCCCAGCGAGAGGATCACCTCGACGACCGTGGGAAGCGCCTCTGGAATGGCGGCGATGGCCAGCGCCACGGCGGTCACGAAGAGCACCTTCCACTCCTGCCCGCGTGCCAACCCCAGGGCGAACATCACGACCATCGCGACGAGCGCCGCCGCGCCGATCCACAAGGTCATGCGGTCGAGCTGCTTCTGCAGCGGGGTCTGCTCCTTCTTGGTGCCGGTGAGCAGGCTGGAGATGCGGCCGACCTGCGTGCCGCCACCGGTCGCCGTGACGACCACCTCGCCGCTGCCGTGGGTCACCGGCGAGTTCATGAACGCCATGTTGGTCTGGTCGGCGGCGCTTAGATTCGCGCCGCCGAGCGCCGCCGCGCCCTTGGCCACCGGCGTGCTCTCGCCGGTGAGCCCGGACTCGTCGATCTGCAGGGCGCTGGCCGTGACGATGCGCCCGTCGGCCGGCACCTGGTCGCCGGCGGTGATCAGCACTACGTCGCCGACGACGAGCTGGTCGGCCGGGATCTGGGCCTCGGCACCGTCGCGGCGCACCCGCGCCGAGGCCTTCATCATCGACTTGAGCGCGTTCATGGCGCTCTCTGCCTTGCCCTCTTCGCGCAGGCCGACCACGGCGTTCAGGACGGTGAGGAAGAACAGCAGCCCGCCCGTGCTCCACTCACCGATGACCAGCGAGACCACGCCGGCGACGACGAGGATGATCTGCATGTAGCTTGTGTATTCCTCGAGAAAACGCCGCCAGCCCGGCTTGGCCTTTTCGGCCGGGAGGGCGTTGGGACCGTTCTTCTGGAGCAGCTCGGCCGCCTTGGCGGCGCCGAGCCCCGCGGCCGGATCGACCTGCAGCTTCTGTGCCACGTCCTCCGGCGAGAGGCTGTACCAGGTCTCGCCGGGCGCCGCGGGCACGCCGCCTTGCTCAGCCATCTTTGCCGCCGGTCTTGCGGTCCTTCTTGTCGCCCTTCTTGCCCTGCTTCTTGCCCTTCTTCTTGCCGCCGGTCCCGCCCGCCTCGGCGGCGTCGCCGGCTTGCCCGGCGGCAAACGGATCCGGGTCGGCGCCCTTGGGCGCTTCGGCCAGCAGCTCCTGGCGCGTGGCCTCCAGCTCGCGCTGCTGGTCCTCGCCGACCGTCGGGTAGCGCGGGTCGATGCGCATCAGCGTGTCGACCAGCACAGCGGCGGCGGAGATGCGCGCGAACCACTTGCGGTCGGCGGGGATGACGTACCACGGCGCCCACTCGGTGCTCGTCGCGCTGAGCATCTCGGAGAACGCCTTCTGGTAGGCGTCCCAGTAGCCGCGCTCGTGAGCGTCGGCGGCCGAGAACTTCCAGTTCTTCTCGGCGAGGTCCACGCGGCGCAGAAAGCGCAGGCGCTGCTCCTCTTTGGAGAGATTGAGGAAGAGCTTGACGAGGCGGAAGCCCTGGTCGGTGACGTAGCGCTCCCAGTCGTTGATCTCGCGGTAGCGCCGCTTCCAGATGTCGCCCTTGCTCGAGGCCTCGGGCATGTGCTGGCGATCCAGGATCTCGGGGTGCACGCGCACCACGAGCACCTCTTCGTAGTGGGAGCGGTTGAAGATGCCGATGTCGCCGCGCGCCGGCAGGCGCTGCGCGTAGCGCCACAGGTAGTCGTGGTCGAGCTCCTCGACCGACGGCACCTTGAAGCCGTGCACCGAGACGCCCTGCGGGTTGACGCCGCTCATGACGTGGCGGATCGTGCCGTCCTTGCCGGCGGCGTCCAGGGCCTGCAGAACGAGGAGGACGCCGTAGGTGTCCTGGGCGGCGAGCTTGTCCTGGAACTCCGCGAGCAGCTCGACGCCGTGCTTCAGGAGCTCCTCGCCGTCCTTCTTGTTCGCGATGCCCGCCTTGAAGGCGGGGTCGAAGTCCTTGGCAAGGACCACCTTCGAGCCGGGCGTGACGCGCAGCGGCTCGATGAAGTCGGCGATCTGTTTTGCCCTCAGGTCCGCCATGTCGTGCCTCCTGTCGTGAGGATGACGGCGCGCGCCGGCCGGTCGCCCGCCCGCGCCTTCAAGGTCTATCGGCCGGCGCGCCGCGAAAATGAAGCGCGCCGATGGTCAGTGCTCTCCTACCCGTTTGGCCGCCGCATCGTCGCGGCGCCGGCCGTTGTCGATCGGGAGGGCGCCGTGGAAGCAGCGCGGCGCCCTACCATCCTCGCCCTGATCCACGACCTTCGCCAGCGGCAGGCGGCGCCCCTCGTGCCGCGGCCCGGGCGCTACTCGCCCAGCGAGTAGCGCACCGCCGCGGCGGAGTGGATCCGCGTGGTGTCGAAGACCGGCACGCTCACGTCCTTCTGCTTCACCAAGAGCGGGATCTCGGTGCACCCCAGGATGACGCCCTGCGCGCCTTTCTCCTTCACGAGTCGCTCGATGATGCGCACGAAGTGATCTCGTGCCTTCTTCGTGAACACCCCGGCGCACAGTTGGTCGAAGATCACCGCGTTGATGTAGTCGCGCTCGGCCGGGTTGGGCGTCACCACCTGGAGCGCGAAGTCGCCCTCCAGAACGCCTCGGTAGAACGGCTCCTCCATGGTGTACGTGGTGCCGAGCAGCGCCACCTTCTTGAGCCCCTTGTCCTGCACCGCCGCCCCGACCGCATCCTGGATGCTGAGCACGGGGATCGTGACGTTCTTCTCGATCAGGTCGTCGGTCGAGTTCATCGTGTTGGAGGCGACGATGATGAAGTCCGCCCCACCCCGCTGGAGCCTCTGGGCGGCATCGACCATCGTCCTGCGCAGGGGTCTCCAGTCGCCCTTGCTCGCCCGCCGCTCCTCCTGAGAGAACTCCCCAAACGGGATCGAGTACATCAGGATCGGGGCGGAACACGTGGGGCCGAACCGGTCTCTGACCATCTCGTTGATGAAGCGGTAGTACTGCTCGGACGAAACCCAGCTGATGCCGCCGATGATGCCGATGGTCTTCATCGGCGGATCCTCGGCGGCGGCCCGGCTCACGACCGTCGGCGATGAAGATGGCGCCGGGACCGGCGAAGCGCTCCCGACTCCCTGCGCGGACGATGAGGCCGCGCATCCGCAGAGCGCGCCGACGGCGCCGGCCGCGACGAGCACGCGCAGGAGGCCCATCAGTCCACGCCGGGTGCTTCGCTTCATCGGTCCGCCCGTCTCTCGCTCCGTCTGACTGCGTGCGCCGCGCCGGCGCGGCGTTTCGCCAGTACCCTCATCGGTCGTTGCCGGCTGGGACTTGAAAGTCAACGACCGCGGTCCGCGCCGGGCGGCGGGCTAGAACGACCGCACGGCTCGCAGCGCGGCCGGGAGCTCGCGCCACTGGTGGTTCTGGGCGCCGTTCGCGAATTCCTGGACCCATATGGTGGGCGCATCCCAATGCGAGGAGCTCCAGTAGGTGCCTTTGTCAAGGAACCCGCCGATCGCGGCTCGGTTCAGGAACAGCTTGTTGAGCTCGTCCTTGCTGGGCAGGTACCAGTCGGTGTAGCCGCCACCATCGTACTGACGCGCGACCAGGGCCGCGTAGCTGGTAGCGGTGCCCTGCGCCGCGATGATCAGAGCGGTATTGGCCGATCCTGTGCCGAGAGCTGTCGCCGTCGCGCCGGTGCTGACGAAAGACCTTTCCGGGGACCAGACTATGCGAATGCTCTGGTCCGCCGTGGCGGCGATGAATCCGTGCTGGACCTTGGGGTCGTAGCCGGGGTCTCCAGGCTGCAGTATGTAGGCCACCTGGCCGCCCTGGTAGGCATCGCCGATGGCGACGACCGGCGTCACCGTGACGACGTAGTCCTGCGTGGACGCGTCCGCAGCCGTGACCGTGTACGTGACGGGGTGCGTGAAATCGTTGGGCGTCGTGCCGCTCACCTGAGGCGTGGCACCGACCGCGACCGAGGCTCCTGTGGTGCTGAAGGTCGCCACCAACGCGCCGACGCCGGTGCCGGACGGCACGGTGACGGCGATCGCGTGCTGAGCCTCGCTGATGACCCCGGTAGCGGCCGGGGACGAAAAGCCGAAGGCTGTGATGGCCTTCGCGGACTGGCTCGGCGTAACCGTGAAGCTGAGGCTCTTGCTCCAGGCGCCGCTGCCGCCCGCGCCGGCGCCGCGGACCTTCCAGCTGAGACCGACGCCGGAGGGCAGCGCCGAGCTGCTCGTCCACGAGAGCGTGGTGATGCCCGTCTTCTTGACCAGCTCCGTGCCGCCCTGGTAGACGCGCACCTCGTACTTGGTGGCGCCCTTGGCCTTGCCCCAGGAGAAGGCGGGCGTCGCGGTGTCGATGGCGCCGCTGGGCGCCTTGGCCGTAGGGGTGCCCGGCTTGGCGGCCTTGCCCAGGCCGGCGTGACCGGCGGCGGCGGTGCCGGCGAGGAGCAGGGCGACAAGGAGTGCCATCACCAGCGCCGGGGTCAGTGTCCGCAGGGAACGCCCGTGTGCCCGCTTGCCGGTGATCCGCATTGCCCCTCCTCGGTCCGCGCGAATGGTGCCATCCCGGATTCTAGCCAGTTCGGCATGCGGTGGCGACAGAGATGACCGGCTCGCCCGCCTGCGGCCGACGATCCCCAAGGGGACAGTCAAGCCCGAACGGCGAGCGTCAACCAGGACGCAGCCCCTACCTGGTGATGATGAGGTAGGCCAGCACTGCGGCGAAGATCGAGAACTGAGCGATCGCGCTCGCCACGTCCAGGCTCCGCACACTGTGGACGACCCCGTGCTCATCCTGCTTCAGCCTGTGGTTGCTCCAGATGATCTGCAGCAGGGTCACGATGATCATGGCGTAGGCGAGGACGTAGATCTTGTCGATCAGGACGAGGTAGGAGACCTCCGGCAGATCGGACGAGTACGAGACCTGGAGGAAGACCGTGGTCAGCAGGGCGGTGGCGGGCATGCCGGTACGCAGATCGATCCAGTGCGGCCGCAGCAGCAACGCCAGCCAGTTCGTGAGCAGCACGATCACCAGCGGGAAGAGGAGCTTCCAGTAGAAGAAGTCGATGTCCCGCTCGATCTCGACCGAGTACACGAGGCTCGTGAATCTGGTTGCCGCGGGGCCGTCGGAGGTGTCGCCGAAGTTGGTCTGGTAATCGTGGACGAACGTCTGCGACGTGAGACTCGAGACAGTCCAGCCGGGGATCATCATGCTCGCGTCCAGCCCGGCGTTCTCGGTGTCGGCAATGTAGACCGCCTGGTCAACGGTCCTTCTGGTGTCCTCCAGATACAGGGCGATCCGCTGACTGTCCAGGGGATACTGACGCAGATCGTACGGCTGGTAGAAGCGCCCGTTGACGCGCATCTCCTGGTACTTGGAGCCGTCCGGGAGCGTCGTCGGCATCACGAAAGACTTGGTCGTCTTTAGCTGCCAGTCCTCGACGGCATTGGCGAACTCGAGCGTGGCCGTCGGGTCGGCGTGGCCCCTCCATATGAACCAGACATAGGCGGTGATGAAGCAGGTGTTGGACTGAAAGTCGATGCCGTAGATGTTGACCATGAAGGCGCCGACGGTCACCACCTCCGCGGTGGCCGGCACCTTGTCCATGGGCAGGTACTTGCCGCTGACCAGATCCGAGTGCGTGTGGGGCGCGCCGAGGCTCGCGGCCTGCGCGTGCGCGGCAGGGCTCGCGCCGAGGGACATGACCAGGCACAGCGCCACGATCGCCAGGGCGACCACGCGAGCGTGCCTCCGTCTCACGGCACGCCTCGTGCGCTGGTGAGGTCATCCCCGAGCACCGGCGTTACGCCTCCCCCTTGCTGAGCTTCAGGACCGAGCGGCTTCGACGGAAACCATGATGAGGATACAAAGGTCCTGTCGATAATGCCACGCGGACCACGCCGGAGGAGAGCGGCCGTGCCGTCACGCCCGGCTCGCGAGCAGCAGGCCCTCCACCCTGTCGAAGCGACGGACGTCGCTGCCGACCAGCGTCGCACCCCGGCTGCGGCGGGGGCGGCGATCGGCATGAACATCGCGCCGGGATGTCCTCACGAGCCGCGAGATGCCCGCCGGACGGCTCAGGTTGCGAGCGACCGCAAGGCAGGCTCATCCGGGCACCTGTCGCATGGCATCCGGAGGGCGGTGCGGTAGAGTCGCTGCGCGTGAGACCGACGACAGGGGATGCGGTGTCCACGGGCGACGGCGTCGATATGCATGACCGCTTCCGCGGGCCGCGGCCCGGAGGCGCGCGCGGCGGCCGCCCGGATGCGCGCGCGGCGGCCGCGGAGGTCCCGACGCCAGCCGCTCCCCACCGCGAAGCGGCGGAGTGGCGCTCCCAAGAGGATCCCGAGTGGTCGTGAAGCAGAGGGATCCGTTCGAGGTCGTCGTCGTCGGCGCCGGTCTGGCGGGCCTGTCGGCCGCCTGCGAGCTCGGCCGGCGGCGGCACGTCCTGGTGCTGGAGGCCGGCGCGCAAGCGGGCGGCAAGGTCGAGACCCGCCGGCGGGACGGCGGGGTCTACGAACGCGGAGCGCTGTTCGCCTTCGACCCCGCATGGGTCCCGTTCCCGGTCGCGGCGGGTGAGCTCGAGCGCGAGGACCGCCCTATCGGCCTGTCGCTCGATGGCCGCCTGATCCGCGGCGACACGGTGGCCGCCTGCCTGGGCGCCGTCGGAGCAGACCTCCCTGAGTCGCTGTCGGTGGGCTACTACTTGGGCAGCCCGTCTCCTCAAGCGCAGATGATCGGCGCCGCCCTCTCCCGCGCCCTGAACGC
>CAIOZS010000168.1 GCA_903862845.1 uncultured Thermoleophilia bacterium
CCATCTGCTGTGGCCGCTCGTGCGGCAGAGCTGGGATCAGCTCGCGGCGAGCCTTGACCGGGAGATCGTCCGGCCCCTCGCGCCGCGGGCGCGCGACGCTGCCCGGGGCGCGCTGCTGGAGCGGCTCTCGCGCGTCTGCGTGCGCGCCCTCATGGAGGACTTCACCCACGACCGGCCCTTCGGCCGCGGGTTCATGCTCGCTCTCGGCGCGGGGCCGGCGGCGGCCGGCGCGCGCCGGGAGGGTTACGCGTCCTGGTGCCGCGCGAACCTGCGCGACGGGCTGAGCCGCCTGCTCGGCGAGTACCCCGTCCTGGGGCGGATCGTCGCCACCAGCTGCCTGCAGTGGCGGCGCAACCTGGCGGAGCTCCTGCAGCGGGTGCACGCCGACCGCGGGGCGCTGCGCGCGAAGTTCGGCATCGGTGACGATGCCGGTCTCGCGCGCCTGCACTGGGGCCTCAGCGACCCGCACCGCGGTGGGCGCGGCGTCGCCACGCTGTCGTTCGCCGGCGACGGCCACGACATCACCATCGTGTACAAGCCGAAGGACGTGCGCATGGAGGCGCGGTTCCGAAGCCTCATCGGTGACCTCGCCGTCGCGCTCGGCGACGCGCAGTTCGTTTCGCCTGTGGTTCTGCCGAGGGGCGGTGAGTACGGATACACTTCGTACGTGCCGCACACGCCGTGCGGCACGGCCGCCGAGCTCCCGGTCTTCTATCGCAACGCCGGGCGCCTGCTTGCCGTGCTGCACCTGCTGGGCGCGACTGACTGCCACTCCGGCAACCTGATCGCCTGCGGTACCGGGCTCGTTCTGGTCGACGCCGAGACCTTGTTCGAGGGACGGCTCCGCGCGCTCGGGTCAGAGGCGCCCGCTGCGGGTGAGGGACCGCTCGAGGGCCCATTGGCGATCTCGCTGCTGCAGACCGTGATGCTGCCCACGTGGCTGCAGGGCGGAGCGGAGGGCGCGTTCTACGACGTCAGCGCCCTCGGCGCCGACCCGGCTCCCGCGGAAGCCCGCCCGGCGCCCGGGTGGCGCAACGTCAACAGCGACGACATGGTGTGGGCGACGCGCCCGGTCGTCCCGGATCACCCGGCCAGCCTGCCGGTGGCGCCGGGCTCCGTGAATCCGCTCGCCGACCATGTCGAGGCGCTCATCGAGGGCTTCGCTGAGGTCTACACGCTGGCCATGACGGCGGCGCTGAGGGAGCGCATCGTCACGCACATCCACGGCTTCGCCGGCGCGCGGCGGCGCGTCCTGCTGCGGCACACGCGCACCTACGCGATCGTGCAGCACCGCGCGCTCGCGCCGCACGCTCTGCGGTCCGCGGCGGCCCGGGCGCGCGAGCTCGACCGCTTGTCCCGCGCCTATCTTCTCAGCGACGAGAAGCCGCTCCTTTGGCCCCTCCTGCGCGCCGAACTGCACGACATGGAGGACCTCGACGTGCCCTACTTCGATCACGTCCTCGGCGCGACCGCGATCCACGCCGCCGGCGCGGTCATTCCCGATGCCCTGGACGGCGATGGGCTGACCGAGGCGGTGGAGCGGGTGCGCTCCTTGTCGGCCGGCGATCTGGCGTGGCAGGTGCGGCTGATCCGCGCCGCGATCGGCGTCCGTGGGTACCAGATGACGCCGAGCGCAGGGGGCGAGGCCGAAGGCGAGGTCACTCCGCCGGGCGCGGCGCGAGCGCTCTCCGCGGACGAGCGCCTCACGGCCTGCCGGGACATCTACGAGGCGATCGCCGGGTCCGCTCTCAGCGACGGCGCCGGCGACCCGACGTGGCTGACCCCGTCCGTGCTGCCTGCCGTGCTTTCCGACCCCAGGCGCGTTGCCCTGTGGCTCATCACGGACGGCCTGTACGACGGCCGCGCTGGGGTGGCCGCCTTCCTCTACGCCTGGGCGGCCCGAAACCCCGGTGGACCGGCCGCCGCGCTCGCCGCCGCGACCATTGCCCCCGTGCTGCGCGCCCTCGACGACCGCGACGGCTACGCCCGCTTCCGCTTTCTCCGCGATCTGGGCTTGGGCATGAACGGCCTCGGCGGGCTTCTGCGGCTGTTCGACCTGCTCGCGCGCACGTCCGCTGCGAGCGCGTCTGACTGGGACGACCGCCGCGACAGGTTGGCGGAGCTGGTGAACGACGAGCTCATCGGCAAGGACCGTGCCCTGGACCTCCTGAGCGGGTCGGCGGGCGCCGTCAGCCCCCTCGCGCGCCTGCACGCGCAGCGGCCGAGCGACCACAGCGCGCGTGCCCTCGAAGGCCTGGCGACCCACCTCGTCGATGCCCAGGACGCGGCCTCCGGCGGCTGGTTCACCGGGCAGTACGTGCGTCCCCTCACCGGCCTCTCTCATGGCGCCGCTGGGATGGGGCTCGCTCTCCTGGAGGCCGGCGTCGCGCTGGGCGGCAAGCGCTTCGTCGACGCGGCGGCCAGGGCCTTCGCCTACGAGGCGTCGGTCTTCGACGCCGCTGCCGGCAACTGGCCCGACTTCCGCGGCGACGCGGAGCCTCCTGGGTTCATGACCGGCTGGTGCCACGGGGCGCCGGGCATCGCCCTGGCCCGCGTGCGGGCTCTTCAGCTTGCGCCCGGCCACCCCGATGCGACTCGCTGGCGGGAGGACCTGTGCTCCGGGGCCGTTACCACGGCGGCCTTCCCGCTCTCGACCTTCGATCATCTGTGCTGCGGCAACCTCGGCCGGGCGGCGATCCTTCAGGCGCTGGGCGCCTGGGCGGGGGAAGCGTCGTGGATGGAGTCGGCGGAGGCCATCACCCGCGGCGTCGTCGAGCGTGCCCGCCGGCGCGGCCGTTTCGAACTGCCGACCATGAGGATGGGGGCGGGGGACGCCCTCTCCTTCCCCGGCCTCATGAACGGCCTCGCCGGCATCGGGCTCCACCTGCTGGGGCCGGACGACGATCTCGCGCTGCCGGCGCTCATCATCTGATCCGCCGCCCCGCTCCCGCGGGACTAGACAAATGTTCCACTATCTTGCCTTGTAAAGCATAACGTACGAGTGCATATTATATGGATAGGCTGGGAGATCCAGGGGCATCTCGGGCCACGAGGGTGCGGCAGCCATGAGCCACGAAACGGCACAAGCATTTATCGAGAAGAGGAAGAGCGACGAGGCGTTCCGCGCCCGGGTCATGGCGGTGGAGGATGTGGCCGGGCGCCTCGACCTCATCAACGCCGAGGGTTTCGATTGCACCGTCGAAGAGAGTGAGTCGCCGTCTGGGGCGCTCGCTGACGAGGAGCTCAAGGGCGTGGCGGCCGCATCGTCTACTGCCGCCCCGGCCTGGATGGCTGGGAGATGACGTAGGTCGGAGACCCGGCGGGCGCCCGCTGACGCGCGCACACCGAGTGTCATGGCAGGCAGAGACGACAGCACACGAGGAGGTCGATCGATGAACGCGGCCGGTCCGGGTGGCGGTTGGCCAGTGAGCGCCGGCGTCGAGCTCGCCGGCCGCGTCGTCCTGCGCGAGGAGCGCGACGGCTACGCACTGCTCGTCGACCCGGACGTGCCGCGCTCGTTCGTCCTCAATCCTGTGGGCCTCTTCATCTGCCGCGGCCTCGACGGCACGCGCAGCGCGCTGCAGATCGCCGCGGCGGTGCGCGACGCCTTCAACGGGGCGCCGGACGAGGCGGGGGAGCAGGTGCAGGCGTTCGTGGACGTGCTCGTGGAGCGCGGCTTGGCCGGCTGGGCCGCGGCCCGCAAAGAGACCTGACCTGCAACCGACGATCGTTTCGCTTGCACGCTACGCGCGAGGAGGCACGACCATGAACGCAGACGGCCCGGGCGCCGAGAAGCCCGGCTACGAGAAGCCCGAGGTCACGCCGCTCGGCGGCGAGGGACCGCTGGCCGACGAGGACCTCAATGGCGTCGCCGGGGGGGCGGCGTGCTACGCCGGCGAGTACCCGGGCACGCGCATCGAGCCCCAGTGACCGGAGGAGGAGCAGTCGATGACCGACGATGACCGGCGCGCCTACGAGCCGCCGGAGCTGGCGCCGCTCGGCGACCAGGATGGGCGCCTCAGCGACCAGGAGACCGACGCGGTGAACGCGGCGGGCTGCGGTTCCTTCGGCCCCAACTGCGCCAGTGGCGGCGCCCCACCCGGGCCCACTCCGGGTGGGGGCCCGAATCTGGCGCCGACCGTTTGCGCGCAAGGGGGAGCGCCACAGCAGTTCTGATCGCCCCATGTGCGCACGTCGGGGGGGTCGAATCGCGCGCTGACCGGCCGCTCTTGCGCCGCGAGGCGGCGCGCGAAGGGAGCGTGAAGAGCGCACGTCGATCTGGGCGCCGTCGGAAAAGGACGTGTCAGGAAGCGGTCAAGGCGCTCAGCGAACGTAGGAAGAGCAACGAGGCCTTCCGCAAGAGGATCATGGCGGTGGAAGACCCGGCTGAGGGGTTCGCCGGCAGCGTCGGCGCGGCGTGAACGGAGAGAAGATGGTCGTGCAAACGCAGGTGAGGAGCGGCGAAGGGGCGGGGGCCGCCTGCGGCGCCCCGCCGATGCGCACGCCGCGTTCGCTGGAGATCGACATCACCGGCCGCTGCAACCTGCGCTGCGCCTACTGCTACCACTTCGCGAGCGTCGCCGACGTCGGGCAGGACCTGCCCACTGAGACCTGGCTGGCCTTCTTCGCCGAGCTCAAGCGCCACGCCGTCCTCGACGTCACGCTCAGCGGCGGCGAGCCCTTCTGCCGCGAGGACCTGCCGGCGCTCATCGACGGCATCGTGGCCGCCAACCTGCGCTTCAGCGTTCTCTCCAACGGCACGCTGATCACCCCGCAGATGGCGCGCCTCCTGGCGGCCACGCGCCGCTGCGACTACGTACAGGTTTCCGTGGACGGTTCGCACGCCGCCACCCACGATAGCGCTTGCGGCCGGGGTAGCTTCTCGCGCGCCCTCGACGGCTTGCGCGCGCTCCAGGCCGCCGGCGTTACCGTGGCCGTGCGCGTCACCATTCACCGCGGCAACGTGGGCGACCTCGACGCCATCGCCCGCTTCCTCCTCGTCGAACTGGGTCTGCCCGCCTTCAGCACCAACTCGGCCGGCGATGTCGGGCTGTGCCGCGAGAATGCGCCAGACATGCTGCTGACCACCGACGAGCGCAGCCTGGCGATGGAAACGCTCCTGCGCCTCAGTCGGGAGTACGCCGGCCGCATCGGCGCCACGGCCGGCCCCCTTGCCGAGGCCCGCGGGTGGACGGCGATGCTCTCGGCGGCGGACGACGCTGGCGGCGCCGGGGAGGCTCGCCGTGGCGGCCGCCTCAACGGCTGCGGCGTCGGCGGCTCCAAGCTGGCGGTGCGCGCCGACGGCGTGATCACGCCGTGCAGCCAGCTCCCGCAGATCGAGCTCGGGCATATCGCCCGCGACGACCTCGGGCAGGTCTGGCGCGAACACCCAGAGCTGGTGCGCCTGCGAGGCCGCCACACGATCCCGCTCAGCGAATTCCCGTTCTGCGCCGACTGCGCCTACCGGGAATCGTGCACCGGCAACTGCCCCGGCATGGCTTCGGCGCACGGCGGCGACGCCTACGCCCCCAGCCCCGACGCCTGCCTGCGGCGTTTCCTGGAGGACGGCGGGCGGCTGCCGGGAGGGGTCCGCGCGTGACCCCGCGAGCCGGCGCCTCGATCCCGGCGCTCAACGAGCTGTACTGCTACCTCACGGCCGGCTGCAACCTGCGCTGCCGCCACTGCTACCTCGCCCCGGCGTGGGAGCCGGGCCCGGGGCTGGACCAGCCCTGCCTCGACGTCGGCCTCTTCGCCGACGTCGTCGCTCAGGGCAAGGAGCTCGGCCTCACCGCCGTCAAGCTCACCGGCGGCGAGCCGCTGCTGCACCCCGGTTTCGCCGCGATGGTCGCGGTCGTGCGCGAGCACGAGCTGGCGCTCACCATCGAGACGAACGGCGTGCTCTGCACGCCCGCGGTCGCCGGGCTGCTCGCCGAGGAGCCCGGCGCTTTCGTCAGCGTCAGCCTCGACGGCGTGGATGCGGCGACCCACGAGCACGTGCGCCGCGTCAGGGGCAGCTTCGACGCCGCCCTGGCCGGCGTGCGCAACCTCGTGGCCGCCGGCCTGCGGCCGCAGCTCATCATGAGCGTGATGCGCGCGAACCGCGCGCACATGGAGCCCATGG
>CAIOZS010000169.1 GCA_903862845.1 uncultured Thermoleophilia bacterium
CTTACCGGCTTCTCGCTGGGCGCGTATGCAGACTACAAGTGCATGAAAGAAGACGACTCGAAACAAGGCTGCATCGCGCTGAAGCCAGATAACATCAGCCACGAAGAAGCAACCTCGGCTGCGTACGGTGGTCTGCTGGCGCTGCAGTATCTCGACAAGGCCGGCGTCAAGCCGAACCACAAGGTGCTCGTGTATGGGGCGTCCGGCACCAGCGGAACGATCGCCGTGCAGTATGCGAAGCATCTCGGCGCGGACGTCACCGGTGTGTGCAGCGCGCGCAATGCTGGCTTCGTGACCGCGCTGGGAGCAGATCGAGTGCTGGACTACACAGACGAGGAGTCACTCTCCCAAGTGGAACGGTATGACGTCGTGCTGGACGCGGTGGGAAAGCGAAGGACATCCGCGCTCAAGGAGGCGTGCCGGCGAGCGCTGGCAGATGGCGGCACATTCGTCTCCATCGACGATGGGTCCCTCGAGTTGAGCTCTCAGCGTCTCGAGAAGGTGAGAGGACTCGTAGAAGCACGGCGGATCACACCGATCAACGACAGGTGCTATCCGTTTGACCAGATCGTCGCCGCTCACAGGTATGTGGAGCTCGGGCACAAGCGGGGCAATGTAGCAGTGACGGTGAACACGACTGCCTGACGCTCCGGATCAGCGTTCACGCCATCGTGACGATGATCTTGCCCTTGTGATCACCAGTGCCGAAGAACCGGAGGGCCTCAGGCAGATCGCTCAGCTTGTACGACCCGTCCATGACCGGCTGCAGATCGCCGGCCTCGAACAACTGGTTCATGTAGGCGAGATCCTTGTTGGGCTTCAGGCCGACGATACGCACGTGCTTGTGGTAGAGCCGCGCCAGCAGCGGACCCAGGACCAGGGTCTGCAGCAGGCGCGGCATGCTGCCGCCGACTGTGACATACGTGCCGTTGGGAGTCAGTGCCCGAGCGTAGGCAAACGGCGACCGGGTGGTCTTCACGTCGAGGATCAGGTCGTAGCGCTTGCCACCTTTGGTGAAGTCCTCCTTGAGGTAGTCGATGACGTGGTCCGCGCCCATGGCACGCAACACGTCCAGCTTGCCGGGCTTGTCGACCACGGTCACCTCGACGCCGTAGAGTCTGGCGATCTGCAAAGCGAACGTACCGACGCCCCCGCCTGCCCCGTTCAGGAGCACCTTCTGGCCGGACTTGATCAGCCCCACGTCGATGAGGCCCTGCACCGCCAGCATGCCTGCTTGCGGGATGGCGGCAGCTTGCTCGAAAGTCATTCCGGCCGGCTTGTGCGCGAGGCCCGTTTCCGGCGCACAGACGTACTCGGCAAACGCGCCGAAACCGCTGCTGCTCAGATCGCCGTAGACCTCGTCACCCGGCCGGAACGCTGTGACACCTCCGCCCACGGCCTCAACACGCCCGGCGATATCACAGCCGAGGATATGCACCCTCGGCCTGAAGAGTCCGCTGAGCAGGCGATTCACCGGCGCCCCGCGCAGCAACGCCCAGTCCCAATCGTTGACGGACGCGGCAAGCACTCGCACCAGGACCTGATCGGCCTTGGGCGTGGGCTTCGCCACGTCTCTCAGTTCCAGGACGTCCGGCGTCCCGTAGCTGTCCATGATGACTGCCTTCATGCGTTCGTCCCCATGCTCCTGGATCTCCGGCACCGCCCGACTCTTCCGCAGAAGACCCTACCACCAGGTCGGACGGGCGAGATGCGCAGACCGTGAAGGACCGGGAAGAGCCTCGAGAACCTCCGCGGCGAACTCCGGCGCGTGTTCGAGCATCGCTTGAACCGCTCAGAGGCCGCGCCATCCTGAGGCGAGCCGTGGAAAGCGGGTCTGCGCCGCCGCGATCTCGCGGAGCGCCTCCTGGAGGTTCGCGCGGGTGATGGGTCGCAGGGCGCGCGTGTCGATGGTGTTGTCGGGCGGGCGCCCCTCGCGCACTGCGTCTGCGTGGTGCTGCAGCTGGAGCTGCTTGATGGTGAGGTACGACTCGCGCAGCGTACGACCGCACTCGGCACCGCCCGCGTCGAGGTCGCAGACCGCGGCCAGGCGGTCCAGGGTCGCCTGGATCGTGATGCCGCGCGACAAGGCCTGGTAGCGCGCCAGGTTCTGGATGGGCAGAAGGCCACCCTTCTTGATATCCACCAGGGGGTCGAGCTTCTTCCGGAATCCCCCGATGGAAGGGGGAAGGTCCGAGCCGAGGCGAGAGAGCCACTGCAAGAACTGGCGGTGCTTGGGCGCCTCGCGCATGACGTCTGTCAGAGCCTGCTCCACGTACAGCCGGCCCGCCGCCTGGCGGTAGTCGAAGCACACACTGGCGCGCAGCACGCGCTGGAGATCGTCGCCTTCCAGGCAGTCCGAGAAGATCTTCTTCCAGCCCGAGAGCGACCTGCGCCACTCGGCACTGGCCAGGACGGAGTTGGCGTCGGGCTCGATGCCGCAGCGGGTGAGGCCTCCGTTGACGTCCTCGGCCACGCGGCGGAAGTAGTCATTCACGGCGGGATCGTCCGTGTCGGCGTAGGCGAGCCCGTTGTCCTGGTCCGAGGCGAGCGTGATCTCGTGGCGCGCGGCGCTGCCGAAGACGAGCCAGGCGTAGTCCACCGGCGGCGCGCCGTGGCGTTCGAAGGCCAGCTCGAGGAGGCGCACGGTCAGGGCATCGTGCAGGATCGTGAGCACCCGGCAGAGCACCGGCGCATCGAGGCGGGCGTCCAGGAGGTCGACGAACAGCTTGGGGATGTCGCCTGCCGCTGCCACGAGCTCGTCCTCGTCGCGGGCTCGGTGCAGCGAGCGGCGCAGCGCGAACGGATTGCGCGCCTCGAGGCTCATGAGGTCACCGGCGGAGACCATGCCGACCACGGTGCCGTCGTGGGCGAGCACCGGCAGGTGGTTCACGCCCAGCGTCAGCATGGCGATACTGGCTTCGGCGGCGAGGGTGTCGGAGCGGATGGTGTGAACGGGCGCGGACATGATGGCGCTCACCGGCGCGTCGCGTGAGACGCCGCCGACCACCACCTTCTCGCGGAGGTCGACATCGGTGACGATGCCGAGCCCGTCCCGCGCACGCACGAGGATGGCTGAGCGGCCGTGAGCCGTCATGAGCTCGGCGGCCTCGCTGATCGTCATCTCCGGGTCGCACAGCTGCGGCGCGCCGCGCACCACCGAGGTCACCGGCAGCGTCTGCACCTCCGGCAGCGGGCTCAGGGAGCGCGCCGCGTAGAGCAGCGCGTCACGCTGGGTCGTCGCCAGCCACCGCACGCCGTCCTCACGGCTGAGCAGCTCGATGCCGAGATCGCCGGGGATGCAGTAGAGCGTGCACTCGCCGCGGGCCCGCACCGTGAAGGCCGGCGCGGTGCAGGTGAGCAGGCTCGCGTAGCCGAGGAGCTCGCCGCTCGTCATCACAGTGACCAGGTGGTCCCTGCGGAGGAGGTCGAGGGCGCCGTCGCGAAGCACCCAGAGCTGCGTGCTGGGATGGCCACCCTCGACGATCAGCGCCTCGCCGGCGCGCAGGCCGCGGTGCGTCACCGAGGCCGCGACCCGCGAGAGCTGGTCGCGGTCCAGCGTCCTGAACGCCTCGACGCCGGACAGGAAGGTCGCGACGTCCTCGAGGCTCTCGCCCTGGTCGACCGTTCCCTCGCTCATGGACGCAGTACGAACGTCGTGCCGGATGCCTCCACCTTGCCCTGCGGACTGCGTCTCATGGCTTCCTCCCTGACGATCCCTGGAGCACCTTCGACCACGTGCAGCAGATCAAGAGCTGCGGCCGCATGAAAGCCTCGCCCAACGGCGGCCGCACGGGGTGCTCCGCGGCCCCTGCGTGTAGGTCACAGGCTGGCAGTGGGCTCCACCTCGGTCCACGCCTGTCCGGTGACCTTCTCCCCGCAGAGCGTCCCGGTGACCGAGAAGAGCCCCTCATACACGTGGCGTCCGCCGGCGTTCACCTCTTGATTGGTGAACTTCGCTGCGATGAACAGGTGCGCCCGTTGCCCGGGCCGCGCGCCGTCGAGCGTGACGCGGTATCTCGTGTAGTAGCTCTGGCCGGACACCGGGCTCTTCCACAGCGATGACTGGACCGGCGTGATGTGGACCTTGTCCATGTCCCAGTTCACCGAATCCGTGAAGGCCCCGTTCCTCGCCTTGGGTGAGTGGGCGTCGTGCAGCATCGCGTAGTTCAACTGACCCACTGAAGCCTGCTCGACGTAGCCGATCTTCATCGCCTGCTTCGTCGTGGGGAACTGGACGCTGAACTCGAGCCACTTCACACCGTTGGAGATGATCTGCTCAGCCGCGGCGTCGAACTGCTGTTCGACGTTGTCGAACCAGATCCAGCCGCCCGATCCCTTGCTGACGACCTGACCTCCCAGGCTCACGGAGAAGCGCTGCACCTCGAGAAGCGGCATGGTGTAGTAGTAGTCCCCCTGGTTGGTCATCGGGTCACGGGTTCCCGCGAGGTACTTCCCGACGGAGTTGCCGAAGTCGTTCGTGATGGCGGCGCGCTGGGCCGGGTAGATCCACTGCGGGAAGAACCCCGAGGGACCATAGCCCCACTGCATGATGCCGGTCGCGTCTTTGGCGCGGACATAGAGCGTGAGGAGCTCGTTCGCAGGGGCACCCGTGGCGCCATTCGGCACGAAAGCCGAGAGCTCGTACACCGCCCCCTTCTTTCCGAGCACTCCCTCAACGACCCTCGCGTCGATGAAGTCCGGCGGTTGCCCGGGTGTGAAGCTCTGAGCTCTGACGCTCCATGGACGTGTCGTCAGAGAGAGTGGGAGGGTGAGGTCGGCGACCCCGGCGAGTCCACCGACCACGAACCCCGGGTCGCTGCTGCGATTGAACAAAGCCGCGGACGTCAGAACGGGAACCAGCGGGGAGCCAGCGATGGACTCGTTGTTGCGCTGCATGCAGAATGCGAACGTGTTGACCCGTCCACCGGCGTCAACCAGGCTTCCCGCCCACACATACGATTGCAGGCTGTACTCCGGGTGATCCGTCGACAGGAACGTGCGCATGCCTGCCGGGCTCTTGGCCTGAATGACCGAGGCCCGCGGCGAGAAGAAGACGTCGCCGGCGGCGGCCGACGGCGGCGTCGCGGCGAAGGAGGTCGCCGGCGACGCAGCGCACGCGGCGAACAGCGCCATCGAGAGCACGCGGGCGACTCGCGGGAACCTTCGCCTCGGCACTGGTCGACTACCCGTCATGATGCACCATCCTCCATTCGCCCGAAGTCGGGGCATGCGGGGCGCGGAAACCGCGGCTCTCGCTGCAGCAAGCCCCTCCCAAGCCCACAGCATTCATCGGCGGTACGGCCTGCGTCAAGGGAGGAACGCCACGATGGTCGACGCCTTGGCGTTGATGCTCGAAGCCGGCGCCCGCGGCAGTGGCCGGACCTCCCCGGACATCGCGGTAGGCGTCAACGAATGAAGCGCCCGGGTGGTGGTGTTCGCACCACCACCCGGGCGCTTCATTCCGTGCTCACTTGGCCGCCGACTTGTCCATCTCGCGGCGGATGTCCTCCTCGCTGATCTCGCCCGAGCCGCGCCTGTTGATGTTCCAGAGGTCGAACACCAGGCCAATGCCGGTCGCGAGGATCACCCACGCCGGCCAGAAATACCCGCGACCGGTCGCGTACCAGATGACGATCATGATGATGTTAATAACGATGAACGACACCGCGTGCGAAACGAGCCCGCGTCTCCGCTTGATGTTCCTGATCGCCTGCTTGCGCCCAGCATCTTCGGCAGCCATGGCACCTCCGGTGTCCGTGGATGGTGGCTCTCTTTGCCCCTTTCGAATCGACACTACCCCCGGAGTCAAAGGTACGCAAGGTTGCGAGAGGATCCCTGCGAGGCGTCCGGATCGCGAAGATCTGGCAGATGGTCGGGCAGCGCCTTGAGGCGTCCGCGCTCCTGATCGAAGAACGCGAGCTCGGTCCCTGGATAGTGCACCCAGACGGTCTCGACCGGCTTTGCTCCCGGCCCCGGGCGGTGGCCGATCGCCTCGCGGTCGCTGTGCATCTTGCGCATGTCCTCAGCCTTGATGGGGCACGCGCCAAGCGGTGCCGCACTGCCATCCGCTGCCATCCGTTGTCTCGTCGGCAGAATGTCGGCAGTGACCAGCGGTACTGCACCGTGCGCAAAGATGCCGCAAAATCTAAGGTTCGGGGCGCCCTGCGTGACTTCGCGTCCTCACGCATGTTGGGTCGTGGTGAGCCGCCTTGTCGGCAACACGTCGGCAGCCGTCCGCCTGCATACTGTCGATGCCGCCGCCGGGGACGCCGATCTCCGTCGGACAGAGCGCTGACGTCGGCCGTCGGGACCCACGGCCTCCGCGCCCCCCGCCTCATCGACCCCGCCACGGACGGTGATCGCGAGCAGATACGCACTCACGAGAAAGACCCAGACGGGGAAGATCAGGAGTGCCCACGCCTGCACGCCCACGACGAACAGCAGCCCGCTGCCGAGGACGAGCGTCGAGATGAAGCGGTCCTCGTAGCGCCCAAGGCGCTGCCGGGACACGGCGATGAACCAAAGGAAGAAGATCCCCGCGAAGGGGAGCAGGGCGAGGGCGACCTCCACCTGCCCCCGGCCCTCGGCCAGCCACGCGCCGCGGCTGCCCGAGGTACTGCCCACGCCGGTGCGGACGAGGATCACGCAGACGCCAAACAGGACCGCGAACATCATCCCGGCGATGCAGCCGGCGGTCAGCGTGCCCGCGCGGCGCTCCGCCTTGCGCGTGAACTTCTAGCCGTGAGCCTTCACTGGAAGTTCCATGGGCTCACTCCTCTGTGTCGCGCCGGGATGAGAGCCTCCGGCGCAGCGCCCGTGAGATGCGCACGGAAAAGCCGCGCGGCGGTCTCCTAAGGCGACCGCGAAGTCATGCGC
>CAIOZS010000170.1 GCA_903862845.1 uncultured Thermoleophilia bacterium
CTCCGGGTCGAGGGAGTCTACCATCGGGGTCCCGCGTCGCGGCCGAGCGGTCTACGGCGCTGTCACCGCGAGCCCCGCCGGCGCGGCCGGGCTGCCCCGAACGACGAGCGGCCGGGTCACATGGTTCTCCTCGCCGCCCGGCAGGTAGATGCCCCACGCCGCCTCCCAGCCGAAGTCGGCGAGCTCGTTGGCGACCGCGTCTGGGCGCGCCGTCAGCGGCTCGAGGTCGGTGAACTCGCCGGTCGCTCCGGCCGCGCGCGTCACGTCAAGCAGCCGCGTGCTGGAAGGCAGCTTGAACGGCACCCGCACGAGCACCGGCCGCAGGGCGATGAGGACCGACTCGAGCGGGTCGATGCGCAGCGTGTCCTTCCAGCCGAGCTCGCCGGGGTCGGGCGCGCGCACCTCGCCGTCGCGCGCCGCGCGCGCCAGCACCTGGACGTCGCAGGACCCGAAGTGGATGCTGTGCGACTCGGTGCCGTCGTGCGTGATGCGCCAGAGCTGCGTCCCGTCGCCCACCTGCGGCGCAGACGCGCGCGCGGCGGCGATCACGTACTCCGTCGCGGGGTCGATGGCCGAGTACGGCACCGACGTCCGCACGCCGCCGGCCGAGAGCGGCGCGTCCACGCCCAGCGTGGCCGTCTTGCGGCCGTACTCAGGATCGAACAGCTCGCTCACCATCTTGCCCTGCACGGGCAGCGTCAAGCGGTAATCGCGGCCCAGCGGCGTGAACGTGACCGCGCCGGCCTCTTCGAGGGGGTGGTCGGGGGTGGGTTCGGCGTTGTAGGAGGCCGTGGGCACGAGCACCGGGTCCTGCGAGGCGGCGTAGGCAGACGGCAGGGCGCGCTGCAGCCGCTCGAGGTCGAAGGGCGGCGAGGCGGCGCCTTCGACCTGGAACTGCAGGATCGTGCGCGTGTTGGGTCCGTAGCCGACGACGGTGCTCGGCGCGCCTCCGATCGTCGTGAGGTCCGGGTCCCCTGCGTAGTAGTCGACGCGGCTGTCCCCGGACGGCGCCGGCGCCGGGGCGTCGTTGTACAGGAGCAGCTTGGAGCCACTCGGGACCTGCGAGAAGTCGACGACCACATCGGCGCGCTCGCCGGGAGCAAGGTAGAGCGTCCTCACCGAGATGCCGGCGACCGTAGGCCCGGCGGCCATCCCGGCGTCCTGCCCGGCGGCGGCTTTCAAGGAGTAGCCGATCGGCGTGTTCGGCAGCGGCACGGCCTGTGGCAGGAGGCCGCCGTCGTTGCCGATCTGGATCATGGTAGGGCCGGCGGCGCGCGGGTCCGGTACCCCGCCCGCGCGCCCGTCCGTCGGCCAGCCTACCGGCTGGCCACCGCTGGGGGAACCGACCGCGGGTAGCATCGGCACCTCACCCGAGTCGGTCTGCAGCTCGGGCGTGCCTCCGGGGCCTGTCCTCTGGACCTGGTTCGACCTCGCGTAGTAGAGCTGGAGGTTGAGCGCGCGGTCGGAGCAGGCATTCATGATGCGCAGCCGGTAGGCCTTGCGTGCGACCTTCACATAGGGGTATGCGGTGCCGTTGACGAGCATCGTGTCGTGAAAGGCGCTCGGCACCACCGAGAGGCTCGGTGTTCCGGGATTCAGCTTCGGCTCGTACGCGGCGGTCCCGAAGAGGGGGTTCGCGACCGGGCCGTGCACCGTGCGGTCGTAGCCCTTCCAGTACCAGGGGAGGTAGTCCCAGCGTCCTTTGGCGTTGAGGTCGTCTCTGTCGGCTGCGTTCTGGTTCGGCATGTAGACGTGCGGATACCAGAGCGCGCCGCGGCCTCCCCAGTGGGCCAGGTCCCACGTCGGGTCCTGCACTCTGAGCTGTTCGCGGCCGGGGACAAAGGTCTTGTCCTCGACGATGAGGGGCAGCTCGGCGGCCGGGATCGTGCCGGCACCGACGGGCGCGTCGATCGCCCGGCTCGACGCCGGCGCGCCGGCGTTGCCCGCGACGAGCTCGTCGTCGACGGGGTCGGCGATGAAGTACGGCGCCGCCTCACCAGCGTAGACGCTGAGGCGCGTGAGGCCAAAGGTGCTGTCGTGCAGGTAGAGGAAGCGGGCGCTCTGGTCGTTGGGGAAGTACAGCGTCGTGGCGCCCGGGCCCGGGTCGTTGGTGGCCCCGGGCGTGCCTGCGTCGACCGGCCTGCCCCGGGCGTCGAACCACATGTCGGGGACGTTCGTGAGACTGGGGCCGGCGCCGTAGGGCGAGCGCTCGCCGGCCGGCGTGACCCACTGATACGGCGAGCCGCCGCTGATCCACGGCGTGAGGCCGCCGTGAAGGTGCAGCGACGCGCGGTTCTGCGGGTACGTCTCGTCGCCGCCTTGGGGGCCGGCGCCGGCGCCGGGGACGGTGACGTCCACCGGCAAGAACAGCTCGCCCGCACTGCCGGCCGGCAGCTCATTGACGAACTTGACGCGCACCGGACGGCCGCGGCGCGCCTCGATCAGCGGCCCCAGGTAGTGGATGTCCGCGGGTGCGACGGTGTTCCGCCCGTTCGCGTCCGTGCCCTTGTTGAGCTGCACGTAGCCGCGCAGCCGGGTCTCCGGCAAATCGCGGTGCAGCCTCTCCGAGAACTGGCGCACGGCGATCTCGTAGTAGTCCGAACCCGGATAGGAGGTCGTGTCGGGCACGGCCACGGGGATGTACTGGCCGAGATCGTTGGCCGCCGCCGCGCCGACGCCGGGCAGCGCGTCGACGAACTTGCGAAGCAGCGGGCTGTTGGCCCAGTTGGCGGTGCCCCCGAAGTAGTCGGGCGTGGCCAGCGGGTCGAGCCGGGGTCGTGGGGGAGCGGGCTTGCCGGCTATCGCCCGAGCAGCTCGGGACGCCGCGTTTTGCCGGGCCGCCTGCGTGGGGCGGTCGGCCAACATGGCGACGAGGTTGCGAGTGGTGTAGGAGATGGCTCCGTTGGTGACGCCGGCATCGGCGCTCGCGGCGCCGCGCGGTGCCACGCCGGCGCGTGGTCCACCGCCGCCGCCGCAGGCGCCGATGGCGAACGCGGAGGCGGCCACCAGCGCGACCGCCGCCGCGCCTCTTCTGAAGTGCCGGCGTTTCAGACCGTCCTCCTTGCCGACTGGCGAGCCCCCCCGGGGGGGCCGCCCCGCCCGCACAAGGGGGCCAGAACGGCTTCTGCTCATGGACGGGCGAAAACCGTACCATATAATGCCTGCGGACCCGGGGGCTGTTTCAGGGTCAAGCTCGGCAACGTCATTTGGAGGCCGGCGTGAAGGTCCTGGCAGTCCTCATCATCCCGCTTGCCCTCGGTTCCGCCGTGCTCGTCGTGAGCCTGATGAAGCGCGAGAACGGCGGCGGCGGCGCGGCGCCCGCATGAAAGGGCGCCCGTCCTGAGGCCCCGCAGTCTCCTCAGACTCGCCCTCACGGGCATCTCCGGCAGCCCGCTCCGCAGCTGGCTCGTCGCCGGCTGCGCCCTGCTCGTCGCCGGCATGGTCCTCTCGACGGTGATCATCTCGCGCGGCGGCGAGGAGAGCCTGCGCCTGGCGCGGGAGCGACTGGGCGCGGACATCGTCGTCGTCCCCCGTGGGTCCGTGACCGGCGTCGAGGGCGCCCTGCTGCTCGGCAACGCGACCAACACGTACATGCCGCGCGGCGTCGTGGAAAGCATCGCGGCGGTGCCCGGCGTGGCCGTCGCGTCTCCGCAGCTCTATCTCACGTCGATGGCCAACTCCTCGTGCTGCTCGGTGTCGCTGATGTTCATGTTCGCGTTCGATCCCGTCACCGACTTCACAATCGAGCCCTGGCTGAAAGAGAAGCTCGGCCACGACCTCTCGGCGGGCCAGGCGGTCGGCGGCGCGGACGTCTTCGTCCCCGACGGCCAGGACAAGATCAAGCTCTACGGCTACGACTTCGATCTCGTCGGCAACCTCGAGCCGACCGGCACCAACCTCGATCAGACCCTCTTCATGACGTTCGCCAGCGCCAACGACATGGCGGAGGCCTCGCGCACCAAGGCCAAGATGGCGCTCCCCATCCTCGCGGACACCGTGTCGTCGGTCATGGTCAAGGCCGAGCCGGGCGCCGACCGCAACGCGATCGCCAAGGCCATCACGGACGCCGTCCCAGAGGCCCAGGCGGTTCCGGCGGCCGCGATGTTCGGCTCGTATGGCTCGCAGATCTCGGGCGTCCTGCGCACGCTGGTCGTGATCGTGGTGCTCACCGTCGTGCTGTCGCTCGCGCTCATGGGTCTCGTCTTCTGGATGTCGGTGCACGAGCGGCGCCGGCAGATCGGCGTCCTGCGTGCCCTTGGCGCGACCCAGCGCTTCGTGTTGCTGGCGTACATGACCGAGGCCACGCTGCTCGCTCTGGCGGGCGGCTTGGCGGGCGCGGTGCTGGCGTCGGTCGCGATGTACCTCTTCCGCGACCTGCTCGTCTCGGCGCTCGGCTTCCCGATCCTGTCCCCGTCGTCTGCGAGCCTGTTCGGCCTCATCGTCGCCGGCCTGCTGGTCGCCTTGCTCGTTGCTGCCGCGGCGGCGTTCGTCCCGGCGCTGCGCGCGTCCCGCCAGGAACCGGCCGTCTCGATGAGGGAGTGAGGGCCATGACGGCAGTGTCATTGCGCGGTGTCGGCAAGGCATACGGAGACGGCGGCCGCACTGCCTTCGCCGCCTTGCGCGACGTCGATCTCGACGTGGAGACCAACGACTTCCTCGTCATCACCGGACGCTCGGGCTGTGGCAAGACCACGCTGCTCAACGTCGCGACTGGCCTGGCGACGCCGACGAGTGGCACCGTGACGGTCGACGGCGTCGAGATCTGGAGCATCACCGACGCGGCGCGCAGCGGCCTGCGCAATCGCACCATGGGCTTCGTCTTCCAGTTCCCCAGCCTGCTCCCGGGGCTCTCCCTGGAGCAGAACGTCATGCTGCCGCTGGAGTTCAGCCACGAGGAGCACGCCGACACCCGCGAGCGGGCGCGGGAGCTCCTCGACATGGTAGGCCTGGGCCATCGCCTGGGGGCGCGGCCGCACGAGCTCTCGGCCGGGCAGCAGCAGCGCGTCGTCATCGCCCGGGCGCTCATCAACCGGCCGACGCTCCTGCTCGCCGACGAGCCGAGCAGCGACCTGGACGAGGAGACCGAGGCCGAGATCATGGAGATCCTTCGGCGCATCCACGCCGAGCAGGCCCTGACGATCATGATGGTGACCCACGCCCGGCAGCTCGTGGCCTTCGGCACGCGGCACCTCGAGATGGTCGACGGGACGGTGCGCGAGAACGCGCAGCACGAGAGTCCGTCCGACCCGGCCGCCCCCGCCTGACGCACCCCGGCGCCGGCCGAGCCAGACGCCGCCGCCCGGCCGGGCTCAGTCGCCGGCGGCCTCGGCGATCGCCTCCAGCGTGTCCGCGAAGACCGCGAGCTGCACACGCACGCACTCGCAGGTCTCCGGCAGGTCGTCGACAAGCACGGCCATCAGGCGAGGATCCAGCACGTAGGCGTACACGTTGCGCACCACATGGCAGAACCCGCGATACCGGTCGAGCGCAGGGAAGAGGGACGGCGAGAGCACTGCGGTGCGCACGCCCGGCATCTCGGCCGTCATCTGCCGCAGGAGATCCTGGTGCCAGTTCGGGCCGCCGGGCAAGGAAGCATCGATGCGCTCGGCGACCACGGTGAAGATGCGCTCCAACCCGGCGTAGAAGCCGTGCATGTTCAGCGCCGCCGCATCGACGAGCAGGTCGTCGCTGTCGCGTGACGCCAACGCCCAGGCACGAGAGGCTCGCTGCGCGACGCGCTCGAGCTCGGGCACCTCCTGGCGAATGCGGGCGGCGACGGATCGGTAGTCGTGGCCGGTCACAGGGGCACTCCGGACCGCTCGACCGACCGGCGCAGCCCCCGCGGGCAGCTCTCAAGGTCGACGAGGTCGAGCTCGAAGTCGGGGGAGAGTCGAAGCAGCCTGCCCAAGGCCTCGAGGTGCACGGCGGGAGTGAGGCCGGCAGCCGCGAGATCGATGTCTGAGCGCTCCGTGAAATGGTCGCCGTCCACCAGAGAGCCGAAGACCCACACTCCGGTGACGCCGTAGTGCGCACGCAGGATCTGCGCGGCCTCGCGTGCCACCGCCCAGGCGTGGGTGCGGCGCCTCTGGCGCAGACGAGCCGTCTCGGCGGAGCGCGCGCGCAGGGTCGCAGCGTACACTTCGATCTGCTCGGGTGTCAGGATAGCCGCCATCGTGCAGGCAGTATACCGCTTGCTCTGCCTGCTCAAGGAGTCGCGCCCAGCCTGTCACGCGCGGGGCGCTGAAGAGGTTTTGCCGTGCGGTCGCGACCCGTCCGGCCCCGCCCGACTTCTCCCGCTAGAGGGTGGGTCGCGAGCGGCCCAGCCCGCTCCGCCCCGGCGCCGTGAGCAGGAAGCTCACCACCCACAGGACGAGCATGATCGCCTCGGTGGCGACGCAGTACGTGCAGAACGCCTTCAAGACGATGGCCTGCAGCAGAAACAGCGGGATGATCGCGAGCGCGCCGGCGAAGGCCAGCACCTTGTAGACACGCAGGACCAGCAGGCGGGAGCTGGTCAGCAGACCGATGCCCAGATAGAACATGAGGGCAAAGAAGACGGTGCCCACGAGCGCCAGCGGTACGCCCATGATCACGGCGTACCGGCTGGTCTGCACCGCCTCGCAGCCGTGCACCACGTAGCAGGGCGAGACGTAGCCCCGGTAGTGCACGAAGGTGAGGTACAGCGAGATGACAAAGCCGGCGTAGGCCGCGCCCGTGAGGAGCCACGGCACCCATCGCCGCGGCCGCGGAGACGCGGCGCGAGTCACAGCGCCTCCTGGATGACCTTGTCGAACTCCTCGAGGCTACGCGGGAGCACGACCGAATCGCCGACCACGAACCACGGCGTGTGCGTCACCCCGCCCTGCTTGCCCTCTGCTGCCTGTCGCGCGATGAAGTCGGTGGTGGACTGCGCGTCGGCGTCGGCGTGGAATCGGTCGAGGTCGAGGCCGAGGCTCTTCGCGTAGGCGTTGAAGAAGGGGCGAGGGTCGGCCGACTCCGACCATTCCTTTTGATTCCCGAAGAGGAGATCGTGCATCTCCCAGAACTTGCCTTGCAGGGAGGCGGCGTACGCCGCCTTCGCGGCGATGGTGGCGTACGGGTGGCCGGCGAGCGGGTAGAACCGGAAGACGAACTTGACCCGGTCCCCGTACTTCTCCCGCAGGGTCGCAAGAATGGGGGCGTACTCCGCGCAGAACGGGCACTGGAAGTCGGAGTACTCGATCACCGACAGCGGTGCGTCCGCGGGCCCGAACGAGATGTCGTCGGCGCGGGGTTGCGGCGTTCGCGAGGGCTCACTGGCGGCGGCCCCCGTGAAGAGGTACAGGGCGCCCACGGCCAGAAGCACAAGGAGACTGCCGCCGACCCAGGGCGCACCTTTCGCAGCGAGGAGATGCTGGCGCAGCGCGTGCACGATGGCCGCATCCTATCGCAAAGCGCGAGCGCGCCGGTCGACTCGGGGCGTGGCGTTCAGTCGAGCCCGTGCTTCATGGCGATGACGGCGGCAGTCGTGCGATTCGGGGCCCCGAGCTTGCTGAGGATGCTGCTGACGTGCAGACGTACCGTGCCGACGGCCAGGGTCAGCTTCTCGGCGATCTCGCCATTGCTCATGCCGGCGGCGAGCAGGGCCAGGACCTCACGCTCACGGGGCGTCAGGTCTGCGCCGACCTCGTCAAGCCTGCGGCTCATGACCGACTGCATGGCGCCGGCGTCGATCGCCCCTCGCCCGTCACGGGCATTCCTGATGGCCGTCACCAGCGCCTCCGAACGCGAGTCTTTGAGCAGGTAGCTGATCGCCCCGGCGCGGAGCGTCTGCTCGACAAGCTCGCCGTCGGCGTAGCTCGTCAGGGCGATCACCTGAACCGACGGGAACGCCTCTTTGATGCGGGCCGTCGCGTCGGCGCCGTTCATCACCGGCATGACGATATCCATGAGCACGACGTCGGGCTCGGTGAGCGGCACGAGCTCCACGGCCTCCGCGCCGTTGGCGGCCTCGCCCACTACGTCGAGGTCGAGGGCCGTCGAGAGCAGGAACTTGAGACCCTCGCGGACCATGAGGTGGTCGTCGACGATGAGAACTCTAGTGCGTCGTGGATCGCTCATGCCTCGCCTCCACCGGTGTCCGTGACTGGGCCGCACCGGACCACACGGCCGTGATGGTCGTCCCGTGGCCGGGCGCGCTGACGATCGCGAGCGACGCGCCTACGCCGTCCAGGCGTTCGCGCATGATGCGCAGCCCCATGCGGTCGGGTTCGACCCCGCCGGGATCGAACCCTCTGCCGTTGTCGCGCACGCTCAGACTGACCACGCCGTCGCTGTCGGCGACGCACTCTACGTCGACCTCCGTCGCGCGCGCGTGCTTGGCGATGTTGTTGCAGGCCTCCTGCGTGACGCGATAGAAGACGAGCCGGGCAGCGGATGAAAGAGGGATGTCGTCCGCCGCCCGGATGGTGACCGGCCCCTCGATCTGGCCGGAAAGCGCGTCGCCCAGCCGGTCCAGCAGGGCGCCCAGGGAGGCTTCCTCCAGCGCCGCCGGCCTGAGCTCGAAGAGCAGGGTGCGCATCTCGGCGAGCGCGGCGCGCACCAGCCGCTGGAGGCGCACGAGGTTGCTGAGCCCCGCGCTCGGCTGGCGTTCCCAAACGGTCGGCAGCGCCTCGGCGATCAGCGCTGCCGAGTAGAGTGTCTGCGTCACGGCGTCGTGCAGATCACGGGCGAGGCGCTGGCGCTCTTCCTCGGCCGCCTGCTTGCTCTGACGCTCGTGCAGTCGTTCGTTCTCGACCGCCGCGGCCACGTCGCCGGCGACCATCTCCGCCAGCCGGTGCTCCTCATCCGTGAACGGCCCGCCCTGGTCGCGAGCGACGCTCAGCGCGCCGACGGTCATTCCCTTCGCCACCAGGGGCACGACGAGCAGGTGGCCCGTGCTCTCGGAGGTCGCCGGCGGAGAGCCGGCGAGGTCGATCCGCGCATGCTCGGCGGACAGGAGCACGGCGATCTCGAGCGCGGCCTGGTCCAGCGCCGCGGCGAGATCGACGCGCTCGGCGAGGGTCCGCGAGATCCGATGCAGAGCGTCGAGCTCCGCGACGCGCCGGCGCAGCGACGCCGCCGTGGCAAGCCGCTCCTGAGACTCCAGAGCGAGTCGCGCGTTGGCCTCATCCAGGTCCTTGACTCGCTGGGCGACGAGGGACTCGAGGTGGGCGCGATTAGCCAGCAGTCCGGCCTCCTGCCTCAGCGATTCCTGGCGCAACCCGACATTCACTGCAAGGACCAGGACCACGAAGCTCAGCTGCGTGTAGTACAGGTCCGTGAGCATGCCGTAGTTCTGCAGCGAGTCCAGGACGCCGGCAACGAGGAAGACGAGGAGGAACGCGGTGACGATCCATGCCTTGCCGCGCTCGCGGCGACGATGCACGCGCCAGGCCGCGTAGAACATGAAGACGAAGGCGGCGAGCGCGAGCGCACTCACCAGGTGGTAGATCGGGTGGGGCGCGGCCGCGGCCATGACGTTCACGTCCGCCCCCGCCAGATGAAAAGAGGCGATGCTCCCGATGACCCGGTGCAGCACGCCGTAGGGAAGGACGAGGTTCAGGACGATGAGCGCGCAGAAGCCGGCGCTCAGGGCGAGCAGCCAGCGCAGCGGACGCACGCCGGTGTAGAAGGCCACCAGCCACATGGTAGCTATCGTCCAGGACAGCTGCGCGGGGAAGAACACCCACTTCGTCACCTCAAAGTGCGTCCGCGGGCTGCCCGTCGAGTACATCACGATGATCGCCAGCGCGCCGGCCGCTACGGCGAGCGCCTGGAGGGCGAAGGCGATGCGGACGGCGTCGCGGGGACGGCGTCTCATGCCGACGAGCCCATGCGCAAGGGCGGCGTCGATGCTGATCCCCGCCGCCATTGCCATGGCGATGACTGGGACGTTCACGTGCGTCTCCCTTCAGGAGTCGCGATCCACACCGCCAACCTATGCCTTTTGTCCAGCCAAATACAGGCCTTACCGCCGGGTTCTGCAGGCACCGGATCGGACTAGGATCGGTGTGGACCAAACCGAAGCGGGGGAGAGGTGCGTCGCTCCGCGCGCAAGGCCCGCAGTGGGCAACACGCGGAGCTTCAGGTGTGACCGTAAGAATCGGGCTCGGCACGATGCTCTGGGGAAGGGGTTGTCATGACCGCGAGAGTGATCAAACGGATGTCACTGACGAAGGCCAGCATCGTGGTCTTCGTCGTCGTCGCGCTGCTCACGACGCTCTTCATGCTGAAGATCGGCCAAGGCGAGGCCGCGCCGAACCCAGCGACCGTCGGCTCAACGGTCCCGCACTACTTCGGACCGAACCCGAACTGGGCCCTGAGCCCGCTGACGCTGCCCGACGCGACCGTCACCATCACGACGACCGGCAGCTACGATACCGCCGCGACAGCGGTGGCGACGGTCGGGGCCAAGGGCGCCATCACCGACATCACGATCACCGACCCCGGGAGCGGCTACGCGTCCGCGGACGTCAGCATCTCTGGCGCCGGCACCCAGGCCGCGGCCAGCGCCGTCGTCAGTACCACCTCCGCCGTCACCGCAGTGAACGTCACGGCCGCGGGCGCCGCGTACAAGAAGCCGGTCGTCTCGTTCTCGGGCGGCGGCGGTGCCCCTCAGGCGACGGCGACCGCGTACGGCGGCGTCGACGCGATCGCGATCACCGCCCCCGGCAGCGGCTACACGTTCCCGACGGTGGACTTCGACTGGCCGGACGACATCAACGGGACGCAGGCCAAGGCACACGCCGAATTCGATGCGGTCACCGGGGCGATCACCGCGGTCGTCGTCGACGACCCGGGATCGGGCTACTCGTCGGCTCCCGGCGTGGTCATCCGCGACGGCACCATCATGGACCCCATCAACAACGGTGGGGCCGGCGCTACGGCCACGGCGACCATCAAGATCCTCAGAGTCGGGCTCGACACCTTCGGCGCCGGCTACACGTCCGCCCCGACGGTGACGATCGGCGACGCCACGGGAGCGGGCCACAGCGCGACCGCCGCCGCCGTCGTTGACGCCGGCGCCGTCACGGCGATCAACCTCACGAATGCCGGCACGGGCTACATCACCGGTGGCGGCATTCAGAAGTTCCAGGACGATCTGCCCGGTCTCTGCGATCCGGCGGGCATCGCCGGGCCCGTCTGTCCGGGGACCGGCAAGTACATCCCGCTCGGAGTGCCGGAGGAGAAGGCGTATCTCGACCCCAACGGCAAGCCCATCAAGGCCGACGAGTACGAGATCGGCTTGGTGCAGTACCGGACCACGTTCTCGTCCGACCTCCCCGCTACGCTGGCGCGCGGCTACGTGCAGCTCGAGACGCCGTCCTGGCTCATCGCCCACCCCGGCGTCAGCCTGCACTACCCGCTGACGAACGCGAATGCGGACCCCACCAAGGCTGACACTCCGATCCTGATCAACGGCACCCAGGCCTACGCGGTCACCCCGCCGCAGTGGCTTGGCGTGACGATCGCAGCCACCAAGAACAAGCCGGTTCGCGTCGTCTTCCACAACCTCCTGCCGACCGGATCCGAGGGCGACCTCTTCCTGCCGACCGACACCACGCTCATGGGTTCGGGCGCGGGTCCGATCGACATGCCGGCCCCGTTCAACGACGGCACGGTGACGGACGAGGTGCGCAACCCGGTGTGCACGGAGAACCCCCAGGACATGTCGTGCTTCAAACAGAACCGTGCCACGCTGCATCTGCACGGCGGCATCACGCCGTGGATCTCGGACGGCACGCCGCACCAGTGGATCACGCCGGCCAACGAGGACACGCCGTGGCCGCAGGGCGTGAGCGTGCAGAACGTGCCCGACATGGACGTCGGCACCGACGCCAGGGACGGCATCCAGACTTTCTACTACACCAACCAGCAGAGCGCGCGGCTGATGTGGTACCACGACCATGCGTACGGCATCACCCGGCTCAACGTCTACGTTGGCGAAGCCGCGGGCTACCTGATCGCCGACGACACGGAGAAGACGCTGATCGCGAACGGCACGATCCCCGGCCCGGCGGACACGATCCCGCTGATCGTCCAGGACCGCACCTTCGTGCCGCAGGACGCGCAGCTCTACGACTCGGTGGACGCGACCGGCAGCGTCGTCTACGGTGAGGATCCGACCTGGGACAAGACCAGGTGGAGCAGTTACGGGGGCCTTTGGTATCACCACGTCTACATGCCCGCGCAGAACCCGGGTGACCCGAGCGGTGCGAACGTCTTCGGCCGCTGGATGTACGGCCCGTGGTTCTGGCCGCCGGCCGCGGACACCGTGTACGGACCGATCACCAACCCGTTCTTCGACCCGAACTGCAACCTGGACGACCCGGCCACGTGGCAGTACCAGACGTACCCGTTCTGCGAGCCCCAGCAGATGCCCGGCACGCCGAACATCTCGGTCGGCATGGAGCAGTTCAACGACACGCCGCTCGTCAACGGCGTGGCCTACCCGAAGCTGACGCTCGAGCCGAAGACGTACCGCCTGCGCGTGCTGAACGGGGCCAACGACCGCTTCTTCAACTTCCAATGGTACGTGGCCGATCCGCGCACGGGGACGCTGAGCGAGGTCGCCCTCAAGCAGAGCGAGCTCAACGCTGCTCAAACCGACCCGATCGTGTTCCCGACCCCGGACACGGCGATCAGCGCGCCGGGTCCCGACTGGATCCAGATCGGCAGCGAGGGCGGCTTCCTGCCGGCCCCGACTGTCGTCGACGGCCATCAGCCGATCACGTGGATCACCGACCCGACGCGATTCGATTACGGCAACGTCGACCTGCACTCCCTGGTGCTCGGACCGGCCGAGCGCGCCGACGTGATCGTCGACTTCTCGCAGTACGCCGGTCAGACGCTCATCCTGTACAACGACGCGCCCGCCGCGTACCCGGCGCGCATGCCGTACTACGACTACTACACCGGCGGACCGGACCTGCGCGCGATCGGCGGCGCGCCGAAGATCCTGCCCGGCTACGGGCCGAACTCGCGCACCATCATGCAGGTGACCATCTCCGGGACTCCCGCTCCGGCCTTCAATCTCACGGCGCTGCGCACCGCCTTCAGCCACAAGGCGGACGGATCCGGCGTGTTCGAGTCGGGCCAGAACCCGATCATCGTCGGGCAGGCCGCCTACAACTCGGCCTACGGCACGAGCTTCGCCGCGAGCAGCAACTGCAACGCCGCCGGCAGCACGCTGCAGATCTGCGACGGGCTCGTGCGCATCAACGACATCATGACGACGTTCGGCTTCAACACGCTCAACAAGCCGACCACCAGGACGACCATACCGTTGCAGCCGAAGGCCCTCCACGACGAGATGAACGCGACGACCTTCGACGAGTACGGCCGCATGCAGGCCACTCTCGGCGTCGAGGCACTGCCTCCGACGCCGGGCGTCCAGACCGTCGTTCTGTACCCCTTCATCAACCCGTCGACGGAGCTCCTCGACGGCACCAACCTGCCGCAGGAAATGGTGGCCTACGACGCCGACGGCAACCCGGTGAGCGACCTCAAGATCGCCCCCATGTCGAACCCGGACGACGGCACGCAGCTCTGGAGCATCGTCCACAACGGAGTGGACACGCACCCCATCCATTTCCATCTCTTCGACGTCCAGATCGTGAACCGGGTCACCTGGGACAACATCATCATCCCCACCGAGCCGAGCGAGCTGGGCTGGAAGGACACCGTCCGGGCCAGCCCGCTGGAAAACACCATCGTCGCTCTGCGCCCGGTCCTCATGGACCTTCCTTGGGAGCTGCCGAACGCGATCCACAACCTCAACCCGGCGATGCCGACGGGCTCGACGGCGGGGTTCAACAACATCGACCCCCAGGGTAATCCGACCCTCCCCGTCATCAACCAGCTCGTCAACTTCGGCTGGGAGTACGTCTATCACTGCCACATCCTGTCGCACGAGGAGATGGACATGATGCGACCGGTGACGATGGCGGTCCCGCCGATCAAGCCTGACGGGCTTGCGTACTCGATTGAAACAATCGCGGGCGTCAACCACGTGAAGCTGACCTGGAACGACAACTCGATCAGCGAGACCGCGTTCGTGGTGCAGCAGACCACCGACGGCACCACCTGGACCGACGTCGGCACGATCGTCTCGCCGCTCGACCAGCCCAACATCCACGAGCCCCGCTCCTTCACCGATCCGGCGGCGTACAGCCCGGTTGTCGCGTACCGGTATCGAGTCGTCGCTCAGAACACGGTCGGCTACGGTGCCGAGTTCCCGACGATGACCGTCCAGTCGCTCTCCAACACGGTCGACATCGGGGCCTACACGATCACCCCGACCGCAGGTGCGAACGGGAGCATCGCGCCCGGCACTCCTCTGGCCGTCCCGATGAACGGCAATGCGACGTTCACGATCACGCCGGCGAGCACGAGCTACTACGTCCGCGACGTGCTCGTCGACGGCTTCTCGGTGGGCGCCGTCGGCACGTACAGATTCGTCAACGTGATCGCGAATCACACCATCAGCGCCTTGTTCGAGGCGAAGCCGGTCCTGGCTGTCACGTCGCCCAACGGCGGCGAGAGCTGGCTGCGCAACAGCACGCATGACGTGACCTGGACCGCGCAACCGTCGGTCTCCGGCGGCAGCTTCCGCCTGCAGCTCTACGACACGACCGGCGCCCAGGTCTCGCAGTGGGTCAGCCCGCTGATCCCGGCGGTGGCCGCGCAAACCAGCTACGCCTACGGCTGGGCGGTCACCCAGGCGGTCGGCACCACCTGGCGGATGCGCGTTTTCTACTACGACACAGCCGGCAACCAGGTCGCCGTGGACACCTCGAACGCGAGCTTTGCGATCACCGAGGGCACGGCTCTGGCCGTGACCTCGCCGAACGGCGGCGAGAACTGGCTGCGAAGCAGCACGCACAACGTGACCTGGACGGCGAACCCGGAGGTCTCCAGCGGCAGCTTTCGCCTCCTGCTCTACGACACGACCGGCGCCCAGGTCTCGCAGTGGGTCAGCCCGCTGATCCCGGCGGTCGCCGCGCAGACCAGCTACACGCACGCCTGGGCGATCACCCAGGCGGCCGGCGCCAACTGGCGGATGCGCGTCTACTACTACAATGCAGCCGGCACCCAGCTCGCCCTGGCCAACTCGAACGCGAGCTTCACGATCACAGAAAACACCGTGCTGGCCGTGACCTCGCCGAACGGCGGTGAGAGCTGGCCCCGCCTCTCCACGCATAACGTGATCTGGACGGTGATCCCGGCGGTCTCCAGCGGCAGCTTCCGCCTGCAGCTCAACGACTCGACCGGCATTCAGGTCTCGCAGTGGGTCAGCCCGCCGATCCCAGCTGTGGCCGCGCGGACCATCTACACGTATAGCTGGACGATCACCCTGGCGGTCGGCGCGACATGGCGGATGCGCGTCTATTGCTACGACGCCGCCGGCGCCCAGCTCGCCGCGGCCGACTCAAGCGCGAATTTCAGAATCACGCCGTAAGACGCATCGGCAGGACCAAGCCGTCGGGGCCGGCGGGTCGAATGACCCGCCGGCCCCTTCTTCGTCAGGAGCACGACACTGCTTGTCCCGGCGGGCGCCCCTTGGGCTCGAAGCCTCTTTCTGCCGGGCGCGCCCACCGCTTCTTGCGTCGCCGCGCAGGCGCGGCTACGCTGCCGGGGTCGTGACCGTACCGCACCCTCTGCCGCTGCTCGTCTGGCCGCTCGTCGGCCCGTCCGCGCTCGCCGCCGCGGTAGCGCGGGTGGACGACTGGCCGCGGCTCATCGAGCAGGCCGGACGCGAAGGGCTCCTCGGCCTGCTCGCCGCGCGGCTCACCGAGGCGCGACCCCCCGGCGTGCCTCAGGAGGCCATGGCCGAGCTGGCACGCCTGCGCCGGCTCAGCGCGCAGCGCAATTTGCGCATGACCGGCCAGCTCGTGCGCATCCTCGAAGTATTCGAGCGACACGGCATCGAGGCGCTCCCCGTCAAAGGGCCGCTGCTTGCCCAGGACCTGTACGGCGATCCCACGGTGCGCATGTCGTGCGACCTCGACATTCTTGTGCGGCCCCGTGATGCGGCTGCCGCCCGCCGCGTGCTGCTCGACAATGGCTTCGAGGACGTGGGCAGCTACAACGAGCGCCTGCTGCGCCTCGGGGCCAGGGAGGGCGAGGTGCACCTGAGACGGCGCGACGGCCAGCCTATGGTCGACCTGCACTGGCGCCTGACGGTCGGCCACAGCGCGCGCGAAATGAGCGCGGACCGCTTGCTGGCGGCGGCGCGCCCGATCCGCGTGCTGGGGCGCGCGGTGCGCGCCCCCGGCGCGGCCGACCAGCTTCTGCTCACCGCTCTGCACGCTTCGCGGCACGAGTGGCGGCCGCTCGAGCTGCGGCTGGCGGTCGCGGTGCAAGTCGGGCGCCTGCCCAAGGCGGCATGGCCGGAGCTCTGCGACTGCGCCCGCGAGCTCGGCTGCCTGCGACGTGTGCTCGTGGGAGTCGCGCATGCCTGCCGGCCGTTCCCGGTTGCCGTGCCGGCGGAGGTGCTGCGCGGCCTGGCGCGCGACCCCATCGCGCCCGGCTATGCGCGCTACCTGCGCGAGGTGACCGGCGACGCGGACGCTGGCCGGCCCGGCCCGCGCGATCATCTCGCGACTCTGTGGTGGCGTGTCCGCAGTGAAGACCGCGGGCGCGACGCAGTCGATCACCTGGTCATGCGCGGCCTGCGCCCAGGCCCCGGGGACTGGGACGCAGTGCGGCTGCCCGAACGGCTCGAATGGCTCTATTGGCCCGTGCGGCCGACGCGGCTCCTCGCCAAGTATGCGTGCGCGGTGGCACGAGAACGCTGACGAGCCCTTGGCGCTCGGCACCTGGTGCACGACCCTCGCCGCAGGGACGTCCACACCAGCCTACCTGGCTCAGAGCGCAACCACGTCCAGGTCGGTACGCGTGAAGTCGTAGCCCGTGGCCAGCAGCGCCTCGCCGGAGAGCTTGGCCACCGCGCAGGTGAGACCGTCGCCGCTTGCGGCGGACGGATTGACGACCACGCTGCCGACCATGAAGATAGGCGCGGCGCCGGAGGCTCGCGCGCCGTGCTCCCGCGCCCTACTCACACGGAGGCCGATCATCGCCGAACGACGCCGTCAGACCCAGCTACCGCGCCTGCCGCTCAAAGGCAGCATCGACCTCACCTACCGCTGCGACAACCACTGCCGCCACTGCTGGCTGTGGCTCGCTGAGAACGCCCCCGAGCAGCGCGACGAGC
>CAIOZS010000171.1 GCA_903862845.1 uncultured Thermoleophilia bacterium
ATCGTCAGACGACGAAACCGAACCCTTCCAGGATACGAATCACCGCGGATCCTGAGAGACGACGCAGATCAGGCATGCACCGGCTCCAACTCCATCGTGACCATGAGCGGGGGATCAGGGGCCAGCCCCATCTCCGTCAGATCCTCGCCGTCCAGATGAAGCGGAAGCGCTTCTCGAAGGTTCTGCACCGTTTCATCCAACGTCTGGCCTTGGGTGACCACGGCCAAGTCGATGCACTCGGCCACATACCCCGATTCATCTCCCGGATGAATCACCGCTTGGATGGAGTACCGCTTCGCCATTCGTGCCTCCCGGATTCTTCTTCACTACGACGCTGTTGTGTCACCTGGGTCCGGCTGCTGCGCCGGCAACTCGGTGTCTCCCGTGGCGCCGGCCACCTCTGCCGGCCGGCATGCCCCGCGCAGGAGAGATCTCGCTCTTCACGTGCGCTCCCCAAGGAGCTGGAATACCGGGGAGCGTAGTCCCCAAATCGTCATGAAGGAGGGTATCGTGGTGATCTGGCGAGACCGTCGCAGGCGCGCTGACTCTCCCGCCACCAGCCCGGTCGCCCAGTCGCCGCGATCGCCTGGGCGGTGGATCTTGTTGCGCCCCACGGCCGGTTGGGCGTCGCCATTGTCACCGTGCCGCCCCTCAACGTCACCCTCGTTTACTGAACATCGATGTCGCGGCTCTCCAGAGCCTCCCTCGCTCGTGCACCCGCCGGGGCGCGTGCATGGAGGCTTCCAGCTGTCGTTCGACCGCTCGGAATCCGGACGTATCTGGGGTAGTATCCAGTCAGACTGGGTAGTCGGCGTTGACGGGGAGGCCAGGTCGCCGTGAGCATCACTGTACCGTTCGTCGACCTTCGCGCGCAGGCGCGCGAGCTGCACGACGAGCTCCTCGAGGTGTTCGAGTCGGTGACCTCGCGCGCCGCCTACACGCTGGGGCCTGAGGGCGCCGCCTTCGAGGCTGCTTTTGCCGAGTACTGCGGCGTGCGCTTCTGCGCCGGCGTGAGCTCAGGGACAGACGCCGTGCGTCTGGCTCTGCAGGCCGCCGGCGTCGGCCCCGGCGACGAGGTCGTGGTCCCGGTCAACACGTTCATCGCCACGGCGGAGGCCGTGAGCCATTGCGGCGCCACGCCGGTGTTTGTCGACTGCCTGCCGGACACGGCCAACGTCGACCCCGGCAGGATCGAGGCGGCGCTCACGGCGCGCACCAAAGCCGTTGTGCCGGTGCACCTGTACGGCCAGCCCGCCGACATGGACCCCATCCTCGCGCTCGCCGCGCGCCGCGGCTTGGCCGTGGTCGAAGACGCCTGCCAGGCGCACGGCGCACTCTACAAGGGCAGGCCCTGTGGCTCGCTCGGCGTCAGCGCCGCCTTCAGCTTCTACCCGGGCAAGAACCTCGGCGCGCTGGGCGACGGCGGCGCCGTCACCACGAGCTCGCCCGAGGCCTTCCAGGCCGTCACGCTGCTGCGCAACCACGGCGAGCACCCCAAGTCGGTGCACGCGGCGGTCGGCTACTGCAACCGCCTGCACAACCTG
Organism: uncultured Thermoleophilia bacterium; assembly: GCA_903862845.1. Lineage (GTDB taxonomy): Bacteria > Actinomycetota > Thermoleophilia > UBA2241 > UBA2241 > CAIXSE01. The sequence continues at coordinate 1,545 of CAIOZS010000171.1, forward strand.
CAGGCCGGCTTCCTGGCAGCCAAGCTGCCCTACCTGCCGGCCTGGAATGAGGCCCGCCGCCGCGCCGCCGCGCGCTGCGACGAGCTGCTCGCCGGCGTGCCCGGCGTTACGCCTATCGCCGTGCGCGGCGACGTCGTGCCGGCGCGCCACCTCTACGTCGTGCTTGTCGACGACCGCGACGCCGTGCGCGAGAAGCTGCAGGCCGCCGGCATCCAGTCGGGCATCCACTATCCCACGCCGCTGCACCTCACGCCCGCCTACGCCTCACTCGGCTACGGCCCCGGCGACTTCCCCGTGGCCGAGGCCATCGCGCCGCGGCTCCTCAGTCTGCCCATGTTCCCCGAGATCAGCGGCGCGCAGATCGACTACGTGGTCGAGCAGCTCGCGGCAGCGGTCGAATGGACGGCGCGCGCCGTCGGCGAGTAAGCTAGTGACTCAGTCTGCGCACACGACGAGCAAGCTCCATGGGGGCATGGGCATGGGCACCGAGTTGCACGATCCGGGGGTCGTCGGCGTGAGCTCCGCCGCCGTTGAGCGCGTCGCCGCGCCGTCTGCGCGTGCCTCGGCGCCGGCGCTCGGCATCCGCGGCAGACTGGCCCTCTGGGCCGTGGTCGGCGACGTCGTCGCGGCCTTCGTCGGCTTCCAGGTCGCGCTTCTCGTCTTCTCCTGGTTCCACGGCTACAGGGGCATCATCACCCCGGGCTCGTTCGACTGGAGCCTTGTGGTCACCCTCGTCGCCATCCTCGGCAGCTTCCTCTACTGCGGCCTCTACGATCTCGAGGCCTGGGTCTCGCGGCCCTTGCACCTGCAGATGCTCCTCAAGGGCACGCTCATCGCCGTCGTCATTGCCGCCGCCTTCGCCTTCGCCTTCAAGGCACCCATCGTCACCGAGAGCCGGCTCACGCTGTTCAGCGCGTTCGCGGTCTTCCTCGTTCTGGACGCCTGGGTGCGGATCGGGCTCCTCGACCGTCTCTACCGGGGCGACGTGCAGGAGCACGCCGGCGCCACGGTCGTCATCGGCCATTCGCCCGAGAGCAGCATCCTCGTGAGCCGTCTCAAGGAGCTGCGTGGCTACGGCCGCATCCTGGCGCTGGAGCCGCAAGACGGGCGCCGCAACGGTTTCGATGCGGAGCCGGCGCTGCTTGAGGCTCTGGCGGCCGTGCGGCCGTTGCCGCGGCAGGTGTTCATCGACGGCCCGTCCGTGGGCCACAAGGCCACCTTCGACCTCATCGCCGCCGCCTACGCCGGCGGCTCCGACGTGTACATCGCCGGCCGGCTCGTGAGCGCGCTCGACACCACCAGACTGCTGCTCCGGCTCTTCGAGCTGCCGGTGATGCGCGTGCGCTGCGATCCCGAGGCGACGCCGGCGCCGCGCGCGGCCGGCGTGGAGCGCGTCGTCAAGCGCGTCTTCGACGTCATCGTCGCGGCGGCCGCGCTCGTCCTGCTGGCGCCGGCCTTCGCGGTCATCGCAGTGCTCCTCAAGCGCGACTCGCCCGGTCCAGTCTTCTTTCGCCAGGAGCGCATCGGCCGCGACGGCGCCACTTTCGAGCTTCTCAAGCTCCGCACGATGACCGTCGGCAACGACGAATCCGCGCACCGCGGCTACGTCTGCAGCCTCATCGAAAACGGCGCCGCCGCCTGCTTCGACGAGCAGGGCCTGGAGGTCTACAAGCTCGTCGACGACGAGCGCGTCACCGGCGTCGGTCGCTTCCTGCGCAAATGGAGCATCGACGAGCTGCCGCAGTTCTGGAACGTGCTACGCGGCGACATGAGCGTCGTGGGCCCGCGACCCGCTCTGGAGTACGAGGTCGCGGCGTACCAGCCCTGGCACCGCCGCCGCCTGGACGTCCAGCCCGGCGTGAGCGGCCTCTGGCAGGTCGCCGGGCGCTCGCGCGTCGGCTTCGACGAGATGGTCTTCCAGGACGTGATGTACGGCTACAACCAGAGCCTGATCACCGACGTCAGCATCTGCCTGCGCACCGTCCCGGCCGTGCTCATGGGGCGGGGCGCCGCATGAGCGTCCAACCCCTCGGGGTCGCCCTGGTCGGCTACGGCTACTGGGGCCCGAACCTGCTGCGCAACTACATGGAGCTGCCCGAGGCGGAGGTCAAGTGGGTCTGCGACGTCCGCGCAGAGGCCCTGAAGACGGCTCAGTCCCGCTACGCATCCGTGCCCGTCAGCACCGCCTACGACCAGGTCCTCGCCGACCCGGCCGTGGACGCCGTCCTGGTGGCCACGCCCATCAGCACGCATCACGCCATCGCCAAGGCCGCGCTCGAGGCCGGCAAGCACGTCTTCGTCGAGAAGCCGATGACGGCGGACGCCGCGCAGGCCCGCGAGCTCGTCGAGCTCGCCGCGGCCCGCGGCCTCACTCTCATGGTCGGCCACACCTTCGTGTTCAGCCCTCCGGTACGCAAGGTCAAGGAGCTCATCGAGGCGGGCGCGCTGGGCGAGATCTACTTCATCACCACCCAGCGCGTGAACCTCGGTCTGCACCAGAAGGACGTGAGCGTGGTCTGGGACCTCGCCCCGCACGACCTCAGCGTGCTCTACTACTGGCTCGGCGAGCACGCCTGCGCCGTCAGCGTCTACGGCCGCGGCTGCATCACGCCCGACGTCCCCGACGTGGCCTTCATCAACCTCAAGTTCCCCAGCGGCGTGGTGGCCGAGATCCAGGCGAGCTGGCTGAGCCCCGTCAAGCTGCGCCGCACGATCGTCGTGGGCAGCAAGAAGATGCTCGTCTACGACGACACCGAGAACGTAGAGAAGGTCAAGATCTACGACCACGGGGTGGACTTCCAGGAGCCGTCGGACTACGGCGAGTTTCAGCTCAGCTACCGCACCGGCGACATCGTGGCGCCCAAGATCAGCGGCGCCGAGCCGCTGTACCTCGAGGCGCAGCACTTCGTCCACAGCATCGTCGATCGTCAGCCCCCACTTACCGGCGGCGAGCAGGGCCTTCAGGTCGTCATCTCGCTGGAGGCCGCCGAAGCCTCGCTGCGCGCCGGCGGCGTCGAGATGCCCATCGCCGTGCCGCCCTGCACGGCCTGATTCCCACGAGCATCGTCAACCCTCAGGTTCACGTTGCCGCCAATGTCACCCTCGGCGAGGGCTGCGACCTGCAGTCGCCGTGCATCATCGGCAAGGCGCTGCGGGGCGCCGGCGAGGGCGAGCGTGCGCTCGCCATCGGCGCAGGCGCCGTCATACGGCCGTTCACCACTATCTACGCGGGGAGCACCTTCGGCGCCCGCCTGCAGACCGGTCAGGGCGCGAGCATCCGCGAGGGCAACGAGGTCGGCGACGACGTCAGCATCGGCACGGGCACAGTTCTCGAGTTCGGCAACCGCATCGGCAACCGCGTGCGCATCCACAGCGGCTGCTTCCTCGAGCTCGTGACCATCGAGGACGACGTCTTCGTGGGTCCCCACGTCGTCTTCACCGACGACCCGCACCCCATGGGCTGCCCGCGCTACCAGGACTGCAAGGGCGGCGCCGTGGTGCGCCGCCTGGCGCGTATCGGCGCCAACGCCACCATTCTCCCCGGCGTCACCATCGGCGAGGGCGCGCTGGTGGGCGCCGGGTCCGTCGTCGTCCGCGACGTCCCGCCCGGCGCCGTCGTCGCCGGCAACCCCGCCCGCGTCATCAAGCAGGTCGCCGACCTCACCTGTCCGCCGGGCTGGTTCGAGCGCCCCTACACCTGGCCGCCCTACGCCGAACCCGAGCCGTTCGACCGCGACGACGACGTTCCTCGCGGCTGAGCTGCCTCGCGCTCGCCGCGACGCCCGTAGCGCCGCGTCCTCGCAGCGCCGCGCATCGTCCCGGGGAGCTTGTCGTGGTATCCTTTGCCCATGCCTTCGTACCGACCAATGAGCAGGTGCGGCGCGCAGCGCGGCGCGCGCGGCGTGGCGTGCGTGCTCGCGGTGCTGCTGCTGCTCCTGGCGGCGGCCGCGGCTGCACCGGCCGGCGCCGCCGCACACCGCGTTCAGCGCGGCATCATCGACGACACCTGGGTGGGGGCGGCGCCGGCTCAGCGCGCCGCCATCGTGAAAGATCTGAGCGCCGGCCTGCACTGCCAGGTGGTGCGCGTGACGATCTCCTGGGCGACGGCTGAGCCGCAGCGAGGGCAGTACGACGAGACCTATCTGGGCACCGTCCGCGAGTCGCTGGTGGCGGCGCGCGACGCGGGGCTGCAGCTCATGGTCCTGATCTACCAGACGCCCAAGTGGGCCAGCGATCGCGCCTTCTGGGACGACCCGCCGAGCCCCGCTCAGGACAAGGGCGTCTATCAACCCTACTATCCCGTGGCCAAGGCGGCGCTGGACGACTGGCAGCTGTTCTCGCGCCACGTGGCCCAGAGCTTCCGCGGCCTGGTGAGCTACTACGAGTGCTGGTGCGAGCCCAATCTGTGGCCCTACATCTACCCGCAGAGCACCGCGGCCGAGCCGCACCTGGCCGTCACTCGCTACGGCTGGCTGCTGCAGCGCTTCTACCGTGGCGTGAAGTCGGCCGACAGCCAAGCCATGGTACTGGGCGGCGTGACGGCGCCCGTCGGCAACGACGACAAGTTCCGCACCAGCCCGCAGACCTTTGCTCGCGAGCTGGTGCGCCTGGGCGGCCTACACTACATGGACGGCTACTCGCACCATCCCTACCCCGTGGGACCGAGCGAACCGATGCCGCCGCCCGAGGCGCAGCCGGCCTTCCCCGACGAGACCATCAGCCTGGGCAACATCGCCACCCTGCTGCGCATCGTGCCCAACAAGCCGATCTACCTCAGCGAATACGGGTACACCACCGAGCCGGTGCCCGAGTTCGGAGGCGCCCAGGTCAGCGAAGCGACGCAGGCCGCCTACATGAAGCGCGCCTTCCTCTACGCCGACAAGTTCCCGCGCATCAAGCTGCTGATGTGGTTCCAGCGCAGGGACGTGTCGGGGGGGTGCTGCTTCGGCGTGCATCGCGCGGACGGCGCTCGCAAACCGAGCTGGTACACCTTCTCCAGGTTGCGCGATCGCTGAAGACCGCGCCGGCCGCAACGTGGCCACGAGACGGCTCTTCCCCGCAGGGCCCGAGCGTCGGCCGCACATGGCAAGGTCGCGCCCGGCGAGCGAAGGGTCACGCTAACGTCCTGATGAGGTCAGATGCCGAGAGATGATCTGAACGGCGGTGGGTACGGGGGCGGCGCCAGCGTGCCTCCCCGCCCTGCCGACGGGCAACCCTCCTTTGCGCCTCAGCCGGAGCAGGAGGGGCTCACGTTGCGCGATTACATCGGCGTGCTTTGGCGGCGCAAGTGGATCATCCTTCTCGTCGTCGTCGTGGCCACCGCCTCCGCTTTCTTCTTCTCGTACCGCCAGCCCAGGGTGTACGTGGCCACGGCTAGCATCAGTTACGAGAAGTCCCTCGACATCTCCACCCTCGCCGCCGACCCCAACGAGGGCAATCTGGGGAGCGTCGGCGGCGAGATCGCGAGCCTCGAGGTTCAGAGCCGCGCCAACGAGCTGCTCAAGGCGAAGGGCGTCGCTGTGACCGGCTTCGCCGTCAGCGCCGCCCCGGTGCTGGACGCCGCCACCGGCGCGGCCGGCAACGTGGTCAGCATCACGGCAAGCAGCGACGACCCGCGGCTGGCGGCGGCGGCGGCCGATGCCTACGCCGCCGCGTACGTCGCCTGGCGCGAGGAGCGCACGCGGTCGCAGCTCAGCACCAGCATCGCGGCGCTTACAAAGGCGCTCAGCGGCTACCGGGGCGCCGACAAGAACAGCGCGGAGGCCGTGGCGCTGGCGCAGCGCCTGAAGGAGTTTCAGCTCCGCGCCGACACGGCCACCAGCAGCTACCGCGTGCTCGCGCCGGCCTCGGTGCCCGCGACCCCGGTGTCGCCGAAGCCGCTGCGCAGCGCCGTGCTCGGCTTCGCCGTCGGCCTGTTCGCAGCCATCGGCCTGGCCTTCCTGCTGGAGCAGTTTGACGCGCGCCCGCGGAGCGCCGACGAAGTGGCCCGCATTCTTCGGCGGCCCATCCTCGGGCGCGTCCCGCGCATCTCCAAGGCGCTCCTCGGCGAGGGCGCGGTGGTCGCGCTCACCCAACCGGACGGGCATCCGGCCGAGGCCTTTCGCCTGCTCCGCACCCACCTCGAGCTCATGCGCGCGAACAACGCTGCGAAGAGCGTGGTCATCGCGAGCTCCACGCAGGGCGAGGGCAGGAGCGTGTGCGTGGCCAACCTCGCCGTCACGTTGGCCATGGGCGGCAAGAAGGTCGTCGTCGTCGACGCCGATCTGCGGCGCCCGCGCCAGCACCAGTACTTCGGCCTCGAAAACTCCGTCGGCGTGAGCACTGTGGCGACCGGTCAGGCGACTCTCGACGACGCTCTTCAGAAGGTACAGCTGGCACCCGCGGCCGGCGCCGACGATGTCGATCTCGAGACGTGGGCGCGCGGCAGCGAGGCGCTCTCGCGCCTCTACGTCCTCACCAGCGGCCCGTTGCCGCCCAACCCCGGCGAGGTCGTCTTGTCGCGGCGGTTCGCCGCGGCCGTCGTGACGCTGGCCGCGCAGGCGGACGTCGTCCTCGTCGACTCGCCGGCCATGCTGTCCGTCGGTGATGCCGCCGCCCTGGCGTCCCAGGTCGACGGCCTCGTCTTTCTGGTGGACATGCAGAAGGCTACGCGGCCCATGCTGCAGCAGGCCGCCGACCAGCTCGTGCGGCTGCCGTGTCGCTCGCTCGGCGTGGTGATCCGCGACGACGGCGCCCGCAGCGAGAGCTACTACTCCTCTTACCGCTAGTCCGGCGAGAAGGTCAGCAGGCGGGGCGGCCGGCGCTCAGAGTGAACAAATGGAAAAGGGCGCCTCCCCCGACAGGGGAGGCGCCCTTTCGATCGCTCTCAGATGGTGGACGCTGCTGAGCTAGGCGCGGCGGCGGAGCAGCGCACCGCTGCCGATGAGACCGGCGCCGGCGCCCAGGATCAGGAAGATCTCGCCACCGGTTCTGGCGAGCTGACCACCCTGTTTTCCGGAAGGATCCTGCGAGCCGGAGGGATCCTGCGAGCCGGAAGGATCCTGCGAGCCGGAAGGATCCTGCGGAACGGGAGGATCCTGCGGAACGGGAGGATCCTGCATGCTCGCCAGGTAATCCAGTAGCATACCGCTGATGTCTGAGTACTGGGTGAGGATCGGGTTGTTCTGGGCGTACGCGATGGCGGCGCGGATCTCCGCGGCCGACCAGTTGCCGTCGATGTGGCCGTCCGCGGCGTCCGCGAGGATCGCATCGATGACCGACTGCGGGACCGCAGCCTGAGCCACCACGGCGAACACGAGGAGCAGCAGCACGGCGATCGTGATGGCGCCCATCAGTTTGGTCTTCATATCTTTCACCCCCCTCACGGCACTTGCTATGCACACATGAAGTCCCTGCCCAGACGTGATTGTCCTTGACTGGTGCTTGTATCGCAAGCCGGCGACTACTTCCACAGAAGACGTCTTGAGAACAGTGGCCGGGATCCGCGGCACCGTCTCCGGCTCTCGTGGTGTGCAATGTCAGTATAATGCCGTCGATGGAGGCGGGTCCAAATACTGCGGGCGTAGGGCACCGGGCGCCGCGCGGGCTACGCGACGCGGCGCCGTTCGCGATCACGCTCGCCTGCGCGGGTCTCTTCAGCTTCCTCTCGGGCGGCTACATCTTCACGCGCAGCGCGCCCCTGGCGGTCGTCTACCTCCTTCTGGCGGCGCTCTGGGTCTGGTTTCTGCGG
>CAIOZS010000172.1 GCA_903862845.1 uncultured Thermoleophilia bacterium
GGCGTGGGCAAGACGGCCATCGCCGACGGGCTCGCGCAGAAGATCGTCAATGCCGACGTGCCGGAGCTGCTTCGCGGCCGGCGCGTCCTGGCGCTCGATCTCGGCGCCATGGTCGCCGGCTCCAAGTACCGCGGCGAGTTCGAGGAGCGTCTCAAGGGCGCCCTCGACGAGATCCAGCGCTCCAAAGACGTCGTGCTGTTCATCGACGAGCTGCACACCGTGGTGGGCGCCGGCGCCGCCGAGGGCGCCATCGATGCCTCCAACATGATGAAGCCGATGCTCGCCCGCGGCGAGCTGCAGTGCGTGGGCGCGACGACGCTCGACGAGTATCGCGCCCGCATCGAGAAGGACGCCGCCCTCGAGCGCCGCTTTCAGCCCATCCTCGTCGGCGAGCCCACGGTCGAGGAGACGGTCGCCATCCTGATGGGCCTGCGCGACAAGTACGAGGCGCACCACAAGGTGAGCATCACCGACGCGGCGCTTCGTGAAGCCGCGCACCTGAGCGACCGCTACATCAGCGACCGCTACCTTCCGGACAAAGCCATCGACCTGCTCGACGAGGCGGCCAGCAAGCTGCGCATCGAGGCGACCATGCTGCCCCCCGACCTGCGCGACATGGAGCTCAAGCTGCAGGAGCTCACGCGCGAGGGCGCCGCGGCCGTGCAGGCGCAGGACTACGAGCGCGCCGCTCAGCTCAAGGACCAGAGCGTCAAGATCCAGGCGACGTTCGTCACGGCCAAGGACGCCTGGCTCGCCGACAAGGGCATCGCCGACGCCACCGTGGACGCCGATGATATCGCCGCGCTGGTGAGCAAGTGGACCGGCATCCCCGTGCAGCGCATGCTGCAGGAGGAGGCCGACAAGCTGCTCGCCATGGAGGACGACCTTCACGGCCGCGTGATCGGCCAGGAGCGCGCGGTGGCGGCGGTCAGCGAAGCGGTCCGCCGCGCGCGCGCCGGCCTCAAAGACCCCAAGCGGCCCATCGGCTCGTTCATCTTTCTCGGCCCGACGGGCGTGGGCAAGACCGAGCTGGCGCGCGCCCTCGCCGAGCTCCTCTTCGACGATGAGGCCGCTCTGATCCGCCTCGACATGAGCGAGTACATGGAGAAGCACACCGCGTCCCGGCTCACCGGGGCGCCGCCCGGCTACGTGGGGTACGACGAGGGCGGTCAGCTCACCGAGCAGGTCCGCCGCCGGCCGTACAGCGTCGTCCTCTTCGACGAGATCGAGAAGGCGCACCCGGACGTGTTTGGTGCGCTGCTGCAGATCCTCGACGACGGCCGTCTCACCGACGGCAAGGGCCGCACGGTCGATTTCAAGAACACAGTCGTGATCATGACCAGCAACATCGGCAGCAATGTGATCAGCAAGCATCGGCTCGGCTTCGCCGCCGAGGGCGACGAGCTGGGCCATGAGGGCATGGAGAAGCGCCTGCTCGACGAGCTGCGCAAGGCCTTTCGCCCGGAGTTCCTCAACCGCGTCGACGAGATCATCGTCTTCGACCCGCTCAGCCGCGAGCAGCTCACCGCGGTCGTCGACCTGCTGCTCACGCACCTGCGCGAGCTGGTCAAGGGCCAGGGCATGACCCTCGAAGTGAGCGCGGCCGCCGAGGCATACGTGGCGGAGCAAGGCTACGACGTCGAGTACGGCGCGCGCCCGCTCAAGCGCGCTATTCAGCGCCTCGTCGAGAATCCTTTGTCGAGCGCCCTGCTGCGCGGCGAGTTCGAGGAGGGCGACACGGTCAAGGTGGACCTCGTGGACGGCTCTCTGGCGTTCACCAGGTAGCCTCGGTATAGTCAGTCGGCGATGGTCAGGCGCAGCCTCATCTATGGGAGCGCCGTGGACGCGGCGCTGGGCGTGGTGGCGCCGCGACGCGGCGAGTCTCGCCGCGCCGCGCTCACGCGGCTGCGGCTTGCGCTGCGCCCGGGCGGCGGCTCGCTGAGCGCCTTTGCCGGCACGCCGTGCTCGCAGGCCGGCTCCACCTCGGCCGAGGCGGAGCACACGCCGGCCGACGGCTAGCCGGATGACGGGACGAAGGGGGAGAGCATGGAAGACGAGGGAGCCGTTGCCCGCGAGGGTGGGCAGTCCGACACGGGCTTCAAGGAGCTCGAGATCGTGGCCTACATCGGCGAGTTCAAGATCGTCGGGGTCGCACACTTCGGCGTCGGTAACCGCGCCAGCTCGCGGCGCGCCTCCGACTACATCCGCGCCTTCAACGAGGCTCATCTCACGTTGTCCCAGGTGCGCATCTACAACAAGGCCACGAAGGAGCTGCTCGACACGGCACCCTTCGTTCTCCTCAACATGGACAAGATCGATTTCATCTACGCCCGCGACGACGACGAAGGCCGCGCTCCCGCGTGAGGCGCGCCGCCGCGCCGGGGGGCCGGCGCGGATGACGCAGGCCAGGCGCGCCTCAACGCCCCCGCGGCCTCTTCTTGCCACCCCATGTACCAGGTAGACATTCTCATCCCCACGGCGCGCTTCGTGTTCAGCGTCGAAGACGGACGCATCGACGTCCTGCCTGAGTTTCACTCGCCCGAGGCCTTCGTTCAGTACCGTCGCCTGCGCGGCGAGCGCCCGGTCGTCGGCATGACTACCTTTCCCAACACGGTGCTGCTGCGCGGCGCGCGCACTATCGTCGTCGATCCCGGTCTGCCTCTGCAGAACGCGCCCGTCGTCAGAGCTCTCGAAGCTTGGGGCCTGAGCCCGGCTGATGTCGACCTCGTCGTGCTGACGCACGCCCATCTGGACCACGCCGGCGCCTGCGCCGACCTCATGGCGCCGGTGGCGGTGCACGCGCTCGAGACGCGCTCGCCCTCGTGGACGCTTGTCGGCGGCCTACTCGAGCTGCTCCCGGTGCGCCGGCTGTCCGGCGAGCAGGGCGAGCTTGCGCCGGGCGTGGCCTGGGCGCGCACGCCGGGGCACTGCGACGGCCACATCAGCCTGCGCGTCGACACCGCCGCCGGCCCAGTCGTGCTGTGCGGCGACACCATCGGGCCGGGGCGCGCCGAGTTCGACGCCTTACGGCCTTCCGGGCCCGCGGCTGCCGAGCTGCTCGCTTCCTGGCAGCGCATCCGCGCCTGGGGGCCCGCGCAGATCATCGCCGGGCATCTGCCGCCGTTTGCGCCGCAGGCCGCGGCGCAGCCCGAGGTCCAAGAGGGCGCTGTGCTAGACTGATTGTCTCCGGACCACGCGAAGGAGCCTCCTGCGTGCCTATCTATGAGTATCGGTGTGACGAGTGCGGCGACTCGTTCGACGTCATGCAGCGGATGAGCGACGACCCGCTCGTAACGTGCACGAAGTGCGGCGGCACGCTGCGCAAGGTGCTTCACCCGGTGGCCATCCACTTCAAGGGGTCCGGGTTCTACACGACAGACTACGGCAAGGGCTCCGGCCGGCGCCCCGGGAGCCGCGACGGGGCGGACGGCGGCGGCGAGACCTCCGGCGAGGGCACGTCTTCCGCGAAGGATGAGTCCTCCGGCGGCGAGAAGGCGCCGGCGCCGGCCGCCAAGCCGGCCAAAGACGGCGCCAAGCCGAAAGAGAAGCAGAAGGCGACCTGACCCGCAGGCGGGGCGGCGGGCCGCAGGGGCGGCCGCCCTCAGGCGCTCAGGCTCGCCGGCAGCGCGCTCTGCTCGGCCACGCCGGCGTAGATCGTCACGCGGTTGCGGCCGCGGCGCTTGGATTCGTAGAGGGCGTCGTCGGCGCGCTCGACGAGCTCGGTTTCGTCGTTCGCGCCGACCGGGTACGTGGCCACGCCCGCCGAGATCGTGCAGAACACCTCGCCGCCTCCGCGGACTTCGACGGCCGTGGTCTCGATAGCGCGCCGCAGGCGCTCGGCAAGCTCGTAGCCGTGCGTCTCGTCGCCGCGGATGAGCACAGTGAACTCCTCACCGCCGTAGCGCGCCGCCATGTCGGCGTCGCGCACCGCGCCGCGCAGGGTCGCCCCGACGCGCCGCAGCACGTCGTTACCGGGCTCGTGCCCGTGGCGGTCGTTGAACTGCTTGAAGTGGTCGAGGTCGAGCATGATGAGCGTGAGCTCGCCGCCGTAACGATCGATCTTGGTGACCTCGTTGTGCAGGTAGTCGACGAAGGTGCCGTAGTTGTAGAGGCCCGTGAGGCGGTCGCTGAGCGACGAGGCCGCAAGGAGCGCCTGCATCTCGTGGTTCTTGCGCTGCACGCGGCCGAGCAGCAGGCCGGCGAGAAAGAAGAGCACCATCCCGAGCAGGGCCTGCCGCACGACGCCCGCCGTGGCCGGCGCGCGCAGGCTGTAGTACAGGACGAAGAAGTTGCCCAGCCAGAAGGTGACGGCGAGGCTGCCGAGCTCGAAGAAGAACACGGCGCTGAGGAAGAGCGGGAAGATGAAGAGAGGCCACAGATAGTCGGCGCCGAGCAAGAAGACGAGGCACGAGACGGCGCTGAGAGCGGCGGCGAGGGCGGCCGCGCGACGGACCGTCAATCGACGGCCGCCCAGATCGTGGGGGGCATGCTTCGCGTCGGTCACCAGACTCCTTCTTAACCCTGCCTTGGCACTGATACGACGAGGCCCACGGTTCTCCTGCCGCGGACCTTGGGGGGAGCGCCTACCGGATAGACTACCGAAGGCCGCGCCGGAGCGCGAGGGTGACAGGGTGCGGCGCGCGTTGACGTTGGCGCGATCCGCCGCGACTCGAGACCGGCCGCGGGGCAATCTCACGGGGGCGCGTCGGCTACAATGAGGCGGTGACCCTGCAGATCCTGCTCACCAACGACGACGGCATCCACGCCCCCGGCCTCGCCGTGCTGCGCGCCGCCGTCGATGGCCTCGGCGAGGTCGCCACCATCGCTCCCGATCACAACGCCAGCGCGGTCGCGCGCGGCATCACCATCGACCGCCCGTTGCGTCTGGAGCCGGCGACGTTCGGTGACGGATGGCCGGGCCTCGCCTGCGACGGCACGCCGTCGGATTGCGTGCGCATCGGACTCCTCGGTGTGCGCGGCGCCGCCCCGGACCTCGTCGTCTCGGGGGTCAACTGCGGCGCCAACATGGGTGCCGACGTCACGTATTCGGGCACCGTCGGCGCTGCCCTCGAGGCGGCGCTTCGCGGGCGTCCGGCGCTCGCCTTCTCGGTCGAGAGCCGCGCGCCCGGCTGGCTGGCCGAGGCTACGCCGCTGGTGCGCGCCATGGTGAAGCACGTGATCGCTCGCGGCCTGCCTCGCCACAGCATCCTCAACATCAACCTTCCGGACAGGCCGCTGGCCGACATTGCCGGCATCCACCCGGCGCGGCTGGGCGGTGCCAGCTGCTGGGACCGCGTCTTCCTCAGCGGCGACGGCGCCGGGGCGGCTTCGCCCGCCGGCACGCCGGCCGCCGACCCCCTGGCCGGAGCGTCCGAGCACTTCGTCCCCTGCGACCATCCCACGGCCGGGGAGTGGGCCGACACCGACTTCGACGTGGTCGGCCGCGGCTGCGTCGCGGTCACGCCGCTGCGCTACGACCTGCTGGACCCCGAGCTGCTCGCCGCGCTCGCCACCTGGGATCTCGACCTGGAGAGGCTTCGTGCCTGAGCTGCGCCGGCATCCCGGGTTCGACCCCGTAGTGTTCGATCTCGACGGCACCGTCGTCGACACCGTCGAGCTCATCGTCAAGTCCTTCCGCTACGCCACGAGCACGGTGCTCGGCGAGGTGCTGCCCGACGAGGTCATCATCGCCGGCGTGGGGCGGCCCCTGCTCGCCCAGATGGAGTCCCTGTCGGCAGAGCACGCGCGGGAGCTCTACGACGTGTACCGCGAGTACAACCATCGCCGTCACGACGAGCTCATCCGCGGGTACGACGGCATCGAGGAGGTGCTCGACGCGCTCAAGGCCGCCGGGCGCCGCACCGGCATCGTCACGAGCAAGAGCCGCGACACGACCGGGATGGCGTTTCGCGCCATGGGCCTCGAAGAACGCTTCGACGCCGTGGTCACGGCGACCGACACCACCGAGCACAAGCCGTCGCCTGTGCCGCTGCAGCTCTGCCTGCAGCGGCTGGGGGCGACGGCCGCAGGTTCCATCTACATCGGCGACAGCCCGTTCGATATCGAGGCGGGCGCGGCCGCCGGCATGACCACCGCCGCCGTTGCCTGGGGCGTGTTCGGCCGCGAGGCGCTGCTGGCGGCCGGCCCCGACTTCTGGCTGAGCGAGCCGCTCGAGCTGATCGCCCTCTGCCTGCGCGGCGAGGGCGCGCGCGTCGCCGGCAGCGGGGGCGCCTGACGCCGGGCGCGGCGCCGACGCGAGAGGGGGAGGCGTGAACGACGCAGACCGGGCCGACGCGCGAGCCGCGCAGCTCCGCGAGATGCTCAACCATCACGCCTACCTGTACTACGTCCTCGACCGGCCGCAGATCGACGACGCCGAGTACGACGCGCTCTACCGCGAGCTGCAAGCGCTCGAGGCGGAGCACCCCGAGCTGCGCACTCCCGATTCGCCGACCCGGCGCGTCGGCTCCGCCCCGCTGGAGAAGTTCGCGCAGGTGCGCCACCTCGAGGCGATGCTCTCTTTGGCCAACGCCCGCGACGAGGACGAGCTGCTCGCGTGGGACCAGCGCAACCGGCGATTACTCGAGGGTAAGGGCTACGACGACGTGCCGCTGCGGTACGTCGTCGAACCCAAGATCGACGGGCTCGCCATCTCGCTCACCTACCGCGACGGCCTTTTCGATGGGGGCGCCACGCGCGGCAACGGGGAGGAGGGGGAGGACGTCACCGCCAACCTGCGCACCATCGGCGCGTTGCCGCTGCGCCTGCGCGGCTCGGAGCCGCCGGCGGTGGTGGAAGTGCGCGGTGAGGTCTACCTGCCTCTGGCCGCCTTCTCGCGCCTCAACGAGGCGCGCGCGGCCGCCGGCCAGCCCGCGTTCGTCAACCCGCGCAATGCCGCCGCCGGCTCCATCCGCCAGCTCGACCCGGCAGTGGCCGCCGCGCGGCCGCTCGATCTGTGGTGCTACGCGATCGGCTTCAGCGAGGGCCTCGACCTGCCCGATCACCACAGCGCCCTGGAGTGGCTGCGGGCGCAGGGCTTCCGCGTGAACCCGCAGATCGTCGTCGTGGACAGCATCGACGCTGTGGCCGCGGCCTGCCGCGCCTGGGAGGAGCGCCGCGCCGACCTGGACTACGACATCGACGGCGCCGTGGTCAAGGTGGACTCCTTCGCGCTACAGGCGGCGCTGGGCAGCGTCGCGCACGATCCCCGCTGGGCGATCGCCTTCAAGTTCGCGCCGACCACCGTGATCACGCGTCTGCACGGTATCGAGGTCAACGTGGGGCGCACCGGAGTGCTCACGCCGTTCGCGGTGCTGGAGCCGGTGTTCGTCGGCGGCGTCACCGTCGAGCGCGCCACGCTGCACAACGAAGACGACATCCGCCGCAAGGACATCCGGCCCGGCGACGACGTGATCTTGCAGCGCGCCGGCGACGTCATACCGCAGGTCGTAGGGCCGGTGCTCGAGGGGTGGGCGGAAGAGGACGGGCGGCGTGAAGAACGCTCCGCGCGTCACGCCGCCCTCCCCGAGTGGCAGATGCCCGGGGCGTGCCCGGCTTGCGGGGCGCACGTGGTACGCGAGACCGGCGAGGTCGCCGTGCGCTGCCCGAACCGTTCGTGTCCCGCGCAGCTCGTGGAGAGCATCAAGCACTTCGTGAGCAAGGGCGCCATGGACATCGACGGCGTCGGAGAGAGGCTGGTCGAAGACCTCTACGCCGAGGACCTCGTCCGCGACGTCGCCGACCTGTATGCCCTGCGCCGGGAGGATCTGGTCGAGCTCGAGGGGTTCGCGCTCGACCAGAAGACCGGCGCGGCCAAGCGCGCCGACCGCGTCCTTGCGTCCATCGACGAATCCCGGACGCGCCCGTTCGCGCGCCTGCTCTTCGCCCTCGGTGTCCGTCACGTCGGCGCCGTCACGGCGCAGGCCCTGGTCCTGGGATTCCCGAGCATCGAGGCGCTGCGGGCAGCGTCCGTCGAGGAGCTCGCCGGCGTCCCCGGTGTGGGCCCCGTGGTGGCCGAGGCGGTGCAGCAGTATCTGGCCGACGAGCACAACCGCGACACCCTCGAAAAGCTCCGCGCCGCAGGGCTGCGGCTTGCGGAGGAGCATCCGCGGCGTGCCGAGGGCGAGCTCGCGGGCAAGTCGTTCGTCCTTACAGGCAAGCTGTCGTCACTCCCTCGCGGCGAAGCCCAGGCGCTGATTGAGGCCCGGGGAGGCCGGGTCAGCGGCTCCGTGAGCAAGGCCACGGACTACGTGGTCGTCGGCGAGGATCCCGGTTCCAAGCTGGCCAAGGCGAGCCGCCTGGGCGTCGTCATCCTGGGCGAGGATGAGCTGCGCAAGCTCCTGGCCGCCGCCGATGCTTCGGCGGACGCGGCGGCCGGCCGGCTTTCCCTTGGCGATGATGCGCTGCCCTGAGCGTCGAGACGCTCCCGAGGCGGCCGGCAGCAACGACTGAACGGCGGACGCTTTGCGTCGCGCTTAATATCGCTTAATAATAAGTTAACACTTCCTTCATGCAGCGCCCCTAGTGTGCGTCTTGCGACGCTTCCCGACTCTGAGAAGCCCGCTGCCAGCACGAAGAGCTGGTACCTCCTATCTTCTCTTTGGTTCGCCCCGGCCCCGGGCGAACCACGGCCTGAGGGCAGGCGGGTCCCGCCCCCAGCCGCGGCATCCCTGCCCACCTCGCGGCCACGCGCGCGCAGGCGTGGATTCACGCTGATCCCGGCTCCCCTCCTGTGCGTTAACCGCGGGGCAACCGGCACTTCGCGCCGCTACGCGGGGCTTCACGCCGGCGCAATACCGGCGGGGCAGACTTGGTGTCGGCTCCTACGGCCGGCAAGCGACAAACCCCCGCACGAGGGTTTGCCCACAAGCTCAGCTACGAGGCCCCGTTTCCTGGCGGGGCCTCGTTCTTTTGGCCGTCCCTCCGGGCCGGTGCCGGCGGCCTCGAACGACGCCGGCCGCCTCGTGGCGACGCCGCGCAGCGGCGGTAGCACCATCGGGTGCTCTCCTGCGGGGGCTCCGGCCCAGTATCCGATCCGCCGTCCATGTCGGCGTTTCAATTAGCTCTGTCCGCGCGCGGCCGCCAACTTTGCCGAGATATCACTCCATGACAGGTCATTGCCTCGCGTGTAGGCTCAGGCCCGCCGAATCATTGCGGCACCGGCGAGCGACCCGTGGGCACGAAGGGCCACGCCGCGGGTGCCTTGCGCACTGAACGCGGGGGCCGGCGGCCCTCCGTCAAGCCGAACAGGGGGCAAGAGTGACCGAGCATCCCATCCCGACGCGCATGGGCGACGGCGCGCTGGTGTTTCTCACGCCTGCCGAGATCGAAGCCGCCATTCGTGACGGCGTGGCGGCCGCGGTCAAGCGCGCCAAGGTGGAGCCGCTCACCGAGGACGAGATCGCGCACCTCCTCGACATCTTCAGCAGCCGCTCACGGTTCAGCGCCGTCGACATCGGCGACGAGGTCACGCTGAGCTACGACGGTTGCGGCAGCCAGGACATCGGAACGCGCGTCAACGATCTGCAGTACTACGAGCAGTACCTGTGCGCCGACTCCGTCGAGCTCTACCACCACGACTACTCGTACAAGCCGGCGAAGGCCGTGCTCGGGCTTGAACAGACGACCATGCGCCAGGCGCAGTTCCTCCTCACGGCGCCGTGTGGATACGGCGCCATGCCCGACCTCGGCCTGTACACAGTGCCCGACGGTCCCATTGCGAACTGGGCGCAGCTCTTGCCGATGGGCAAGATCGCCGAGTCGCGCGCCGCCCAGGAAGAGGCGGTGGAGCTGGCCGTCGACGACATCGTCCTCGTCGCCGCGAGCATGGCCGAGGCCGGCGCCGACTTCATCGATCTCGACACCGCCGGCGCGGCCGGCGATGCCGATTTTCTGGCGGCGCTCCAGGCGATCGAGCGCATCCGTGCCCGCTTTCCCGACCTCGGCATCCAGATCGGTATGGCCAGCGAGTTCGTGCTCGGCATGCACGGCGAGCTGGAGTACGACGGCGTGCGCCTGGCCGGCCTCTGGCCGCGCGAGCAGATGAAGCTCGCGGCCAAGGCGGGGGTCACCATCTTTGGGCCGGCGATCAACGTCAACACCGGCAAGTCGGTCGCCTGGAACGTGGCGCGCACGATCACCATCGTCAAGCAGTGCTGCGAGGAGGCGACCGTGCCCGTGCACCTCAACGGGGGCATGGGCGTGGGCGGCGTGCCGATGCACATCCTGCCGCCCGGAGACGCCGCGTCGCGGGCCTCCAGATCGGCGGTCGACATCCTGCGCCTCGACGGCTTGTAGGTCGGGGCGGGCGATGTCTACGGCCAGGCGATCAGCCACGGCGTAGCCTCGGGGATGGGCGGCATCCGGACCGCTGGAGATCTGGTGGCCCGGATGCAGATCACCCGGGGGATGCGGCTGAAGCAGGCCAAAGAGCATGTGGCGCAGAAGCTGGGCGTCTCGCTGATGGACCTCAGCGACCCGGTGGTGATGCTGGACGTGCGCAAGGAGCGCGGTCTGGGCTCGTTCACCGAGGCCGGCGAGATCCTCTACATCGACGACCCCGTGGGGCTTGAGGCCAAGTTCCACATCGCCGAGCTCCTGGGCATCCCGATCAACTCCGTCGAGCGCTTCAAGGCGATGACGGGGGGTCGCGGCTGACTGGTCAGCGGGCCGCCGGCGAGGACGCCGCCGGCGCGGCGGCCACGAGGTCCACTGTGCCCAAGTGCAGGCCGTCGGCCACATACGTGGCGGTTCCGACGACGGCGCCTATCGCCGGTCGCGTGGGCAGCGAGGCGGGCGCGGAGACCACGATGGTGACGCTCGCCGCGGCGCGTACTACTGTCACCAGCTTCGTGCGCGCGGACAGCATCACGCCGCCGCCGTCGTCCAGCGGGAGGCTTGCGACCGGGTCGCCGACGTTCACGATCGTGCGCCGCGCGTACTGGGCCGACCCCCACGTGAACAGCGCGACTGCGTCCGTGACCTCCTGGTCGCGATTCGGCTCGTGCATGGTGACGACGATGAGGGGCACGAGCCCCGGTTTGCCGGAGCCGACGAGCACCATGCCCGAGACGTCGGTGGCGCCCGCCTTGATGCCGTCGCCCCAGGCGTAGTCGAGCAGGCGGTTGTGGTTCTTGATCGGCACGGCGTGGTCGGGCGGGTAGCGGATGACGGTGTGCTTGATGCGCACCAGATCGCGAAAGCGGGCGTCGCGCATGGCCACGCGGCCGAGCTCGGCGAGGTCGGCGGCGCAGGAGTACTGGTGGGGCACCGGTCTGCCGCGGCAGTTGACGAAGTGGGTGTCCTTCAGCTTGAGGGCCGCGGCACGCGCATTCATGAGCTTGACGAAGAGCTTCTCACTACCGGAGACGTAGCTCGCTAACGTGAGCGCCGCGTCGTTGGCGCTCCTCACCATGAGCGCCCTCAGCGCCTGCTGGATGGTGATGCGGTCGCCCGGCCGCAGAGCGACGCCCACCTCCTGGGGTAGAGGGATCGCGGGCACGGTGGCGTAGAGGCCGAGCTTCTTCACATGCTCAAGCACGACGAGCGCCGTCATGATCTTGGTGCACGAGGCGGGGGGCAGGCGGCGAGACGAGCCCTTGGACCACAGCACAAGGCCGGTGCGCCGGTCGATGAGCGTGGCCGTCCAGGCCTTGACCGTGGGCGCCGGACCGACTGCGCCGCCGGCGGCCGACGGAGACCCGTGCCCGCCGGCGGCGGTCGTCGCGAAAACAGCCAGAAGCAGGCCGCCCACGATCGCCGCCGCGAGCCGAAGGGGCGCGCCGCGCCGCGCCGGCCGAGGCGGGGTGAAGGACAACGACGACATGCTCAAATCATAGCAGGGGCTCAGGGCCCCTCTCGGCCTCGGCGCCGTGCCGTCGCCCGGCAGTGCCGCCTGCGGTTCCCGTAGCCGGCGCCACTGGATACACTGGGCGAGCGCGCACGATGGGCGCCGCGCGCGAGCCGGCGCAGCTCAGTCGCAGAAGATGTCGGCTTGCCGGCGGCAGCTCGGCGGTTCGACTCCGCCTGCAGGCGCCAGCCGACCTGGCAGCGTCTGCGTCCACCTTGGAATGGCGGCGGCGCGATGGGGAGGGCACGTGATCGTCGGCAGAATGAAGGCCGCGCTGGCGCTCGTGATGGTGACGTGCGGCGTCGCGATCGCTGCGCCGGCGACGCTCGCCGCCGCGGGGCCGCAAGACGCCTCGCTGCTCCTCAGCTCGCCGCACAGCTTCCAGGTCTTCCAGCGTGGCGCCGATGGACGCGGCGACATCCTCATCGCGGGCCGCGCCGCCGGTCTGGGGAACGACCTGGAGGTGCGCTGGGGGGACGAGCCGTGGGTGCCGTTCGCGGGTCGGCCTGACGGCAGGTTCACGCTGCGTCTGGGTGACCGCCCGGCGGGCCAGGCGACGCTTCAGGTGCGCAGCGCCTCGCGTCAGGATGTCGTCGCGAGCTGTGAGTACGTCGGCGTCGGCGACATCTACGTGGTCGCCGGTCAGAGCAACGCCAGCGGGCGCGGCACCTCCCCGAACCAGTACGCGCACCCAGTGCTGAGGGCGGCGCTCTTCGGCAACGACGATCGCTGGAAGGACCTTGTCGACCCGGTCGACAGCGCCGCCGGCCAGGTCGACCGCGTGAGCGCCGATGGCGACGCGGGCGGCTCGGTGTGGCCGCTCCTCGCGACGGAGCTCATGGCGGCCGAGAACGTGCCCGTGGCGTTCGTGCCCTGCGCCAAGAGCGGCAGCTCCATCGTGAGGTGGGAGGAGCACCCCGCGGCGTCTCACCCGAGCCGCACCCTCTTCGGCTCGATGCTGCGCCGCGTGCGCGCCGTCGGCGGGCGGGTGCGAGCCGTGCTCTTCTGGCAGGGCGAGGCCGACGCCCGCAGGTTGACCTCCAGACAGGCCTACGCGGCGGGGCTCCGCAGCCTGGCCGCCGCCCTGGCCCACGATTGCCGAGCGCCGCTGGTCGTCGCACAGATCGGCGACTACGACCCGCGTGCGTGGTCGGCCGGTGGTGTCAACGCCATCCGGCTCGCCCAGCAGCAGGGCTGGCGCGCGGGCTGGGCCCTGGCGGGCCCCGCGCTGTACGACATCGACTTGCACGGGCACGCGCATTTCACGGATGCGGACGACGAGCTG
The DNA here is from genome assembly GCA_903862845.1 of uncultured Thermoleophilia bacterium. Lineage (GTDB taxonomy): Bacteria > Actinomycetota > Thermoleophilia > UBA2241 > UBA2241 > CAIXSE01. Next base: position 13,134 of record CAIOZS010000172.1, read on the forward strand.
GTCGCCGCCCACCGCTGGGCCGCCGCCGTCTTCGCCGCCGTCCTTCACCGCGCGGTCCCTTCCGCGCCCAGACTGAAGAGCGCGCGCTACGACGGCGGCCTGACCGTCACCCTGCGCTTTGCGGGCGGCGGCGCGTCCCTGCGTCCGGGGGAGGCCGGCGGCCTCGTGGTGCGCGCCGCCGGGGACCCGCTGCAGGTGACCGCCTTCGTGACCGCGACCGATACGGTGACGCTGCTCCTCGCGGCGCCCTCGCTCCTGCCGCTCACCGTCTCGCTGGGGAGCGGCCGTGAGGCCGCCGGCCGGCCCGTGCCGGTCGACGACTCGCCGTGGGCCCTGCCGGCACAGGTGTTCGTGGATCATCCTGTCGCAAGGTCCGCCGAGTGAAGCA
>CAIOZS010000173.1 GCA_903862845.1 uncultured Thermoleophilia bacterium
GTCACGAACGCGAGCGCCGTCGGTCTCAGCGGCATCGGGGTCGCCGCCTTCGAGCGCAGCGGCTTCGGCGATTGGCGTTGGGTCGGCGGTGCCGCGACCGGCATCGACGGCCGCTACGACATGGGTGGCCTGGCCGCGGGCAGCTACCGCATCGGTTTCTGGGACAGCTCCGGCAGCTACGTCTCGGAGTTCTACGACGACGCACCGACGATCGACCTGGGCGACGACGTCTTCGTGAACGCCGGCGCGACCACCACCCGCGTCGACGCCGTGATGACCTTGGCCAGCCACATCACCGGGAGAGTCAGGGGCGCGGGGCCGGGCGCCGCCGGTCTCGAGGGCATCTCCGTCAGCGCCAAGGTCTACAGGGGCCCGGATGACTGGCAAACAGTCCCTGGCGGCACGTCGACCGCCGCCGACGGCACCTACGACATCGGCGCCCTGCCCGCGGGCACCTACCGCATCGAGTTCCGCGACGACTCCGCCGGCAACTACGTCACGCAGTACTTCAACGACGCAGCGACAATCGACGCGGCCAACGACGTCGCGGTGGCCGCCGGCGCGACGCGCTACGGCATCAACGCCAGGCTGGTCCCGGCCGGCCACGTCACCGGGACGGTCACGGACGCAAGCGCCGCGGGTCTCGGCGGCATTGTGGTGCAGGTCTACCGCGACGCCGGCTCCGGCGACCGTCCCTGGGAGGAGGTCGTCGAGCAGGAGACCGCCGCCGACGGCGCCTACGACATCGGCGGCCTGCCGGCGGGCAGCTACCGCATCGCTTTCTGGGACCAGTCCGGCGTCTACGTCGAGCAGTTCTACAACAACAAGATGACGATGCAGGCGGGCGACGATGTCGTGGTCAACGGCGGCGCGACGCGGTCCGACGTCAACGCCAGGCTGGCCCTGGCCGGCCACGTCACCGGGAGGGTCACGCAGGAGCTCGGCAGGACGGGCGCGGGCGCCAGCGGCGCCGGTCTCGGCGGCATCTACGTCACCGCCGGCCGCAACACCGGCTCCGGCGACTTTCCCTGGGAAGGCGTCAGAAGTACGGAGACCGCCGCCGACGGCACCTACGACCTCGGCGGCCTGCCCGCGGGTACCTACCGCATCGAGTTTTACGACGACTCGGGCAACCACGTCCTTCAGTACTACAACAACCAGCCGACGATCGACCTGGGCGAGGACGTCGTCGTGACCGCCGGCGGCACGCGGTCCGGCATCGACGCCAGGCTGGCCCTGGCCGGCCACGTCGGCGGGACGGTCACGGACGCAAGCGCAGACGGTCTCGGCGGCATCTGGGTGACCGCCGTCCGCCCAGACGGCTCCGGCGGCTGGGAAGAAGTCTGGGGAACGCAGACCGCCGCCGATGGCACCTACGACCTCGGCTTCCTGCCCACGGGCCGCTACCGCATCCAGTTCTCCGACGACTCCGGCAACTACGTCAGGCAGTACTACAACAACAAGCCGACGGCCGAACTGGGCGACGACGTCGCCGTGACCGCCGGCGCGATGACCTCCGGCATCGACGCCACGATGGCCGCGGCCGCCCCCTTCGGCGCGCCGCTCCAGGGCGCGAGCCTCCCCGGTCTCGACCTCGGCAAGGTCTTGTTCACCGTGAAGTGACCCGAGCAAGAAGCGCCGAGCGCGGCGCGAGGACCCCCGAGGGGAAAATGGCCCGCGTTTCGCTGCCCGGCCGCTCCCGCGCGGGGTAGTGCGAAAGGGTAAGATAAGGATTGGCCCGATCCTTATCTTACGTCGCAGCACTACCCCGCCGCCGCGGCCGATCCTGCTATCAGTGCCCATTTTCACCGGCCGCGGGTCGCGAAGGCCGCGAGGGAAACTGCCCCGGTGATCGCCTGGTTCGGCTGCCACAATCGCGTCACGGGCGCCTTGTTCTGGATCGCCTTCGCGCTGCTCTTTGTCGCCGCCCCCGGCACGCGCGCCCCACATCCGCGCCTCGCCTCGCCGCCAATTCAAGTTTGCCGCCGCCGTTGTCGACCGTAGTAGAATCAGCAGCAGCCAAAGGGTTCGTGCGCGCAAGGGAGGGCGCGCTTCTGCAGTACTTGGCTTCTGGCGGCGGGGACGCCGGCAGGGGGTGAGTTCGCTTGAATGGTCTGTGGGCAAACCATGTGGGAGGGTACGATGAAGGGTTCTCTAGGTCGCGTTCGTCCAAGGCCCGCTTCCGCTTCGCTTCGGGGGCGTCGCGTGCCGAGTGTTCCTACGCTCCTCGCGATCAGCGTGTGCATCCTGCTCGCGGCTCTGCTCGTCGGCGTCGCGGCGCCGCCGGCACAGGCCAACCTCCCCGGCGGCATCTCGGGCACAGTGACCGCCGCCGATAGCGGAGCTGGGATTCAGGACGTCTATGTCGCCCTCGTCCAGTGGGACGGCTCCGAATGGGTCGATGTCCCCGGCGCGATGACCGACGCCGACGGCATCTACGAGGCCGACTTCCTTTCTCCGGGTCTCTACAAGGTGCAATTCCGCGCCGACGACTACATCTGGCAGTACTACGACAACCAGCCGACCTTCGACTTGGCCGACGACGTTACCGTGACCTCCGGCGACACGACGTCCGGCATCGACGCCGAGCTCGACGCGGCGTGCCACATCACCGGGACGGTCATGAACGCGAGCGGCGTCGGTCTCCGTAACATTGAGGTCGCCGCCTTCGAGCGCAACGACTTCGGCGATTGGGACCGCGTCGGCGATGCCTCGACCGGCATCGACGGCCACTACGACCTCGGCGGCCTGGCCGCGGGCTGCTACCGCATCATGTTCCGTGACAACTCGGGCGACTACGTATCGGAGTACTACAACAACGCGCCGACGATCGACCTGGGCGACAACGTCTTTGTGAGAGCCGGCGCGCCGACCACCGGCGTCGACGCCATGTTGGCCTTGGCCAGCCACATCACCGGGGTGGTCAGGGGTGCGGGCCCCGGCGCCGGCGGTCTCGACGGCATCCACGTGAATGCGCTCCGCTACACAGGTGATGGCGACTGGGCCTGGGAGTGGGTCAACGGCGTGCAGACCGCGGCTGATGGCAGCTACGACCTCGGCGGCCTGCCGGCGGGCCGCTACCGCATCCAGTTCTCCGACGACTCCGGCAACTACGTCACGCAGTACTTCAACAACGCA